>NZ_CP161812.1:4828056-5129809 GCF_040801775.1 Luteolibacter sp. Populi
GGAGGATCTCGCCCGTCACGACGACCGGCAGATCCGCTCGCTGGTCTTGAAGCTGAAGTTCGAGGACTTCACCCGCACCACCGCCGAGCGTGCCCACGCGGTCGTGGACGGAGAGATCTTCGAGGAACTGCTGAAGGAGGCCTGGCTGCGCGGGGAGGGGAAGGGCGTGAGGCTGTTAGGTGTGGGTGTGCGCTTCAAGGAGCCGGAGGAGAAGATGCAGATGGAGTTGCTGTGAGTGGCTCTCAGGTATTCTTGTGAAGTGCCGCTTCGATCCGGTAGCCGTCGGGATCGATGATGAAGGCGGCGTAGTAGGTATCGCCGTATTCGGGATGGAACCCGGTGCCGCCATTGTCCTCGCCACCGTGGGCGAGGGCTGCGGCGTGGAAGGCATCAATGGCATCGTGCGTGGGTGCGGAGAAGGCGATGTGGAAGCCTTCGCCCGGCACGATCACTTCAGAGCGGAGTTTGATCGCGAACTTGTCCCCACCGCCGGCGTGGCCATAGCCGACGGCTTCGTCGTCATCCCAAACGCGGACGTAGCCCAGGGGCGTGAGGGCCGCGTCGTAGAAGGCAGCGGAGCGGGCGAGGTCGGTCACGGCGAAGGAGAGGTGGTGGAGCATGGCTGGGCGGAGATTCAAGGCGGGTTGTAACGGGACTGGAAGAGGGATTGATAGATGTTCGACCCTGCTCTGCGTGCTCACGCCGCTGCCGGGAGAAGTTGGCCCTGCGATGGGCTGGTGAAGCGAGAAATCCGAGGTCGGATTGCAATCTGTCGCAGCCGTTTGCAAACGCTAGCTAGCATAGCTAGCGGTCATAGTCCTCTTATTGTGTCTTTCGACCGACCGCACGGGCAACTCATGGTCCAAGCCGTTCCGTGGTCGGTTACGCGCATCAACTCACCGCAGTGCATGCATCGCGCCGTGACAGGCAAGCCACAGCCATGCTGCATCTTCGCCATCATTGTCGCCTTTGCCTCTGGTGGAAATGCTGCACCAAGACCGCGGGCGAGCCGCTCCCACTCGGCTTCGATCTCTTCGTAGGTAGTGCGCATAGGTAGTCGGGACATTTCCTTGGCTTTCCGTCAGGGTTGGCAAAGGGAAAAAGCAATTCAATCGCGGATGACCGGAGGTATACGGATGAAGAGAATCCGAATCGGATGAGCGGGGCGGAAGTGGCGAGCGAGCTGACGGAGGCACTCCGGTTGGGGCCCCTCCCTGCAAAAACGCCCCGGGCTTGTGCCCGGGGCGTTGGGAGTTGGGATGCTTCAGCGGCACAGGACGCCGCGGATCACGCCGACCGTGGCGGCGGCGACGATGCGGGTGGCTTCCTTGGTGGTCAGTAGCCCCTTCTTGGTCAGATCCAGTGTCAGGAGCGTGACCGCGACGAGATACTGCGCTGGCTTCTTCTTGTTGAAGGCAGGCAGGGCGGCGTAGCGGTCGGCCAGGGTGGTGCCGGTGGCATCGACGCGGTTCGGCACGCTGCTGTTCACGCCGAGGATGCCGACGGTGGTGTCCATGATGGAACTGATCACCACATCCACGTCGTCGAAGATCCCGTCGTCATCGGTGTCGACCGGTGGTGGGGGAGTGTCTTCTTGAGGAATGCTCCAGAAGTGGCCGATGCCACGACCGCCGGTTTCAGCGTCGGTCAGCGAGTTCTCGCCGAAGGCGAAGCCGAAGCCGGGAAGGGGCCTCATGCCGCTGCCAAGGCCGGTGAAGGGCGCGGAGGCGAGTTGCTCGAAGAGCGTGCTCTGATCCAGGCCGGAAATGATGCGGACACCGCCGGACGGGTTCGGAGTAGTGGCTGTATTCAGCGCGGGCGAGCCGATCAGATAGTCTTCCACACCGTCATCGTCGAAGTCCAGGCCCCCGCCGACATTGACGGGTTGGAAGGTCGGCAGGCCGGTGATCGAGAGATCGCGGATGGTGGTGAGGTCGGTGCCGGAGACCAGCAGCGCGGTGCCACCGGAGTAGGAGCCGACCAGCAGGTCGCCAACGCCGTCGCCATTCGCGTCTGCCGCCGGGGCCAGGGTGTAGGCGAGGCGGGGACTGCTGCCGGTGCCGGGCAATTGGGTGACCGTGGTGTCATCTGAACTGCGGATCAGCAGGACGCGACCGAGGTAATTCCCGGAAACGCGGTAGGCGGGAGCGCCCACGGCCAGATCAGGCTTACCGTCGGCATCGATATCGCCGACAGCGGCGAGAGAGGTACCGAAGGTGGTGAAGGTGATATCCGCCTGAATCGTGCGCAGGATCGAGCCATCGCTACCGGACTGGACGAAGACCGCGCCGCGGTTGCTGAAGGCCATGGGAGCGCCGACGTAGAGGTCATCCGCACCGTCGCCGTTCTGGTCGCCGGCATTGGCGATCGCGCCGCCGAACTGGGAACTGGCAGTGCCGAATCCCGCCGAGAGCAGCGAGCCATCGGTGCCGGAATAGACGCGGACCGTGCCGGTGCCGTAGCCGGTTTCGCCAGCATAGCCAGGCGAGCCGACGGCGAGGTCGATGGTGCCATCGCCATTCGCATCGAGAGCGGCGAGCGAGATCCCGAAGTACTGGGAGGAGACCGAGGCCTCCGGGAGGTAGGTGCGCAGGTGCGAACCGTCTGCGCCGCTCACGATAAAGACTACGCCGGAACCGAAGAGGCCCTCGGCAAGGTAGCTTGGATCGGAGATCGCGACATCGGCGGTGCCGTCGCCATCGACGTCACCGACGGCAGCGAAAGTTGAACCGAGTTGCTGGTTTTCAGCCTCCGGCAGGAGGTCGAAGGCGAACTCCGCGCCATGAAGCGGGAGCGGGAGGTAGGAGCCCGCGGCCAGAAGGAAGAGAGCCTTCAGACGCAGGGAGGTCAGGGGTGTGTTCATGTAGGGTGTGGGAGTGCATGGCGACCCTAAATCTTGAAGCCAAAATACTAACAAATGTCAATATTCACTCTAACAATTCGCTTTTCTTAAATATCTATTTCATTTGATATTCATAGCGGTGAATGAGGCGTTGAGATGGTGCGAAGTGGATCGTAGTCCACGTGCCTTCGCGGGGATCGAGCCATCCGGACAAGGCGGTCGTTCCGCAGCGCGGAGGCACTGCCCCGCAGAAGCAGCCTGAGCAACGATGCTAACAAAGAGCGCCATCGCTTGGCTGCCTACCTTTTCGTGTCCAAGACAGCGAGGGACCGTCCTGCGGGCCAGTAGCTCCGCGCTCTCAAGAGGGTTGTCCGTGAATCGGGAACGAAAGGCTGTTCCGGGCCTGAACGGCATTGCCTCATGCCCGCTCCAGGAATTTGCGTCTCTGGACGATGTACTTCTCGGCCCAGATTTTGACCTTGGCCTGTTCGTCGAGGGAGAGGGTCCGCACGACCTTGGCCGGCGAACCGATGACGAGAGAGCCAGGTGGGATGACGGTGCCGCCGGTGACGAGCGAGCCGGCACCGATGATCGAGCGCTCGCCGATCACCGAGCCGTCGAGGATGATGGCCCCCATGCCGACGAGCACTTCGTCCTTCACGGTGCAGGCGTGGAGAATCGCCGAGTGTCCGACCGTGACGAATTCGCCGAGGTAGGTGCCGAGGTCTTCCGAGACGTGGAGCACGGCATTGTCCTGCACATTCGAGCGCGGGCCGACGACGATTTCGTTGATGTCGCCGCGGATGGTCGCGTTGTACCAGACACTGCCTTCATCGCCGACCGAGACGCGGCCGATGAGGTCGGCGCTTGCCGCGACGAAGGCGGTGGTGGCGATGGAAGGGGTGAAATTTTCGTAACGCTCGATGGCCATGATGGTGCTTGGAGGTGCGGTAGCAGGGACCGCGCCGCCTAACCGAAATGTAACGTGGCGTCATGGGCGCGCAAGGAAACGCGACGTCGCCGTTCTACGGCTTTTTCGAAGAAGTGCCAGGATCCTGCGGCTCCCGGCACTTGGTCGTATTCATGCGAGATTCCCGGCGGCGATGCGGTTGGGTGCTTGGAGCGCGGGGGTTCCTGCGCCGGCGGCACTAAGCGCTTTTTCGGGTGCGATTCCCCCGAGTGGGGGCGCGGGCGGTTTCCCGCGGAGGTCTGTTTCGTCTTCCCTCCTGCTGGGAAACGATTCACTGGACAGGTGCGGTAATCGCGCGGAGAAGTCCGGCGTCGGCAATCACTCGCCCCTCAAGGTCCTTCTTGACGCCGGGGCTGGGGGCGTTTGGTTTCCGCCCTCCCGGAAACCATGCAAAAATGCCTCATCGTCATCGGACTCTTCGTCCTCGCCATCGGCCTGCGCTCGGCGCGAAAGGCGGTGGTGCGCAAGGCGGGGGCGGTGGTGTTTCTGACGGCGAGCTTCCTGGCGCTGTTTTTTCTCACCGCCTGCTGGTGGTGGGGAGCGGCGGGGGTGGCGGTGTGGTTTTTCCTGCCCTGGGTCGAGCTGCTGACGCGGATCCGGCGGATGCGGCTGCCGCTCGAGAACCGGCTACGGCAGAAGGAAGTGCCGGACCCCGCATTTTTCCCGAATGCGGTGGAAGCGGCCACGGCGATGGAGGAGGCCGGATTCGAGCACGTGGATGATTGCGGTTGGGAATGGGGGGGCATGAAGCAGTATTTCCGGCTCTTCTGGCATCCCGAGGAGCGGGCAGTGAGCGCGGTCTGCCTGTGCGAGCAGGGCGACGTGGCCTTCGCATTCATCTCGGTGACCTCCCGCGATGCAACGGGGCGGATCCTGCGAACCACGAATTTCCCCTTCTCGCCGACGCTGAAGTGCCCGGGCAACATGCGCTGGAACCATGTGCCCTGCGAGCGCAACTGCTTCCACCACATCCTGCGGGACCACCACGATTTCCTGCAGCGCCTGAATGTCGATATGGACAGCCTGCGGATGCCGGATCCGGACGAGATCGAGGAATCGATCGAGGCCGAGATGAAGAACCAGATCCGGCACAATCTGGATGCCGGGATCATCCGCGCGACGGGCGACGGGCATTTCGAGTATTCGTTCCGGGGATTGCTGTTCCTGTGGGGCCAGTTTGTGAAGGATATGGTGCGGCTTTGCTGAAGGGGGGCGAACCGCGGAGGCGCAGAGGTCGCGGAGGGAACGCGAGGAAAGGCAGGTGCCGAGTGATCAGTGAGCAGTGATCGGTGGAAGAGTTCGATTTCCAAGCTCTCGCCGCTTCGGTTCGGTCGATCCAAACGGGTCGTTTACAAGCTTGGCCGGAGATGATCTGATAGAGGGGTGAAAATCCCTTCGTCATCGAGTGCTTCCGCGGCCATCGCGGCGCTGGTCATCTTCGGCGGGACGGTCTGCCTGATGAACGTGCCATCGGCCCGCGGGGTGCGGATCGGGGTGGGCGCGGCGGTGCTGATCGCCGGGGGATTTCTTGCGGGCGGCAGGAGCCGGCAGATGGCTGCGGGGGAGGGCGGTAGCACGGCATCGCGGTTGGCCGAGGTGAACCGCGACTTGGAGAAACAATTGCGCGAGGGGCGGGATTCGCATCACAAGCTGGAGCACTACTTCGAGATGCTGATGGCCAATGTCCCGGCCAATATTTACTTCAAGGACAAGGAATCACGCTTCCTTCGGGTGAACCAGAGCATGGCCGCATGGGTGGGCCGGGGGCATCCGGAGGATCTGGTGGGCAAGACCGATCACGACCTGTTCGACCCCGAGCATGCCGACCAGGCGCGGGCGGACGAGATGAAGATCGTGAAGACGGGCAACTCGATCAACGGGCTGGTCGAGCGCGAGACTTTTCCGAACGGCAAGATCGGCTGGGTGCTGACCAACAAGATGCCATTCCGCGACCGCGAGGGTCACATCATCGGGACCTTCGGGATGTCGAGCGACGTGAGCGAACTGGTGGAGACCCAGCACATCCTGGAGCGCGAGCGCAACATGCTGCGCTCGCTGATCGACGGCTTCCCGGACAAGATCTTCGCGCGGGATCTGGAGCGGCACTACCTGGTGGTGAACAAGGCGATGGCCGATTGGGTGGGTGCGAAATGTCCGGAAGACATGATCGGCAAGACGCCTGCCGACTATTTTCCCGAAGTGGTGGTGCGCACCGGCAAGGAGGAGGACCTGCGGATGATCGAGACCGGCGATCCGGTGCTTAACCGCGAGTGGCAGCTCGAACTGCGCAAGGGCGACCACCACTACTTCGTGACCACCAAGGTGCTGCTGCGCGATGCCGACGGCAGGGCCTGGGGGATCGTCGGCATGGACCGCGATGTGACCGAGCAGCGGCGGGCGCAGGAGAAGGCGATCCAGGCGGAGCAGCGGATGCAGGAGATGATCGACAACAGCCCGGCGGTGATCTCGATGAAGGATCTCAAGGGCCGCTACCTGATGGTGAACCGCGGCTTCGAGGATCTCTTCGCGCTGGAACGGAAGGACGTGCTGGGCTTCACCGATCACCAGCTGATGGGGGACAAGGCGGCAGCGGACAAATTCCGCAAGCACGACCTGCTGGTCGCGGAGCGCGGAGAGTCCCTGCAAATGGACGAGGAGCTCTACGTCGACAACGAGCCGCGGACCTACGTTTCGGTGAAGTTCCCGCTGCGCGACCTGCGGGGCGAGCTGAAGGCGATCGGGACGATTTCCACCGACATCACCGACCGCAAGGCGGCGGAGCAATCGATGCACCGGCTCAATGACGATCTCATCCACGCCAATGACGATCTCCGCAGCGCGCAGGAGCAATTGATCCAAGCGGAGAAGATGGAATCGGTCGGGCGTCTGGCGGCGGGGGTGGCGCACGAGGTGAAGAACCCGCTGGCGATGATCGGGATGGGCATCGAGCTGCTGGCGCGGCGGATTCCGGAGGACGACGCGCAGGGCCTTGAGACCATCGAGCGGATGAAGCGCGGGATCGATCGCGCGAAGAAGATCGTGAAGGGGTTGGTGGATTATTCCTCGGCGCGGCAGCTCTCGGTCGAGGCCAAGGATATCTCCGATGTGATCGGTGATGCGCTCGCCTTGGTCGAGTATCCGCTGCGGCAGGCGCGGGTGGAGCTGGTCAAGGAACTCGATCCCGATTTGCCTCATGTGAGCGTGGATTCCACCAAGATGGAGCAGGTGTTGGTGAATCTCATGATCAATGCGATGCATGCCATGGATGGTGGCGGGACCTTGACGGTCCGCGCCTTCAGCCGGACTCTGAGCGGGGTGCGCCGGGACGAGGGCGTGCGCACCACGGGTCACTTGCGGGAGGGCGACCGGATCGTGCGGATCGAGGTGGACGACACCGGCAGCGGAATCGACGAGGCGATCATGTCGAAGCTCTTCGACCCCTTCTTCACCACCAAGCCGACCGGCGTCGGCACGGGGCTGGGGCTGGCGGTCTGCCGGAAGATCGTGGACTTGCACAACGGGATCCTCGAGCTGGAGAACCGGCCGGAGGGCGGAGTGCGGGCTTCGATCACGCTGAAGGCGTGAGGTGGTGAAGCTTAGCCCAAGAGGTCGTTGGGGTCGTAGATCCAGACATCGATCGGGATCATGTTGCCGTCGCCGTCGAAGAGGACGTTGTCCTCGTGCGCGTCGTGGATTTCGATGGCACTCGCCGGGTGGATGAAGCAGAAGTCCCGGTCTGGACTGGCTTCGAAACCGAGTGGCAGCAAGGCTTCTGCAATGGCTTCCAGGCTTCGCTTTTCCCCGTTGATCAAGGGTTGGCGTGTCACGATGATGCCGTTTCCCCAAGCGTTCTGAGCATAGCCTTCGAACTCGACGGCGGCAGCGGGGAAGAGCTGGTTGAAGGTCCGCCAGCGGGAGAGATACTCCCGTGGAGTCCGGTCGGGATGACCGAACATGTTGCCGTGGGTAAGCCGGAGGACGAAAGCAGCCTCTCTTTCCGAGTAGAGAAATACTTCGTGTTCTTCGCCGCCATCCCTGCGGTCGGCACTATCAGCTAGCTCGGCAATTGCCGTGTCATTGAGGAAACATCCTGTCCTGCGCGCCCAAGCTCCTAGCCGCGCGTCTTCTCCGCGGATTTCTCCGTAAGTGGCTTTGGGACTCTGGCGACCCCAATTCGCCGGAGGGATTCGTCCGCCGAGTGCGGCGAGGGGTTGTTCAAGGTCCATAGTTTCAGCGCCTCCTCCTTGGAGAGCTTGGGGTTGTTGAATGGAAATTTCGGGACCTCCGGCATGACGTGAAGATGGCACGGATTTGGGGGGAGTTCCAGCGCATTTCTTGCGGTGGGGTGTCGGAAATCCGCGTCAGCGTCCCGGCATTTCTTGCGGATGGCGCGGTTCTGGCTTAGTGAAGGAGACCATGGATACCACCCGGATTCTGATCGTGGACGACGAACCGGATTTCACCGCCCTGCTGAAGGCGAACCTCGAAGAGGTGGGAAATTTCGAAGTGATGGAGGTCAACGATTCCTCCAAAGCCTTGCGGGTCGCACACGAGTTCATGCCCGAGCTCTGCGTGATCGATGTCGTGATGCCCGGCATGGACGGCGGGGATGTGGTCGCGCAATTCCGCGCCGACCCGCATCTCAAGAACGTCGCGGTCCTGATGCTGACCGCCTTGGTCGAGGAGAATCCGGACACGCCGGATGGGGAGACACAGACGGGGGGCCTGCCCTTCGTGAGCAAGACCTCGGACTTCGGGACAATCTTGAGCTGCATCGAGAAGCACATCGAGGAATCCCGGGACAATCCGCCGGTGGCAGAGCCGCCATCGCGCACGGCGGAGGTGTGGGATCTCGGTTGATAGGCGTCGGCATCTGTTCGTGACACCGTTCCCGCGGCATGGATGCTGCGCGGGTGAATTTTCTGACGGTGGCCTCCCTCAAGGAACAGGCGGGCGAGCAAGCGCTCGTCGCGTTTATCGATTGTGAATTGCAGTCGCGCAGCCAGCGCCAGACCAAGGCGGGGAAGCCTTACCTGGTGCTGACTTTTGCCGACGCTACCGGCAGCTTCAATCTGAACGCATGGTCGGACGCCCCGCTGTTCGAGGCGGCGACCCTGATGAAGGACGGGACGGTGCTGCGGATGGATGCGCAGTGGACCCAGAATCAGTATGGTGTGAATGCTGCAAGCATTGCTTGGGAAGTGCTGACGGGTGAGGACTTGGAGAGCTTTTTCGCCGGGGATGCCGCTACGGCGGAGAAGCAGCGGCGGGATTGGGAGACGATCTGCGCCTTTTGCTCCGGCGTCCGCGATCCGCGGCTACATGCCTTGGCGGATCGATTTATCGCCGATCTCGGCGCGAAATTCCGGCGTGCGGCGGCGGCGCGGAAGAATCACCACGCCCGCCGCGGCGGCTTGGTCGAGCATGTGGCGCAGATGATGCGCACCGCGGATCTGATTTGCTCTGCCTATCCCGAATTGAATCGCGACCTGCTGATCACAGGGGTGCTTTTCCACGACTGCGGCAAGCTCTGGGAAAACCAGTATCCGGAGCGCGGTTTCGGGCAGGGTTACACGCTGCATGGGGAAATGTTGGGCCACATCCCGCTGGGGATCGAGCTGGTGAACAAGCTCTGGCGCGAGGTCACGGATTCCCCGGTGTCGAAAGACTGGCTGCCGCTGGAGCCTGCCAGCGAGACGGTGCGGCTGCACCTGCTCCACCTGGTGGCCAGTCATCATGGCGAATATGCCTTCGGCTCGCCCACTTTGCCGCGGACGCCCGAGGCAATCGCGCTGCACTACGTCGACAATCTCGATGCGAAGCTGGAGATGATGAAGGGTGCCTACGCGCAGGCGAACGAGCTGGCGGACGGAATTTACGAGAAGGTTTTCCCGCTGCCGGCGAATCTGGTCGCGCCGCTGCCGGCCTTCGATCCGCCGCCGCCGCCCTTGATCGCGGAGAAGAATGAGGAGGCGAAGGGCGAATTATTCTAGCAGCGGGTGAATTTGTGATGGGCGCATGCGGATTTCGAATTGCCGCGCGGCATGCGAAAGCTTGCGGTGCGGCGGATTCCGGGCAAGTTGGCGGGCATTCGGTGAAACCATCCGGCTCCCGGCGGGTTTCCACCTCGCGACGATGGAGCACTGCCAAGGCATATTGATCCGGCTCACGAAGCTGACCGACACCAGTTGGATCGTCCACTGGTTCACGGCCGGGCACGGGCTGATCAAGACGGTGGCGAGGGGCGCGCGGAGCCCGAAAAGCCCTTTTGCAGGGAAACTGGACCTGTTTTTCGACGCCGAAATCCACTGGACGACGGCCCGCAACGGCGACCTCCACCAGCTCCGCGAATCGGCTCCCACGTCGACCCGGGAATCGATCCGAGGTGATTACAATGCAATGCTTTTGTCAGGCTATTGGTGCCGTCTGCTGGAGCTGTCCGTAGAGCGGGATCACCCGGAGCCGGACCTCTTCCAGCTTTTGCGCCGCGGGCTCGACCATGTGGCGGAAAAGGGGGCTTCGGTCCGGGCGCTGAAGCATTTCGAGCAGGAATTGGTTAAATATCTGGGTATTGCCCGGGAGCGCCGACATGCGGCCCCGGCCCTGCGCGAGGCCCTCGGCGGGCTTCCTCCTCAGCGCGCCCAGCTTCTCGAACGACTTTCACCCGGAGTGGAATTCCCCGTTGCAGAATCCCAATCCGGTGATTTAAAGTAAATACACGCCATGGACTCACCTACTACCACGCTCATTCACATCCTCCGCAACCGAGTGGACGAACTCGTTGCCGCGGGCGACCTCGAAGAGGCCGTCCATGCCGCGACCGCCGCGGTGCTCAAGGCCCAGCAGACGCTCAACAGCGACCTCGATAGCATCGACGAATTTGCCAGTTCGCTGGAAGTCCGCGGCGACGTCTACCGCTTGCTCGGCCGCTTCGAGGAAGCGCGCGACGACTACAAGCAGGCGATCGACCAGCTCGACAACCGCCCGGACCGCTGCCTCCAGCTCGGGCGTCTTCACGCCGGCTACGGCTCGGTGCACGACCAATTGGATCATCCGGAGCGCGCCGCCGAGCTCTGGCAGGAGGCCGTCCGCTACTTCGAGATGGCAGATCCGCAGGCCTCGCTCGACATCGCCGCGATGTCCAACAACCTCGCCGTGCTGAAGCGCAACGAGGGGAATACGGAAGGTGCCGAGGCGGAATACCTCAAGGCGCTCGAAATCCTTCACCGCGAGCTGGGTCCCGATCACGAAGAGACCGCCTCGGTCTGCAACAACATCGGTGCGCTTTATCAATCGGCCGGGCTGCACGAGCAGGCCCGCGAGATGCACATGATGGCGCTGGAAGCCCGCCGCAAGAACTTCGGCGACAACCATCCGGATACCGCGCAATCCCACAACAACCTCGCCTTGGCTTTGCTGGCCACCGGTGACAGCGCCTGGGCCCGCCGCCACTTTGAGAAGGCCGTCAGCGCCTTCGAAGCCTTGGGCGTCGAGTATTCTTCCGACCTGCAAGCCGTCGCGGAGAACTACTGCGCGGTGCTTCAGGCAGAAGGGGACTACGCCCATTCGGAAGCGATCTCTGCACGGGTGCCCGGCGGTGTGCAGGTCCCGGAGCCCGAGCCGGCCTGATCCGGTTTTTGCGTCCAATTTATAAGGCGCACGGGAGAATTCTCCCGTGTGCTTTTTTGTATCCCGGAGGATGGGGAAATTGGCTCTACTTCATTGGGTAGTCTGACGCGTCAGCGCCTGGGAGCGCGGAGGCACTGCCCGCAGAAGCAGCCAAATCAGCGCTACCCATAGCGCGGCGGAGTGGAAAGCGCCGTCGCTTGCTTGCATTCCTTTCCGTGTCGCGGGCAGTTGGGGACCATTCTGCGGGCCGGGTGGCTCCGCGCTCCCAGGGAAGAGCCGTCCGTGCTGCGGCTGGCCCGCTTTCGCTCAGCGCCCGGCCGCTGCGGTGGCGGGGCCGTCGCCTTTCACCCCGATCTTCTTGCCCCCCAGCCAGCGGCGGAGGACTTCCTTGTCACCGGTGAGCAGGCCCTGCACGCGGTAGTTCGAGCGGCGTAGTACTTCGGCGCCCGCTTGGTCTTCGTTCACCACGCACCAGGGCTTGGATCCTGAGGAATGGATGAAGCGGAAACCCTCCGGACCGGTGACGAGAAAGGCCACATGGCTGTCGAGGCCCACGATCCGCACGCCATGCTCGGCCTTGTTCAGGCCGGTCGCGTAGTTGTCGTAGGAGACGCCGACCTGAAGGTCCAGCGACTCGCGGGGCAAGAAACTGCGCAGGATATTCTGCGAGGCTTGCTGGGCGAGCTTGTAGCGGTCCACGCGGAATCCCGCGTCCTTCAAGACCGTGGACACGAAATAGCCACAGGCGATATTGCCCTGCCCGGGGCCTTCGGCGGTGCCGTGGAAGTTCCATGGCGTGCCGAGCCAGCAGAGCATCATTTCGGGCAGGAGGGTTTCCAGGAAGTTCCGGGTCTCCGCCAGCACCTTGTCCTTCTCCGCGGGCGTGCGGGCCTTGGCATATCTGCCGGCGAGATCCGTGCGCCAACGTTCCGCCTCCTCCTTGAGCGTGGCGTAGCGGGCAGGATCGGGCTGCGGGGTGATGCCAGCGGGACTTGCTACCGCGGTTCTCGTCTGCTGCCAAAGCCGGGTGGCCTTGTCGCGCCAGTGCCAGCAGACCGCGCAAACAATTGCAGCCAAGGCTAAGAATGTTAGGGCGGCGCGCTTCACTCGGGCTGCGTGCATTCAATCACTTACGTTGCTGGAAGCGAGGGTCTTTTTCGGAAGGTTGCCATGCCGCGGAGAATCCACAGGCTTTCCGGGTGAGCGTGAACGGCAGCTTGTCAGAAGACCAATCGCGGGTGATGAGCCTTTCGCTGATCGTGGCGATTGTTTTGCTGGTGGTGAAGGTCGCGGCGGCGGTGATCACCGGCTCCTCCGCCATTTACTCGGATGCGGCGGAATCGGTGACCCATGTCCTGGCGGTAGCCTTCGCGGCATGGGCGCTGCGGCTTTCCTACAAGCCTTCGGACGAGACCCATCATTTCGGGCATGACAAGGTGGCCTTCCTGTCCTCGGGCTTCGAGGGTGCCATGATCAGCGCTGCGGCACTTCTGATCGTCTATGATGCGGGCCGACAGGTTTTCATCCGCGGGGAGATCGCGAGCATTGGGATCGGGATGATCCTCACGGGCTTGGCCGCGGCAGTGAATCTCTTCCTCGGCTCCGCCCTCCTTCGCGTCGGCAAGAAGCGGAACTCCGCGGTGCTGCGCGCGAACGGCCACCACGTGCTGGCGGATGTCTGGACCAGCGGCGGGGTTCTGGCAGCGCTGGTGCTGATCCAGACGACCGGCTGGAAATGGTGGGACCCGATCTTCGCGGTGCTCGCCGCCGGCAAGTTGCTCTGGACCGGCGGGAAGCTGATGCGGGAGAGCTTCGGCGGCCTGATGGATGAGGCCGATCTCAAGGTGGAGAAGGAACTCCGCGATTGCCTGGATGCCGAGTGCTCGCCGAGCGGGCTATCCTATCACAATCTCCGCCACCGCCACTCGGGGCGCACGCATTGGGTGGAGTTCCACCTGGTCTTCCCCGATCAGACCGGGCTGCGCGATGCCCACGAAATCGCCACGCTGATGGAGGGCAAGGTGGCGGCGCTGTTAGGCCCGGACGTGAGGGTAATCTCGCACCTTGAACCGCGCTCGGCGGAAGGCATCGAGCATGAATGGGAGGTGCGGTAGGGGGAAAGTTCCAAGTAAGAAGTTCCAAGTGCCAAGAAGGCAGGAAGGATTTTCAAACGTCGCCGCAATCGGCTGTTCCTTGGGACTTGGTCCTTCTCACTTGGAACTTCCTTCATGCCGCCGGCGTGAAGCCCATCACGATGTCGAAGCGCGCCGCCAATTCCCCGGTGACCACGCCGGGCAGCGGAGCGAAATCGACGATCACCGAGGCGCGCTGGGTCTCGTCCTTGATGCCGCGCAGGACGCCGTCGGTATCGTTCTGGGTCTCGCCTTTGATGTAGCACTGCGTCGTCCACTTGTCGCGGCCCTTCATCTTGACCGCGAAGTGGATGTGCGGCGTCCGGCCGGGATAGCGGACCGGCTTGATGGTGCGGAAGTAGTATTCGCCGGTGGAGCTGGTCATGAAGCGGCCGAAGCCTTGGAAATTCGCATCGCGCTTCTCGGCATCGCTGCTGCCCTTATGGAGATAGACGCCGTGGTGATCGACCTGCCAGATCTCCACCAGCGCATTGCGGATCGGTTCGCCCTTGGCATCGGTGACCCGGCCGCTGAGGTGGGTCACTTCGCCGAGGGCGGGAGTCAGCCCGTCATTGAGGCGGATCAGGTCGTTGTCGGTATCGAGCGGGAGGTCGACCGGATAGAAGGGACCCTCGGTCTGCTTGGGCGTGAGGGTGAGCGCCTCCGCGAAAACACCCGGCACCCACAGGCCTGCGGCTCCGAGCGTGAAATTCGACAAGAAACGGCGGCGTGAGGAGGGCAGGTACATGGTGGTATCCTGAATTGTGAGGAGCCCGGAGGCGAGAAATTCCCTGCCGGCCTTCTAACTCCTTGCTACCCGCTGCCTGCTCCTTGCTACTCCTCCCATGGCCGACATCTGGTCACCGGAGAAACGCTCGGAGGTGATGTCCCGCATCCGCGGCGGGAATACCAAGCCCGAGCTGCTGGTGCGCTCGATGCTCCACCGGCTCGGCTACCGTTTTACGGTGCGCGGTCCGAAGAACAAATCGCTGCCCGGCAGGCCGGACCTGGTCCTTCCGAAGTATGAGGTGGTGGTCTTCGTCCACGGTTGTTTCTGGCACGGCCACGAACGCTGCCCGGACTTCAAGATGCCGAAGTCGAAGACCGAATGGTGGACCGCCAAGATCATGGGGAACAAGGCCCGCGATGCCCGTGTGGAGAATGAGCTGCACGTCATGGGCTGGCACGTCGTCACGCTATGGGCCTGCGCGGTGAAGACGGTGGCGGCGCGGGATTGGCTGGAGTCGAGATTGCCGGTGTTGATCGGCAGGCCGCTGGATCTTGGTTCGAAGCTGCTTTCTTCGAAGGTAGCGGGGGAGGCTGAATGACGCGAAGCGCTGTGCCCCTTACCAGTAACGCCGCGCCCGTGGCTGCTCTTCATAGATCTTCCGGAACACCGAGGGCGGCTCGTGGTTCTTCATGCTCAACCGTGAGACGAGCCCCATGACGACTCCGGCGATGAAGCCGCCAATGTGGGCGGCATAGGCGACGCCGCCGCTGGTCTGCTCCGTCATGGCAATGGCACCGTATCCGCTGACGAATTGAGTGACGGCCCACATGCCGATCACGAAAACGGCCGGAAGCGAGACGATCCGGAAGAAGAAGATGGCGTTCACCATATTCCGGGGAAAGAGGACCAGGTAAGCACCCAGAACGCCGGCGATCGCCCCGGAGGCTCCGAGGTTCGGGATCACGCTCTCCATCCCGGTCGCGATCTGCGCGAAGGTGGCGACGATGCCACTGACGAGATAGAAGGCCAGGAATTTCAAGGGGCCGAAGCGGTGCTCCACGTTGTCGCCAAAAATCCAGAGGTAGAGCATGTTCCCGCCGATGTGGGCCCAGCCGCCGTGCATGAACATGGCGGAGAAGATGGTCAGGTAGATCGGGACCGGGCCGGGCATTTGCGGGATGATTTCCGAGCCATGGCCGGGGATGATCAGCCTCACCGGCTGGGTCAGGTCCGTGCCATGGGTGATCTCATAGGGAATCACACTCCAGCCATAGGTGAAGGCGGGATCCATGAGCTGCACGACGAACATGATCACGTTTGCGACGAGCAAGCCGATACTCACCCAAGCCGGGCTCATCAGGTGCCGGTCGTCATCGCTGATCGGAAAGAACATGCCCAAGGATGGACCCCGGCAGATCAATGGTCCACGGGATTTCCCGGGTCATGAACGTGCGGTCTCAAGCCGCGCCCTGCGCGAGTCCACCTTTACGGCGGCAAACCAGAACAGGACGGCCCATACCGTGCCGAGCGCCCAGCCACCGAGCACATCGGTCGGCCAATGGACGCCGAGGTAGATGCGGCTGATACCGACCGACATCGTGATCAGGATGGAGAGCGCCACGACGAAGATGCGCACGCGCTTCCGCGGCTGGGTCCGGGCAAGCATGATCCCGAGGGTCAGGTAGACGATCGAGGCCATGGTGGCGTGGCCGCTCGGGAAGCTCTCATTGTGAAAGGTGGTGGCATGGGCGACCACGTCCGGCCGGGCCCGTGCATAGCTGCTTTTGAGGAGATTCATGACCGCCATTCCGCTGAGAACCGAGATCAGCCCGGAGAGAGCGAGCTTCCAGCGGCCGACGAAGAGAGCCGCGGCGAGCCCGATGATCGCGACGATGGTGAGGATCGTGAAACTTCCCAGTGCGGTGAGGTCGCGGGCCATCTCCTCGATCCTCACGGAGCCGATCGGATCCGCGGGGTTTCCGGGCTCGCGCATCATCAGCAGGATGGCTTCATCGTAATGCCGGAATTCGTCCTCCCTGACTTCCGAGGCGAGTTCCAGAAAGCCGAAGATACCTGCCGCCGATACCAGCAAGAGCAGTGGTGCCAGCGGTTCGCGCCGCCATTTGCCGAGCCTGTGAATTAAGAATCCGGGTTTGGCGCGAGGCATCTTACGACCGTGGACCGGGTCGCTGTGCTCCGCAACTCCCGGGAACTGTTCACCTCAAGGCTTCGGTGGCAGGGCGAGGATGCGGCGGATCTCTGCGATCGCTTGCGGATCGTGGAAGGAACCGTGGCCGGAGGACACCGTCAGCGTGGATTCGGCGCCGGGGACATCGGCGCTGGAGGAAGAGACGAAGAGGTCGCGGGCTCCCTTGATCACATGAGTCGCGGTTCCCGGGACGATCTTCAACTGCCGGAAGATCTCCATCGAGGCCTGCTTGGGTGTCAGGCTGACGACGCTGTTGATGGTCCCGCTCGAAGGATCTTCATAGATCGGCCGCCACATGCCCGGATTCCTCTTCTCGATCCCGGCGAAGAAATCGTTGAAGCCGCGGCTGGGAGCGACGAAAAGCCTTCCGAGCCTTCCCACCCACGAGGCCGCAAAGGTGCTGCCCCCGAAAGGCACCGAGCAAAAGACAACCCGGTCCACGTGCCGCCGGGGTTTCCAGTAGAAAGCCTCGATCATCATGGCCCGCTCCTCCGGCGTGAGTTCCAGTTTAGCCAGCGGCCGTGTAAAAATCGGATCCCAGAAGGCCTCCCGCGGATCGACCACCAGCGACTTCGCCAGCAGTCCGCCCATGCTGTGCGCCACCACCACGGTCCGCTGCATCGCGGGATCCTTTCCGCCCGGGTCGAGGAAGCGCCGGAACTCGTCGAGTTGGATGCGCATGACCCGCGCGGAATAGAGCGGCGGCGCATTGGTCGGATAGAGATAGTGCCAGATCTGGTAGCGCCGCCGGATCGCCGGGTCCGCCCGCAGTTCGTTCGTCAGCTCTGCCCAGGCCAGGGGAGTCGAAAACAAGCCGTGGATCATGATCAACGGAGTACGATGCGGATCGTACTCTTCCGTCATGTAGAACCCGGTTTTTCGCCCCGTGTCCTGTTGCAATACCGAAGTCAGGGCGCTCCTGGCCAAGCCGCGGGTGTTCGCAAGCAGGCCCGCGAAGGACACCGTGAAATCCCCGGCCAAGATCTGCCGCTTGCCTGCAAGCACCACCGTTTCCGTTTTCATCCGGTTATAGAGCCGGATCTCCACCTCGCGCATCCCGCTGCGCCTCACTCCGGGAACCGCCACCGCCGTGACCGTGCGTGTGATTGCTTCCGGCGGATACCATTGCTCGACCGGCTCCGCATGCTTGTTCTCGCGGTGGCCCGTCATGGTCACGCCCACCCCCTCCGTGCGATGGTCTTTCAAGCCCACCACCCGGTAGTGATCCGCGCATTCCAGCTTGTCGAAATAACCGGGCGAGAAGATGCCCTCGCCACCGCGATGAAAGCGCACGCGATGGCCGGCTACCTGCACCACTCCCTTCATGCGCCCGCTGGCATGAAGTTCCTCGATCCATCGCCCCAAGCGGCGGGTGGCCGCGGCATCGTTCGCCCCATCGAAGGCCCGGGCCAGATCGCTATCCGTCTCCGCCGCGTGCGGGTGATAGCGCCTCTCGATCAAACGCTCCAGCCTCGCCGGGGCACAGGCGGCCACGACGAGGCTGATTGCCAGAAGGGATGCCGCGAGCGGTCTCACGACTGCAGTAGATCACTTGTTGAGGCGCGCGGCGATACCGGCGACGTGCTTGCCTTGGAATCGTGCCAGCGAGAGTTCCTTCTCGCTCGGCTGCCGCGAGCCGTCGGCACCGGCGATGGTGCCGGCACCGTAGGGACTGCCGCCGCGGACCTCGCTGATGTCAGTGAGCTCCGGAGCCGAGTAGGGCAGGCCGACATAGACCATGCCGTGGTGCAGGAGGGTCGGGATGAAGGTCAGGATGGTCGATTCGTTGCCGCCGCCGGTGCCGGTGCTGGCGAAGACGCTGCCGACCTTGCCGATCAGGGCGCCCTTGAGCCAGAGCTGGCCGGTCTGATCGAGGAAGTTCCGCATCTGTCCGGCCATGTTGCCGAAGCGGGTCGGCGTGCCGAAAATGATCGCGTCGTATTCCGGGAGTTCGCCCGGTGCGGCGACCGGTGCCGCCTGGTCAAGCTTCGCGCCGTATTGCCTGGCGGTTTCTTCGGACATGGTTTCCGGCACGCGCTTGAGGGTGACTTCCACCCCATCGACCGAGCGCGCGCCCTCGGCGACAGCGCCTGCCATGGTTTCGATGTGGCCGTAGGTGGAGTAATAGAGGACGAGGACCTTGGTCATGCTGATGTAGTATTGGGATTGCTAGAGCCAGCGTGACAGGCCTTCTCCCTTCTGGGAAATAGCGTCTGGCTGGCCTCAGCATGCGCCGAAGGCATGCTCAGGGCACCATGTCGTCCTTGCCGTCGCCACTGGCGGGCGGGGTCCAGGCCTCGTCCGCGGATTGCAGGGGATCGGCGCGCATCACCTCCTCGTAGATCGCTTGGGATGCCCGTGCCGCGGTCATGAAGGTCGCGCGGTTATTGCGGTGGGCGACCATGCGGCGGACGAAGGTCTCGTCGGCCTTGCGGTAGAGTTTCGCGGCCCGGTGCGCGGCGTAGGCAGGCAGGCCCAGCATGCGCAGGACATCGGTACCCATGCGCAGGGAGGAATCCAGGGTCTCGCGATAGACCCGCTCCTCGCCGGCCGCGATGAACTCGTAGGCTTCCCGCCGGCTGTGCGCGCGCAGGAAGATCTTGAGGTGGGGGAAGTGCTTCCGTGCCACCTCCACGATCTTGAGGCTCAGTGCCGGGTCCCGCAGGGCGATCACCAGGATTTTCGCCCGGGCCGCGCCTGCCGTGAGCAGGAGATCCGGCCGCACCGCATCGCCATAGAAAACGGGAAAGCCGATTTCGCGCAGGGTATCGACCTGGTCCGCGTCATTGTCGAGCACCGTGGACTCGATGCCCTGGGTGTGCAGCAGCCGGCCTACCGCATGGCCATAGCGGCCGAAACCGCAGATGATCACCGGCGCGCCATCGTCCCGCACGTCGCTTTCCCGTTCCTCCTTCGGAGCCTCGGCCATGCCCTTGGCCGTGAAGCGATGGCTGCCCATGATCAGCAGCGGTGTGGCCGCCATCGTCAGGGCCACCACGGCGACCAAGGTGTGCGAGACATCCTCGCTGAAGACCTCGACGCCTGCGGCCAGCGTGATCAGCACGAAGGCAAATTCGCCTCCCGCTGCCAGAGCGGAGGCGAAGATCAAGGCCGGTCCGCAACTCGACCCGCGCCAGCGGGCGAGCCCGAAAATCAGGCCGCCCTTCAGCAATAGCAGCCCCGCCGCCCCGCCGAAAACGGTGCCGGGATTCCTGCCGATGTGACCGAAGTCGATCCCGGTTCCCACTCCCAGGAAGAACAGACCTAACAGCAAGCCCTTGAAGGGCTCGATGTCGCTTTCCAGCTCATGCCGGTACTCGCTGTTCGCCAACACCACGCCCGCCACGAAAGTCCCGAGCGCCGCGGAGAGCCCCACCTTGGTCATCAGCAGGGCGACCGAAATCACCAGCAGCAGCGCGGCAGCCGTAAAGGCCTCGCGTTGCTGGGTCTTGGCGATCGCGCGGAAGAAGGGCCTCACCGCCCAGCGCGCCACCAGCACGATGATCACCACCGCGCCGATCGTCGCGAGGGGATGAGTCCATGCCGGCCAAGCCTCCATCCACGCCGCCGCGCCGTGACCGTGGCCATGGCCCCCGGCGGCTTGCTTGAGGGCAAGCAGGGGCAGCAGCGCCATGATCGGGATCACCGCCAGGTCTTGGAAGAGCAGGACCGCGAAGGAATTTTGCCCCGCTTCCGTCTTCATCAGATTCCGCTCTGTGAGGCACTGGAGCACGATGGCCGTGCTCGACATCGCCAGAATCATGCCAATCGCCAAGGCAGGCTTCCAGCCCGTGCCGAAGGCCATCACCGCGCCCGCCACCAGCAGCGTCGAGCCCAGCACCTGCAAGCTGCCGAGGCCGAAGATCTGCTTCTTCATGCTCCACAGGTGGGAGGGCTGAAGTTCGAGACCCACCAGGAACAGCATCATCACCACGCCGAACTCCGCGAAGTGGGTGATCTGCTCGCTCTCTCCGCCGACCCACCCCAGTCCGGACGGACCGATCAGCGCACCGGCGATGAGATAGCCAAGCACGGCACCCATGCCCAGGCGCTTGCCCACCAGCACCGCCACCAAGGCAGCGGAGAGGTACATGAAGGCTTGGGCGAAGAAACTTTCGAAGGCCACGGTGGATCAAAGGGGAGAATCTAACCAGAGCGGGGCGCTGCCGTCGCACAAGGCCGAAAGCCAGCTTGCGTAGCGTTGTGAGCACTCCGCCAGCGCCGCGGGGTTGAGGTCATTCGCACCATGCACGGTGAAGGCCTGTGCATATCCCATGCCGCAAAGCCGCGCCGTTTGCTCGTAGGGTGCCAGCAGCTCGCGGACCGTGAAGAAATTGGAGCCCTCGCGCCGATAGGCATCCTCCGGTCCGCCGGCACTGATCGCTTGGGCGAGGATCTTGCCCTTCAGCCTGTCCCCGCCCTCGCCGTAGGCCCAGCGGTATTCCAGCACCAGATCGAGCCACTCCTTCACCAGCGCGGGACTGCTATACCAGAAGAAGGGATGCTGGATCACCACCGCATCGTGTTCTTCCATCAGCTTCTGCTCGTCCCGCACGTCGATCAGGAAGTCGGGATAAGTCTCGTAAAGGTCATGCACGGTGACGTCTTCGATCGACTCCGCGACCTTGACCAAGGCGCGGTTCACCCGCGACCGCTGGAAGGCAGGATGCGCGAACACCACCAGTACCTTGGCCATGGATCAGCAAGTTGCTTCACCCCAAGCCTTCATGGCTGCGTCCATTTCTTCCGGCGAGACATCGCGCACGTGGGCGGCGAGGCTCCAGCGGTATCCGAAGGGATCGTTCACCTTTCCCACCCGGTCGCCCCAGAACTGGTCGGTCGGCTCCTGGAGGGAGGTGGCGCCCGCGGCCACCGCCTTGGCGAAGGCGGCATCGACATCGGGGACATAGATCATGAAGGCACCACCCTTGCCGATCTCCGGCGCGATCGCCCCGTAGTCGGGATATTCGTCGGAGATCATCATCTTCGAATTCCCGATCTGGAACTCGGCGTGGGCCACCTTGCCGGAGGACGGATCGTCCATCTTGAACTTCACCTCCGCACCAAAAGCGCGGGCGTAGAAATCGAGTGCTGCGTTCGCGTCGCGGGCGGTCAGGGAGGGAGTGACCGAGTGGTAACCTTCTGGAATGTGGGACTCGCTCATGGCCTCCCAGCTCTGGCAGGCCGCGCCGCGCTTGGCGAGCGGGATTCTCGTTCAGCGCATCGCGGCGATTTCGCTGGCCGAGAGGGCCCGCGTGAACAGCGCGAATTCGTCGATCCGCCCGTTGAAACTGCGGACGGTGTTTTTATCCCGTTGGTCCGGCTGGGCGGCATCGACATTGCCGAGATTGGCCAAGCCGAACTGCACCTGGGGTCGCCGCTTCATCGCGCCGGAGGCCACTTCCTTGCCGTTTACGAAATGCCTCATCAGGCCCTTCTCCCCGTCGATCACCGTTGCGAGATGAATCCAGCGTCCGAAATCCTCCGATGTGACAATTTCGGGGCTTTCGAGTCGCTCCCAAGCGTCGAAGGCGAGCTGCTTCTCCGCCCGCAGCCCGAGCAGCAATTTGCCGGACTTGTCGATCTTCCAATGGATCTCGCCAACCTGAACGGGCGCCATCGAAAAGAGCGTGTTATGATCCTGCGGCAGGCTATCGACCCGCACCCAAGCCATCATGGTCACCGAGGGGCTGCTTCCTTCGGTGCGGAAGCGCACGCGGTCACTGGTCTTGGCGAAGCCGAGCGCGCCCTTGCGTGCCCAGCGGCCGGGAAGGGGATCGCAGCCGATCACCGAGCCATTCGAATTCCCGTCCGCGCCCTTCGCTTTGTTGAGGATCACGGAGTCTCCGGGAACGATGTCCTCGAAGTCGAAATACACCTTCAGGTCGGACAGGCCGCGGAAGCCTCCGGACACCTTTTTCCAAGCCGCCCACTTTGCCTCCGTATCGCGGGCCGCGGCTTTCAGCACGCTGGCCGGGTCGGCGAAGGAAGCGCGGTCCGCGGTGATGGCCTTCCATTCGCCCTCGTGAATCGCGACGCCGTTGCCTTCGTAGAGGTCCTTCTTGGTGGTCGCGGGAAGATCTCCCTGTAGCTCCACCTCGCCATCGAAGACGTGGACTTCGCAGGTCTTCGCATCGGTCACGTTCATGCCGAATTCCGTGCCGCGATCCACGACCCGCAGCTCGTTGTTGATCACGGTGAAGCCTTCCGCGGGTGGGGGCACGCGGGCGGTCAGCTTGCCTTTCTCCAGGCGGGCCAGGTCCGGGGAAAGCAGTTCGATCGCCGCCGGGCCTTCCAGGATGACGCGCGCGCCGCTGTAGAAATCCAGCCGCAGCGTGCCCTTCGAGATCTTGAGCCAGCCCTTCGGCAAGGGCGAGCCGACGCCGAAGCCCCCGCCCTCCCATTCCACGTCGAGCGCCTGCGCGAGCATCGCCACGTTTTTTCCCGCGGGAGTGGCCGTATTTTTCACAAGGGTCGATCCGACCTCGGCGTCGCGTGGCAACAGCCACCAGCCGAGCGCGAGGCTGGCGGCCAGCCCCGCACCGAGCCATGCGCGGCGGGCGAATGGAATCACCTTCCGCGTCGCCGCCGTGCCCAGCGTTTCCTCCGCGCGGCTCTGCATGCCCCATTCGCGGAGCAGGCCGTGCGAGTCGCAGCGGTCATTGAAAATTTTCCGCGCCCGCGACGAAGCCAGGAGCATTGCCTCGAGTTCGCACTTCTCCTCCGCCGTCAACTCCTGGTCGAAGTAGGCGTCGGTCAGGCGCTCCAGTCTGGCTTCGTCAAACATGCTTCAAAAGGATCAAGGTGCCGGGGCGGACAGCTTGCGCATGACACATTCCCGGAGGAAAGCCCGGGCCCGGGAAAGGGTCACATTCACCGATTGCACGGTGCAGCCCATCAGGCTGGCGATCTCCGGCGGAAGGTGGTCGCCGCGGTAGCGGAACTCGATCGAGCGCCGGGCCTGCGGGGCCAGTTCACCGATGCAGGCGCTGAGCAAGGCCAGCCGTTCGTCGCCATCGCCGCGGAACTCGCCCTGCTCGGTGCCGAGGGCCTCGATCACTTCCAGCGAAAGCGTCTCGAAGCGGTTCCGTCCGGCGCGGATCGCCTCGAGCGCCTTGAAGCGCGCGATGGTCTTCACCCAGGCGGTGAAGCTGGTGCCGAGCTCGAAGCCCGCCGATTTCCGGGTGACCACCAGGAAGGTCTCCTGCACCACGTCGTCGGCCAGGGAGAAGTCCGGGATGATCGAGAGGATGTAGCTGCGGATCGCCGGCTGGAATTTCAGGAACAAGCCCTGCACGGCGGCGGTGTGGGCTTCTTCCACAGTCGGCTTGTCGGCGTCGTCCAGCATCGTTTCCTGTTCTCCTATGAATGACGGTGAGGACGCCGAAATTAGCAGGAGTTCGAAATTTTCTCACGCCGCTTTGCTAAGTCGGGGGCGTTTTCGGGCATTCAAGCGTGAATCCCGTTTCCGGGCCATCCTGGAAACAAACCCAAAAATGCCCGTGAAAAACCCCGCCCTCCTCGTATTTCTTGCGAGCGTCGCGCCGCTGCATGCGGTGAACCTGATGCTCGATTTCGGCAGCCCCCCGGCCAATTCGGTCGTGGCCGCGCCCTATCTCACCTTGAGCCCCGGCCATAGCACCGGCGCGATTCCGGGGTCCCAGACGAACTGGAACACGATCACCACCTCCGACAACCGCAGCGACCTGGTCTACGCAAATGGCGCTGCCGCGGGAGTGACGCTTGATCTCGGGCAGGAGACGCCCGGTGCCACCGGCATCATCGACTTCGGCACCGCCGTCGGCGCGGTCAATCTGGCGGGCGGCGGCGGGGGGATTCAGGGCCAGCAGGGTTTGCTCGGGACCGGCTCGATCTATGGCGACAACACCAGCAGCACCGCCGTCGGGCGCGATGGCTTCTTCGGAGCTGGCACGGCCAGTACCATGGGGGCGATCGGCCTGCGTCTCGATGGCTTGGCGGCCGGCGACTATGTCGCCTACGTGATGGCGCGGAACACCAATTCCAACGCCGCATCCTACCCGATGAACCTCTATTCGAGCGTCGGGACGACTTCGACGTCCTTCACCATGTCCTCGGTGACCGCATCCCAAGCGAATCCGGGATACACCACGGGCGCTTACGCCGGGCAGTTCACGTCCTTCATCCTCGGCGACAACTACCAGACGATCAGCTTCACCGTCGCCGAGGGCCAGTCCTTCTTCCTCGCCGTTGACGGTGGGAATGACGCGGTGGATCGCCGCGGTTTCCTGAACGCGCTGCAGATCGTTTCGGTGCCGGAACCCTCATCCTCGGCGCTTCTTCTGGGCGGTCTCGGTTTCCTTTTTACCCGCCGCCAGCGTCGGGCCCGCTGATTTGAAAAACCCTGCCACCGGCCTTCCGTTTTCGGCGGCAGGGGTTCCCGGCGGCCACGTTTCCCCAAGATGAAAAAACCCACTTCAATCCTTGCCTGTTTCGTCCTCGCTGCGGCCGCCCATGCCGCGGAGTTGGCCTACGAGCCCTTCGCCTACGACGCTGCCGCCGCTCTGACCGACCTCGAAGGAGGCAGCGGCTGGGATTTCGCTTGGACCCAGGATGGCGCCTCGTGCGTCGTGGCTGCCGATGCCATGACATACACCGATTTATCCGGTAGTGTGCTGAACGTCTCCGGCCTCGCCGTCCAGACGACCGGTGCCGCCACCACGCGCAGTTTCCGCACGCTCGCCGGTGGAATTCCGGTGAACGACGTGTGGATCTCCTTCCTCTACCGGCTGCCTGCCACCAACAACAAGTTCGAGGGCGTGAGCTTTTACCGCGGCGGCACGGCATTGTTCACGGTCAGCAGCCCGAGTGTGGATGCCTCTTCCAACATTTTCCTGGGGATAGGTTCCTCCGGCGGCACGAGTTCCCACAAGGGCAGCTTCGGCACGACCCATCTTGTGGTCCTTCATCTGAGCGAAGGCACCGGCACGGGCGGGACCGACAAGGTGGAGGCCTACATCGATCCACTGCTTGGCGGCAATCCCTCCTTGCCGGACGCAAGCCTCCAGGGAAACAACCTCGACTTTAGTTCCGTCCGCATCGCCGGGCAGGACGGGGCCACGCTCTTCGTCGATGAGCTGCGGATCGGCGAGTCCTTCGCGGATGTGACCCCGCATGCCTCGGGTGGCAATCCGGACAGCGATGGCGATGGCTTGAGCGATGCCGAGGAAGCGGTACTCGGTCTTGACCCCCAGACTTCCAATGCCGCGTTGGTGGCCGCGATCCAAGCCCATCCCGAATACTTCGATCTCCACGATGCCGCGGGAATCCTCGCCCAGGACGGGGGAGGGGTGATCCTTCAGAAAACCGGCAATGATCCGCTGAGCTTCACCTTCGAAGTGCAGCAGAGCACGGATCTGATCGCCTGGCCGGTGCTTGAGACCTTCACCCGCTTGATCACCTTGCCCTCGGACAAGGAGTTCCTCCGCGTCACTCTCGATACACCCTGAGACCATGAGAACGCCTACCATTCTCCTGGCGGGATTTGCCTTCGGGGCGTCGCTAGTCTCTGCGGCACCGCTGGCTCAGGACAGCTTTAGCTACCCGGCGGGCGACCTCACGGGCCAAGGCGGTGCCGGCGACGGCTGGATCGCGGCCTGGGACGGAGCGAATCCCGTGATCGTCCGCACCCCGGGCCTGAGCTTTGCCGATGCCTTCGGCAATATCCTCACCACCACCGGCTCGGCCTTGAACACCGCGGATGGCACCGGCACCACCACGATCAGCTCCCGCGAGGTGACCGACCGCGATGCCGAAACCTGGATCTCCGTGCTGATTCAACCGCAGACCACTTCATCCGACTTCATCGGCGTCTCTTTCTATCAGAACGATCTCACCCAAGCCAACGCGCGCTTCGCGATCGAGAATGCGGGCGGGAAGGACCTGCGCCTGACCCGCCGCGTCGTCCCGGTGTTGAATAGCGCCGCTTTCGGCACGACGGTTGGGACCACGGTGCTTGCGGTCCTCCATCTGGTGCCGGACGGCGGCTCCGGCCTAACGCCCGACCGCATCGATGTCTTCTTCAATCCCGCTCTCGATGTCGAACCGGGTGCGCCCCACGCCTCGCTGATGATTGACGGCCTGCAATTCGACCGCGTCCGCGTCGCGGGGGCCGCGGGCAACTCCGTGCTGGTCGATGAAATCCGCATCGGCGCGACCTATGCCGACGTGACGCCCTTTACAGCGCCCACCGATCCGGACAGTGATGCCGACGGTCTCACGAATTCACAGGAAGCGGCACTCGGGCTCGATCCCTTCGTCTCCGATGCCGTCCTCATTGCCGCGGTGAAGGCGAATCCGAAGTTCGTCGGTCTCTACTCCAGCAATCAGATCGTGGACCGTGGCCTGCGTGGTCCTTTCCTCCGGGTCTTCGGGGCGGACTCCATCGACTACTCGGTGGACATCGCCAAGGGTAGCGGCACCGTGATCGAGTCCGTCGGCAATCCTCTTGACTCTCCACCATCCCGCAATTTCCTGCGGCTCTACCTCGATACGCCTTGAACCGCTTCCTTTTCCTCACTGCTGCTTCCCTCGCCACGGCCACTGCGGCCCCCGTTCCTTACGATGTCGTTGTCTATGGTGGCACTTCCGGCGGGGTCGCCGCGGCGGTCCAGGTCGCCCGCTCCGGCAAGAGCGTGGTGCTGATCTCTCCCACCGCCCATCTCGGGGGCTTGACCACGAGCGGGCTCGGGTGGACGGATCTCGGCAAGAGCACGATCCTCGGCGGGATCAGCCGCGAGTTCTACCACCGCGCCTATCTGCACTATCAGCAGGGCGGCGCATGGAATTGGCAGACGCGCGCCAGCTTCGGGAATGCGGGACAGGGCGGCCCGGCTTTCAATGACACGCTCGAGATCGCCTCGGTCTTCGAGCCGAAGGTCGCGGAGGCGGTCTTCAACCAGCTCCTCGCCGAGCAAAGCGTGACCGTCGTCACCGGTCGTCTCGACCTCGCCGCGGGCGTGAGCATGGCCTCTAACAAGATCGACCACGTCCGCCTCGAGGACGGGCGGGAGTTCGGTGGCAAGATGTTCATCGATGCCAGCTACGAGGGCGACCTGCTGCCGGGTGCGGGCGTCAGCTTCACCGTCGGGCGCGAGGCCAATGCCACCTACGGCGAAACCGTCAATGGCATCCAGGCCGCCGCGGCGACCAAGAACCAGCTCCGTGACAACGTCAGTCCCTATGTCATCGCGGGTAACCCCGCCAGCGGCCTGCTGCCCGGCGTGGCCGCGGATGCCGGCGGCACGGATGGCAGCGGCGACGCGCGATTGCAGGCCTACTGTTTCCGCATGGTGCTGACCGACGTGGTCGCGAACCGGGTGATGGTCGCGCAACCGCCCGGCTACAACGAGGCCGACTACGAACTGCTCTTCCGCTCGATCGCCGCGGGCCAGACCGGCGGCTTCTTCAAGCTCGACCTGATGCCGAACCGCAAGACCGACTCGAACAACACCGGCGGCATCTCCACCGATTACATCGGAAAAAACTACGGCCCCGGCTGGGACTGGACCACCCTCAATCACGACCAGCGTCTGGCCCTCGCCAAGCAGCACGAGAATTGGCAGCGCGGCATCCTCTGGACCCTGCAAAATAGCACCCGGGTTCCCGTGGAGATCCGCAACAGCTACGCCAAGTGGGGCCTGCCTGCCGACGAGTTCACCGACAACGGCAACTGGCCCTGGCAGCTCTACGTCCGCGAGGCCCGCCGCATGGTTTCCGATCACGTCATGACCCAGAAGCACTGCACCGGCGAGGTCGTAGTGCCCGATTCGGTGGGTCTCGCCGCTTACTCGATGGACTCCCATCACGTGCAGCGCCACGTGAAAAACGGCATGGTGAAGAACGAGGGCGATATCCAGCTCAGCGTCCCGAATCCCTATCCGATCGCTTATCGCTCGCTCGTCCCGAAGGTGGGGGAATGCACGAATCTTCTCGTGCCTTGGAGCATATCCGCCACGCACATGGCCTTCGGCTCGATCCGGATGGAACCGGTCTTCATGGCACTTGCCCAGTCCTCGGCCATAGCCGCCAGCCTGGCGATCGATCAGGACCTCGCGGTCCAGAGCGTACCCTATGCCCAATTGCGCCCCTTGTTGCTCGCTGCGGGTCAGTCGCTCGGGGAAGCGGTGATCGGCCAGCCGACGTCCGTCGTCGACAACAGCGACACCGCCCTCGTGACCGTCACGGGAGACTGGCTATCGGGCACCTCCACCGCGGGGTTCATCGGCACCGACTACTTGCACGACGACGGCGCCGGCCAAGGCACCAAGCAGGTCGCCTATCGCCTGCCCGCCGGGGTCTCCGGCTACCAAAGGGTCTCCCTGCGCTGGACCTCCCACACCAACCGGGCCTCGAATGCCGCCGTCGAAATCCGCCATCGCCACGGGACTTCGCTGCTGGCCGTGGATCAACGCGCGAATGGCGGAAAGTGGAACCTACTGGGCTTATACGAGTTTACCGGTGCGGCCACGGAAGGCATCGTGATCAGCAACACCTCCGCCAACGGCTACGTCATCGCCGATGCCGTCGGCTTCGCCCCCGTGGACCCCTTCGAGGATTCGGACAACGACGGGATGAGCGACGTGCGGGAGATCACATTGGGCCTCGATCCCTACGTCTCGAACGAATCCTTCATCGCCGCGGTGAAGGAACATCCGGGCTATTTCGATCTCTTTACGGAGGGTGACATCTTCGACCTGAGCCTGAGCAAGCCGGACCTGGCTCCCGGCGGGGCGAATGCCTTCCAGCTCGCTTTCTCGCTGAATGCCGGTCCCGCACCCTTCGAAAGTTTCCAGGTTCCGGTGGTGAAGGATGCGGCACGCAAGTTCTTCCGCATCGGCCTCGACGCTCCGGCCGCTAGCCTGGTCACCGCCTTGGCCGCAGGCTCGCCGCGGAAAGTCGTCGTCTATGGCACGAGCCTGACCGCAGGCGGGGCCTGGGTGAGCCAGATCAATTCCTGGCTCTCCGGGAAATACCCCGGCCTGCTCACCGTGATCAACAGCGGCCTGAGCGGCAAGAATTCGGCGGAGGGCGTGGCCCAGTTGAATGCGAAGGTGCTCGCCCATCATCCCGACACCGTCTTCATCGAGTTCGCGATGAACGATGCCTTCCTCTACAGCGATGGCACGCCGAACCTCTCCGTTCCCCTGGCGCGCGCGAATCTCATCACCATCATCGAGGCGATCCAGGCTCAGAACCCCGCCGCCGAGATCATCCTCCAGACCACGAACACGGTCTGGAATTCACCTTCCGGCAGCAATGCCTCCGCTTCCCTTCGCCCGAATCTCGCGGCCTACTACCAGATGTATCGCGAGGTCGCCGCCGAACGCGGCCTGCTGCTGATCGACCACCACTCGAACTGGGCGGCGCTCCAGCAGGACGATCCCGCGACCTATCAAGCCTACGTGGCGGACGGGGTTCATCCGGACGCCCAAGGCATCGGCAAGATCGTCCTGCCCTTGCTCAAGTGGAAGCTGTCGGGTGGCAGGCCGCTGCCGTGATGACCACCTCTCAGTGCGAGATCACCACCGGCGTTCCGACGTCCACGGCCTCGAAAAGCGTCGGCGCGAGTTCCTTCGGCAGGCGGATGCACCCGTGCGAGGCGGCTTCCCCCGGTTGGGGAATCACCCCTGCATGCAGGCCGATCCCGCCGCCGGTGATCCGCATCCAATAGGGCATCGGCGCGGGCACGTATTTTTCGCCCGGCGGCACCTTGGTACTCGGTTTGGCATCGCCGTTGGTCACATTGCCATATTCGTCCTCGATCCAGCCGTAGCGGTTCGAATATTTATCCACGATCTTTTCGGTGATCCGATAGTTACCGGAAGGCGTGCCGTGTCCCTCCTTGCCGGTCGCCACATAGGACCAGCCGATATTCCGCCCGCCCCGCGTGTAGGTCGCGCGCTGCTCGTTCAGGTCGATGTTCACCTTGAGCTTCCCCGGTCCGTAGTCGTCATGCCACTCGTACATCACATGCTCCGCCCGCTGCGCAGGCCGGAGCGGCTTGTTGATGATATTGACGGGTCCGCACGAGGCCAGGGCGAGGCAAGTGCCAGCGGCCGAGATGCGGAATGGAAGGGAGAATTGAGGTAACACCATGGAGACGTGGGACTCGGGACACCTTGTTGTTAGCATGGATCGCGCCGTAGGCAAAGCCCTTCGGTAGTCCAAAATATCCGGGCACGAAAAAAGGCGGCCGGGATTTCCACCCCGGCCGCCCTTGGGAATGATCCCGCCGTGCTCAAGCACCCGGCTTGGCTTCCAGATCGAGGCGGATCACCACCTCGTCACGGATCAGGTCGTCCGCCTTGCCGGTGTAGACGATCCCGAAGTCCTTCCGCTTGATGTCGAAGGTCGCCTTGATCTTCACCTTGTCGCCGTCCTTGCTGACCTCGGCCGGGAAGCTGATGTTCTTCTTCACCCCGTGCAGCGTGAAGTTCCCCGAGACCGTGTAGGAGGTCTCGGAATTCGCCTTCAACTCGATCGTGTCGAAGGTGGTCTGCGGGAACTTCTCCACGTCGAAGAAATCCGGGGACTTCAGGTGCGTGGTCAGCTTCTCCGCATCGGCGAAGGTCGAGGCCATGTCGATGGTGACCTTGTGGTCGTTGCCGACCGGCTTGCCGTCCTTGACGGTGAAGTAGCCGGTGAAGGTCTTGAAGCCGCCGTCGTGCTTGCCGGTCACCTTGGAGCCGGTGAATTCGATCTTCGATTCCGGGGTGAAGGTGTATTTCGTGCCGCCGCCGGTCTCGACCTTTTTGTCGACGGCATCCTTCACGGTGGCGTTCTCGGTCTTGTCCGCGGGGTTCTCGCAGGAGGCGAAGGCAAGGGCCGCCAGTGCGGCGGGGAGAGCAAGGTACTGTTTCATGGTAGTGTCTTTAGGTTGAAAACTTCAGTTTGTGACTTGGAACTTCTAACTTGGAACTTGATCATGCGAGGTCAAACAGAAGCGCTTCCACTTCCGTCTCGTCCGCCTTCAGCGTGAATTCACCCGCGCGCTCGCTGGAGACCGCATCCCCGGCGGATATTCCCGCGCCGTTGAATTCCGCGCTTCCCCGGATGACGTGCAGCCACAGCCCGCGGCCCGGGGCCAGGGTGTGGGCGCTGCTTTCGCCGGGCTGGAGTTTCAGGCGCCAGATATCGGCATTCTGGGAAATGGTGGCGGAACCGTCGCGACCGTCGTTCGAGATCACCAGCACCTTGGCGGCATTTTCCTGCTCCGGCGTGTGGGTCCACTCCGTGTAGCGCGGCTTCAGGCCCCGCTTGTCCGGGGTGATCCAGATCTGGAGCAGGTGGGCCTTCTCCGTGGAAGACGGGTTGAATTCCGAGTGGGTCACACCGGAGCCGGCGCTCATCACCTGGATCTGGCCGGGCGAGATCACCCGCGAATTTCCCATGCTGTCCTGGTGGGCCAGCTGGCCTTCCAGCAGATAGGAGAAGATCTCCATGTCCCGGTGCGGGTGCATGGGGAAGCCGCCCCCCGGGGCGACCACGTCGTCATTGATCACCCGCAGCGAGCGGAAGCCCATGTGCGCGGGATCATAGTAGTCGGCGAAGGAGAAAGTGAAGCGGCTGTCGAGCCAGCCATGGTCCACATGCCCGCGCTCGCCGGAGCGGCGGATGGTCAGGTCGGTGTTCGTTTTCACGTCCCCATCCTGCCACGATTCGGCCCCTTGCCTAATGCCGTGTCGACAGGCTCAGCATGCCGCACCGTCATCGCTGAAGAAATCATCAATCACCAATCTTCCAATCATCAAGCGAAGTGTCTGGAAGACGGGAATGAACCTCCCGGATAACCCATCGGGCCCCTCTCCGGATCGAATCTCTCTTCAAAACACGCCGATTGATGATTGGAAGATTGGTGATTGGAGATTTCTGCCCTACTGACCGTCGCCATGGAGTTACGGCAGTTGCAGTTGTTTCTCGCGGCGGCGGAGGAGGGTAGCATCACCGCGGCCGCCAAGCGCATGCACCTGACCCAGCCCGCGCTCAGCCGCCAGATCAAGTCGCTGGAGGAAGAACTCGGCGTCGAACTCTTCACCCGCGGTGCCCATTCCGTCAGCCTCACCCCCGCCGGCAGTGTCCTGCTGGACGAGGGCCGCAAGCTCCTCGACCGCGCCGAGCGGGTGGTCAAGCAGGTCCGCGCCACCGCCGATGGCGAGCCGCTGCGCATCGGCTACGCGCCCTCGCTCGCCGGCCCGCTGCTCGGCCTTGCCCTGGAGCGCTTCTCGCAGATCCATCCCCGCGTCCGCGTCCAATTGTCCGACTGCTCCAGTGCCGAGATGCGTGACGGGCTGACCCAGGGGAAGCTCGATGTCGTCGTCACCGTCCCATGGGAGGGCGATGCCCAAGGCGTCCGCTGGACCACCATCCGCCGCCACCGCATGCGCCTGGCGGTGCCGGAGAACCATCCCCTCGCCAGCCAGAAAAAGGTCACCCTCGCCAGCCTCGATGGCCAGAAGCTCCTGCTCTACGCGCGCGCCGATTACCCGGAATATTGGCAAAGCATCACCCGCCTCTTCCGCGAGCACGGCTTGCAGGCGAAGATCGCGGGGGAATTCGACGGCGTCACCAGCCTCGGTGCCGCCTTGGCCGCGGGCCTCGGCGTGGCCTTCGTCGCCGCGGGCACCCGCTTCGACCGGGTGGTGATCCTGCCCATCGACCCCGAGCCCGAACCGGTCTGCGTCGCCGCGGGGATCTCCCTCTCCGGAACCCTGTCCCCGGTGGTCGAAGTTTTCATCGCTGAACTGGCCGGAGTGGCCGCGGAGGAAGAAAAGGCGGGCAAGGGCCGCGTGTAACCCGCCTCGCCCCCGCGGCGGAAGACAACCGTTAGGCACGGCGGGTGCTCCGTTTTCCGTGTGCGCCACAGGCAAGATCTGTCGCTTTGGGAACAATTTCCCACTCGCAGATTCAAAGAACACGATGTAATTACCTTTCCGTGACTGGACCTCATCAGCCAGTGAAGTCTCGCCGTGGACCCGACAAGGGATTCGCGCTCGTAGCCTGCATTCTGATGATGGTGCTCCTGACCCTTTTGGTTTTGGGCATAACCAGTCTCTCCTCCATCGAGTTACGCAAGGCTTCGCGGGACCAATACGCGGCCGCTGCCCGGGCGAATGCCCGCATGGCGTTGATCACCGCGATCGGCCAATTGCAGAAGAACGCCGGCCCGGACCAGCGGGTCACGGGAACTTCCGCCCTGCTGGGCGACGCCACCCCGCAGCAACACTGGACCGCGGCCTGGCGCGCCACCCAGGAGGACGGCACGCCCTATCTGGTCCGGGACGATCTCAACGGCGGCCTGCGGGATACCCGCTTGGCGAGCGGCGTATCGGTGGCCGACCAAGTCTCCGAGTGGTTGGTGAGCGGTCGCAAGAAGCCTACGGACAGCGACTTGGAAAAACCCGTGACGATGGTCGCGGAAGGCACCACCGGAGACGCGACCCGGAAAGCCGTCGAAGTGCCCAAAGTGCCCGTGGCTCCCGATGCCAACAGCATTGCCGGCCACTATGCTTGGTGGACCGGCGATCTCGGTGTCCGTGCCAACATTTCGACCAGCGATCCCCGCGCCGATATCAATGCGAACGTCGATTCCCCGGGCGACGGCGGGCTTTACCGCGTCCTCGCCTCGCAAGCTCCCGATCTCGCGGTCATCGCGGAAGGCTCGGCGCTTGAGAAGGGGGAGGAGGATCGCCTCGCCAGCAGCCAGACCGCAGGCTTTACCCGGCTCGGTGCGGAATGGGTCAAGGACCACGCCTTCGATTACACCGTCCAGTCCGCCGGGGTGCTCTCGGATGTCGCCGGGGGCGGCCTCAAGCGCGACCTGACCGCCTATCTCGCCAGCAACGGACAGGTCGCTTCGGACTCTGGAACCGGGGAACTCTCCGATGGCGATTCCTTGGTCGGGATCGAGGCGGACCAGCACAAAAGCGTCGTCTCCCCGCGCCATAACTTGGCCGGCCCGCGCTTCGGCCTGCTGCGGGACTGGGCCAATACCTCGGTGCTTCTCAAAAATCCCGATGTCAGCACCAAATTGCCGGACCTCGATTCGAGTTCAGCTGGCACCAGCCGTAATCTGGCCTTGTCCAACGAATCGGCGGTGAAGCTCGCCGACAACCGGCGTTCGGCCCTGCAACCGGTCTTGGTGGAGGCCGTGAACTACCAGCAATGGGCCACCTACGTCGACAAGACCATCCCCTACACGAATCAGGACGCTCCGATCAAGGTCTTCCAGCTCCGGACCTTCATGTATCCGCGGGTCACCTTCTGGAATCCGTACAACGTCGAGCTACGGGCCGACCGCATGATCGTGGTGATCCAAGGCAACGGGCGCCAGGAGATGTGGACGCGCAATGTCAACGTCAACAAGGTGAAGTCGCCCCTTTACTTCTCCGAGCAGGTTTCCTGGCTGAGTTTCGAAGGCGGGCGCAGCATGGATTTCGCCAACCTCACGAGCGGTGCCGGCTACAACGATCCCTACATGGGCTCCTACTATTTCGTAGTGCCGGCCACGACCTTCAAGCCCGGCGAGTCCCTCGTCTTCTCGCCCGCAGGATGCAAAGAGTATGACGGACGCAGCGTCTACCGGCCCGGCCCTTATAATCTCAATACCAACGAACTGACCTGTGCGGTTCCGCCGGACCCGGCCCGCAGCTTTTACGTCTCCGGAGCTGATCTGGATAGCACCGGTCTGGGCGGCATGGCTTACCAGCCGGTGCAATTCTGGTTCGCACCCGGGTCCGCGGGCTTTGGCAACGTCCCCAATCAAGCGGACGATACGCGGGTGATCGTCAAGAGCGTGGCCAATGCCAACCAGACGATCACCTTCGAGGACTTCGACGCCTTGCCGCAGGTCTGTGTGCTTTCCGCCTCCCTCCAATTCGGAGCCGGCCGGGAGCCCCGCATCGCCTGGGGCGACAGCATCAAGATGCCGATGCAACTGGTGGCGCGCGATGATCCGAAACCGAACATCATTCCGAACGTCCGCACCCGGGAGGGCATCCGCCTGCGTTGGTTCAGGGAGCATCCTTCGAATGTCGGGGGCTCGGGCAAACTCTCCCAGACCAGCCACTTCGAAGACGCCCTGCTCGCCAATTGGAACCCGCGCGCATCGTATATCATGCGTTCGCCATGGGACAATCTGGGAGGCACCCTGCCGACCAGCGGCAGCGCTTCCCAGTCCGCCAGCGGTCCGTGGTTCTTCGGTGCCTACACCCGCGATCTCTACGACCAGGCCGTCAGTTGGCAGGAGCAGGTGCCGGTGCTCCGCGATAGCCGCTACCACGGGAATCCCTTCGGCCCTCCGCAGGAAGGCATGTCGCGTATGGTCGTTTTCGATCTCGCGCATGCGGAGACGGGTGTGCTCTCGCTGGCCCAGTTCCAGCATGCCAAGATCTCCGAACTGATCTGGCACCCGTCCTTCGCGATCGGGAATTCCCTGGCCGATCCCCGCCTCGGGCTCGGCAATGACAAGGGCCTCAACCGCACCGCCGCGGTCGGCAATCCCGGTGCCTCCGCCGCCATGGGTGGCTTCCAGGAGGTCGAACTCGGTTGGTCCAACGATGTCCAGCGCGCCAAGACCAAGAACATCTGGGCCACCACCGCACGCGCCATGCTGGGTGATGTGCCGGCGACGGACAATCTGGTTTACGACCTCTCCTACGAGGTCAACCGGACCTTGTGGGACCGCTACTTCCTGTCCACCGGCTCCGCCACGGAAAAGTCGGACTTTGCCAAGGATCCGGAAGCGGCACCGCTGCCGAATGCCCGCATGCGCCTAGCCCCCTCGACCCGCACTGGAGTTACTGGCGACTCCCTCGGCGACTTCCAGCGCGCGGCCTATCACCTCATGGTGGACGGCGCCTTCAACGTCAATTCGACCAGCGTGGACGCATGGAAGGCCCTGCTCGCCTCCAGCCGTCGCGCCGGCTTCTCACCTTCCGGCGGCGTGCCTTTCCCTGGCATCCTGAATGCCCCCGGCGGCGAATGGAACGGCGGTGCCACGGACGGTGACTCGGCTTGGGCCGGCTTCCGCTCGCTCACCGAGGAGCAGATCGACTCGCTGGCCCGCGCGATCGTCGTCGAGGTGAAGCTCCGTGGGCCCTTTGTCTCCCTGGCGGACTTCGTGAACCGGCGTCTGGCCGAGGACAGCACCGGGCGCATGGGCCCGCTCCAAGCGGCCATCGAGCGCGCGGGGCTCAATCAGAAGTTCATCGACGAGTACCCCTTGGACAACACCAAGTCCCTGCCTGACTACAGCCACCCCGATAACATCCGGGACGCGACTGCCCTCGAGCAGACGCTCAAGCCGGCCTCGAAGGCATGGGGCGCGCCCGGCTACCTGACTCAGGCCGATGTCCTGCAGGTGATCGGTCCCGCGCTCAGCGCCCGCTCGGATAGCTTCGTGATCCGCGCTTACGGGGATGCCGTTGATGCGGACGGCGAGATCGTGGCGCGGGCCTGGTGCGAAGCCGTGGTGCAGCGCACCCCCGAACCGCTGAGCCCGGATGAAGGCGGCATCAATTGCACCGATGCCGGTCGGCCGGGCGACTTCGGCCGCCGCTTCCTGATGACCGCCTTCCGCTGGCTCGCCCCGGAGGAGATCTAAGCCGGGAGCGCGGACTTCAGTCCAAGGCCTTTAAGGATTTGTCTTCCGCGGCTTCGCTGCCGTGGACTGCGCGCAGCTTGCTGCCGCTGTCCCGATGCAGCCTGCTGCGAGGGGCGCTGCAAAGGGAACCAACCCCCACAGCCCGCCCCCAAGGGTAAGTAGTCCCGCCTTCAGGCGGACTCACCGGTAGGTGTCTTCCGCGGCTTCGCTGCCGTGGACTGCGCGCAGCCTGCTGCCGCTGTCCCGATGCAGCCTGCTGCGAGGGGCGCTGCAAAGGCGAAACACTGGGTGTGGCGAGCCGCGGACGGAGCGGGGTAGGGGAACTCTCCCGTGCTCCACGGCAGCAGGCTGCCTGCCGACAGCGGCAGCTGGCTGCGCGCACTCCACGGTCGCTACGCGACTTCCGTTCCGGACATCTGCCGGTGAATCCCTACAGGCAGTCCGCTTCGCTGGAAACCTCCCCGCCTTGTCCTTTCCCTCCTTCCATGCCAGCTTTCCCGCATGCCGATCCTCGCGCGATTGCTCATGGCCGCTTGGTCCCTGCTGGCCCTGCCGCTCTACGCGCAGACCGAGCCTGAAAAGGAGTCCAAGACCGACAAGGGCCGCCATGTGCGCTTCCTGCCCGTCGGCGATATCCCGCCATTCCGCCAGGAGATCCGGGACGGCATCGCCTACGAACTTCCGCCCTCGCCCGGAAGCGTTCCGCCGGCGAAGGTGATCCTGGGCGTGAACGATGACAGCCGGCAGGAAGCCGACCTGCAATTGGGCCAGATCACTGAACCCCTGAAGGTCCCCGCAGGTGCCGGCCCCCTCACTGTCCGCCGGAAGGGGGAAAAGGAGGATAGCGTGCCTTGGCTCAAATTAGACCGCCCGGAAGAGGGCGATTTCCTCGTCGTGCTGTGGCGGGATCCCGTCGAGCGAACTTGGAACGCCACCCGCTCCGTGGTCATTGCGGAAGATCCCGAGTCGGCCCCTGCCGGCACGGCCCGCTTCATCAATCTTTCCCCCGTCACGGTGGGCGTCGTCTTCGGCGGCGAAAATCTCGCCTTGCTCGCCGGAAAATCCTTCCGCCGCAAGCTGCCGCTGGGAGTGGACACCCCCTTTCAGGTCGGTGCCGCCGATCCCAAGGGCGGTATCAAGCGCTACTACTCCGGGTCCTTCTTCCAGAACCCCAACGAGCGCTCGCTCGCGATCATCTACAAGGCCGACGGCGTCGATCCCCGCCTACCCCTCAAGACCTTCGTCATGCGCGAATCCGTGTCCCCTCCGCCACCGAAGCCGAGGTAGGATCAGAGCTTCTCCTCCCTCGCTTGCCACTCCCGCCGGACCCGCTAGCCTCACTGGCCATGCGCTACTGGCTGATCAAATCGGAGCCCGACGTTTTCTCCATCGACCATCTCCGCAAGGCCAAGCGCGAGCCTTGGAGCGGGGTCCGCAACTATCAGGCGCGGAACTCGATGCGGGATGACATGAGCCCCGGCGACCTCGCGCTCTTCTACCACTCCAGCACCAATCCGCCCGGCGTGGCGGGGATCGCGAAAGTGGCAGGGGAACCTTATCCCGATCCGACCCAGTTCGATCCGAAATCGGAGTATCACGATCCGACCTCGCCGAAGGACAATCCCCGCTGGATCCTCGTGGATTTCGAGTTCGTCGCGAAATTCGATGCGGAGATTCCGCTCCAGCAGATGAAGGAAGACCCTGCCCTTGACGGTATGGTGGTCCTCCAAAAGGGCACCCGCCTCTCGATCACCCCGGTCGAGGCGAAGCACTTCAAGCACGTCTGCAAGCTCGCCCGCTGGAAGCCGTGAAGGTGTCTCAGGCGCGCCTTTACCTTGGCGATACTCAGCCGGGGATATGGGCGATAACCTTGATCTCGAAGTCGAATCCCCCCAGCCAGTTGACGCCGATCGCCGTCCAATTCGGATAAGGCGCTTCCGGGAAGACCTCGCTTTTAACGCTCATGATCGTGCCGAACTGATTTTCGGGATCGGTATGAAAGGTCGTCACGTCGACGATATCGTCGAGCCCGCATCCACCCGCTTGCAGGGTCGCCTTGAGATTGGCGAATGCCAGACGGACCTGAGCCTCAAAGTCCGGCTCGGGTGAACCATCGCTGCGACTGCCTACCTGACCGGAGACAAACAGGAGATCACCTGATCTGATTGCTGCGGAATAGTTCTGCGACGTGTAGAGGTCATGCCGACCTGCGGGGAAAACGGCGTTACGCTGGGCCATATGGAATTCTCCTGTTGTGGGTCGCTGCGGCTAAACCGCTACAAGAAAGGCCGGTCGAAGCCGCCGGTTGGCGTGCAGACCCTCTCATGCAGGCAGAGAGCCGAAAAACAATTACCGTTCAACCGCCGCCACCTGACCGGTTTTCCCGGCACTTGCGGTCTCACTACCACCGGTCACTTGGATCTCATTGGCCACCACCGACACCCCGGGCAATCCCCGTGCCGTCGATTCCGCCGCGGCCTTCGCCTCTTGGGTAGGAGCGACGCCGGTGAGCTTCATCACGTTCTTGTCGAGGTCCGCATGAATCTCGGAGTGCTTGAGGCGCGGATCAGCGGAAAAAGCCGCTGCCCATGCCGCCAAGGTCGCCTTCGGTGATGGCACCTTGCCGCTCATTCCCTCCATCGCCAGCTCGCGGCTGATCATCACGTCGTCTGCTTTGACCCCCGTCACTCCGGTGACGTGCGAGCGGCTGACCAATTGATCTTTCTCACCGGTGCTGCCAACTGCGCCGCCCAGGTTCACCACGCCATCCTTCACGATCACGTCGATCTCGATCCCGGCGTAGAGCGGATCATCGGCCACCATGTATTCGATCTGGGCCTTGATCGCGGCGTCCGTCCGGACCGTGTCGAAGGTCACCTCCAAGCGGTTGTCGACTTCCTTGATCCCCGGAATCTCCGTCGCGATTTCCCGCGCCAGTTCCTGTTCATCCCACGAGCCGATCTGCCCGCTCAGCACCGCGCGGCGCTTGTCCACGCTGACCTTCACCCGGGAGGCGTCGAGCGCTGGGCTCTTGACCAAGCGCTGCTGGACCCGATCCGCCAAGATCGCGTCCTTGGCGATCGGATCGACGACCTTGAGGTGGTTCACCACCGCGCGGATGCCGTCCATGGATTTTGCCCGGGCTCCGGCACGTTCGGCTTGTTCCAAGGAAACGGCGCTGCCGCTGAGGGTGGCGATGTCTCCGGCGACGCTCACTTCCACCTTGCTGCCGACCATGCGGCGGTCGCCTTGGATATCCACGGCGATGAAATCTGCGGTTTCCGCTCCTGCTTCAGGACCCGGCGAAGGAGTCGCGGCGGCGGTGTGAATTGCTGCCGCCAAGATCGTCCAGCGAAGGCTGCGGAAGAAAATCGATGTGTTCATGGCTTTGCGGGTTGGAAGCCGGGAAGGGCCCGGCCGTTTCTACGACTACTCTCGCAATGCTTGTGCCACAGAACCCGGCCATTGAGGAATAGGCCTTTAGACCTACCCGGACATCCCGGGTGCCACTTTCAGGTCGCTCCACGCACGCTGCATCGTGCGGGATGCAACATTTCGATGTGTCGCCACGGACGGCTCTTCCGCCGGGGGTGCGGAGCCTCGGGCCCGCAGAAGCTATGGGTGAAGCAGGGCACATCGCGAACTTCGCATGGAAAGCGCCGTCGCTTCTACTGCCAGCCTCCCGCGATCACTTCTCCCCTGGACCATTCTGCGGGCCAGAGGCTCCGCGTCTACGGCGGAAGAGCCGTCCGTGAAGGGCCGCGGCTGTCGGGGCCTCACAGACGTTTGGACCCCGGCCTACACCCGTTCCGAATCGCTCTCCTTGGGAGAAGATTCGTCCGCCGCCTCTTCGACAGCGACATGATCATCCGGGGCATCCTCGGAAACCGCTTCTTCTACTACTTCTGGCGTAGCATCCCCTTCTTCAGGCACCGTTTCCTCCCCGGCAGCCTCTCCTTCCAAAGCCACCGGCTCTTCCTCCGCCAAGCGCCCGCCGCTCTCCAAAAGCATGAATACCTCGTCCTGAACCTTTTCGATCTGATCGAGGGGAATATCCGGATCGCGGACGATGAACACGTCCCCGAGCTTGCGGTGCTCGTAGACCCGGATGATCCCGGAGGGCGTGCGCTGGGTGTCGGTTTCCCGCAGCACTTTCTTGCGCTCCAGCATCACGGCCAGGATGTAGCGGACGTTTTCGGTGTGCTCCTCCTCTTCCTCCACCAGGCGGCGCAGCAGATCCTCCGGGCTTTCCTTCTTGAAGGAATCCGGCTTTTCGGGACCCGCGGCAGGTGCCTGATAGACGGCCTTCCAGAAGGAAAAGGGCTTGTCGTCCTCGGGGGTCCGGGCCTTCCAGGCTTCCAGGCAAAAGTCCAGCCGCACATAGCCGGACGATTCGGCGTCGGGAAACAGCGCGGTCACGATCGTTTCGCCATCTTCGAAGGGCCGCCCGGTAGCGGTGCAGACGCGGGCGCGGGAACGGATGTGCCAGGATTCGGGTAGTGCCATCGTGAATGCAGATCAGGCTCCGGACGGGAGGAACTTCATGAGCGTCTGATAGATCGGACGCCCAGCCAGCCGGCGCTGGAAAAGATAGATGGCCAGGATGCCGAAGAGCAGGTTCGGCAGCCACGCCGCCCAAGCCGGCTTGAGATACCCGGCATCGCCCAGATTCAGGCAGACGCTGGAGACGAAGAGCATGCCGAGGCAGAGGAAGACCGCCATCGCCACGCCGCCGCCGGTGCCGCGGCGCGAGAAGACCACCCCGAGCGGCACCGCCAGCAGGACCACGATCAGGCAGTTGAAAGGTTGGGCCCAGCGGTAGTGCCACTGGGTCATGTGGCCGCCGCGGCTGGCCCAGCTATTGTCCGGATTGGCGGCGAGCCAGTCGTTCAGGTCGGGAATCCCGAGTTGCTCCGCCGGCAGGCCGGGGCGGATGATCTGGGTCGGCACCTCGTCCCAATTGGTGACCAGCAGCGGGTCCGGGATTTTCTCGAAATGCGGGAAGGGCATGTCATCGAAGACCCGCTTGCGGACCTCGCGCAGCGTCCAGTCGTGGGTCATCGGCGACCAAGCGGCAGTCTCGGCGGTGATGATGGTCGCGAGCCGGCCATCCGGATGCTCCTGGATCACCATCACGTTCTGCAGCGGCACACCCTTCTGATAGTCCGGCGGGAAGGAGCCGACCATCCACAGGCGGCGGGCGGGGAAATTGCGGTAGCGGATGTTCGGCTGGGCGACGCCGCCGATGCCCTTCGCCTCGCGCAGGATCACGTTTTCCGCGCCGATCGCGGCAGGAGCCCACTGGTAGTTGAGGCCGGCACAGAGCAGCGCCGCGAGCGCACCGCCCATCAGGAAGGGCATGGTCAGCCGCGCCAGGCCGCGGCCGGTCTGGATCATCGCCACGATTTCCCGCGAGCGCGACAGACGGCCCAGGCAGTAGAGGATCGAGAGCAGCAGGGAATAAGGCAGCAGCATCACCAGGACTTCCGGGAGGCGCACCGAGTAGAGCTTCAGAGCCAGGTGGCCGGGATTGGCCGCCTGCTTGATGTCGTCCAGATTGTCGCCCAGATCCGCGACCAGCCAGACGACGAATAGCCCGCCAAGGCAGATGAAGAAGACCGCGACGAATTGGCGGGTGACGTAGCGGGCCATCGTGTTCCCGCTGGCGTAGAAGAGCCCGCCGAGCGCGGGCAGGAAGCAGAGCGCCACGGCGATCACGGGCCGCAGCGAGTGCGCGCCGGCCTGCACGCCGGGGAAGTCGCTCAGTTGTTCCTCGACAAGGGTCCGCTCCGCGGGGCCGGCCCACAGGGCAAGCAAGGCACCGCCGAGGGCAAGGAGCAGGGGTACGAGGATACGCGTCATGGCGGGCAGACCGCGGGAGCATGCGATGCGCACGGGGTTTGTAAAGATCGCCGGTTTGGTGCTTGGCAGGGGCGGGGCTCCGCGGCGCAAATGCGGGCCGCATGATCGCCGCCTTGGAGGGACAACCGCTGCCCGACCCTTTTGTCGAGGATATCGGTGTGGCCTTCTCACACGCCGGGATTCTGGCCAAGTCGAAGGACTTCGAATTCCGCGCGGAACAGCAGCAACTGGCGGTGGCAGTGGCGGAAGCCCTTTTCACCAAGCGCTGCCTGGTGGCGGAGGCGGGCACCGGGGTCGGGAAATCCCTCGCCTACCTGCTTCCGGCCGCGCGCTTCGCCCTCAAAACCGGGCGCAAGGCGGTCATCTCCACGCACACCATCAACTTGCAGGAGCAGCTGATCCGCAAGGACATCCCGATTGTCCGGAAGCTGCTGGGCGACGACTTGCCGGCGGTGCTACTGAAGGGCCGCGGGAACTACCTCTGCCCGATGCGCCTGCGCCGCGCGCTTGAGCAGGCGGGGGATCTTTTCACCTCCAGCGAGAGCGAGGAACTCGGGAAAATCCGCACTTGGGCGGAAGCCACGCAGGACGGCACCTTGAGCGATCTGGACTTCCAGCCCTCGATGAAGGTCTGGCTGCAGGTCTGCTCGGAAGCCCATCTTTGCACCGCCCGCCACTGCGGGCCGCGCGGCAATTGTTTCTTCCAGGAAGCCCGCAAGGCCGCCGCCGAGGCCAAGCTGGTGGTGGTGAACCACACGTTGTTCTTCGCGCTGATGGAGACCAGCGAGGATCTCGAAAGCGAAAGACCCTCCGGCTTCCTGTTCCCGAACGATTTCGTGATCCTTGATGAGGCGCACACCTTGGAACAGGTCGCGGCGGTCCAGCTCGGCCTGCGGCTGAGCCAGGCGGGCATGCGTTTCGACCTCCAGCGGCTCTACAATCCGCGGACCCGCAAGGGCCTGCTGCGCTCCTTCCGCAAGTCCTCGGCGATGCTGGCGGTGGAGGATGCGATCAAGGCCGCGGATGAGTTTTTCGGCGATCTGGGCCATGCCGCGAACTTCGGCGAATACTCGAAGGAATGGCGCGTGCGGCAGCCCGAGCTGGTCCCGAATACCGCCGCCGATCCGCTGCGCAAGCTCTGGACCGAGATCGATACGCTCGCCCAGGACGTCGATAGCGAGACCACCCGCGCCGAGCTCCAGGACGCCTCCCGCAAGCTGCGCGAGGCTCATGGCGCGATCGCCTGCTTCCTCGATCAGAGCAGCGAGGACAACGTCCACTGGATCGAGCGCTCGGGCCGCGACGAGAGCTTGTTCTCGCTGCATGCCGCGCCGATCCGGGTGGCGGACAAGCTGCGCAATCTGCTCTTCGCGCCGGGCAAGACCTGCGTGATGACCAGCGCCACGCTCGGGGTGGGGGATCCGCAGCTCGGCTGGTTCCGCGGCCGCGTGGGCGCGGAATCCGTGCCCGCGCTGTGCATCGGCAGCCCCTTCGATTTCCAGCGCCAGATGAAGATCCGGATCTGGAAAAACATGCCGGAACCGAGCGCGCCAGCCTACGCGAAGGCGATGGTGGAAGCGATCCGCGCCGCGGTGGAAGCCAGCGAGGGCAAGGCCTTCGTGCTCTTCACCAGCTACCGGACGATGAAGGATGCGGCGGACAAACTGCGCCGCCATTTCGAGGACAAGGGCTGGCGTCTGCTGGTGCAGGGCGATGGCATGCCGCGGCACCGGATGGTCGAGGAATTCCGCCGCGACATCCACAGCGTGCTCTTCGGCACGGACAGCTTCTGGACCGGCGTCGATGTGCCCGGCGAGACCCTCTCGAACGTGGTGGTCACGCGCCTGCCCTTCGCGGTGCCGGACCATCCGCTCACGCAATCGCGCTTGGAAGCCCTGGAGGCGACAGGGGCGAATCCCTTCATGGAATACTCGGTGCCGGAAGCGATCCTGAAGCTCCGCCAAGGTGTCGGCCGCCTGATCCGCACCGCCAAGGACAAGGGCCTGGTGTCGATCCTCGACAACCGCATCCTCACCAAGCGCTATGGCCGCCTCTTCCTGGACGCCCTGCCGGACGCGCCGGTCGAGATCGTGCAGTGAGACCCGTGGCCCCGGACGGCACACGCGTGGTGCCCCGAACGGCACGCCACCCGTAGCCCCGAACGGCACGCAAAGGTTATCCCCTTAAGGTAACCCCTATAAGGAAGTCACAGTAGCAATGGTCTGCTTGAGCAGGGAAGCACTCCATTGGCCGGGAGCGGTCGGGACATTGCCGAGGTAGCCGTAGTTCAGCACGGCACCGTGCTGGGCGCAGAGGAGCCGCGAGACGGGTGCCAGCGGTCCCATCCCCATCAAGGCCAGCGGTAGCGTGGCGGCCTGCTGGAGCTCGGCCAGGCGGGCCACGCCTTGGATGTCGTGGAGGCGCAGGGCGGCCTTGAAGCAGGCGGCACCGGCGGCGGCGGCTTCCGCGGCCAGCTCCGGTATGCGCTCGAAGGAGTCCGCGCGGCCCTCGAAATCGTGCCAGGAGGCGACCCAGGGGATGCCTGCTTCCCGCAGCTTCGCGAGCAGGGGTGCCATCGCAGTGGCGGAGGCCAGCTCGACATCGACCAGCGCGGCTTCCCCGAGCACTTGCTCTAGCAGATCCATGCGCTGTCCCGGGGACAGGTTGCCGGCCCCGCCCTCGTCGCCACGGCGGGCGGTGAAGAGCAGCGGCACGCCCGTCAGATGAGCCCAGGGGCGGGTCCTTGTTAGGATCCCTTCCGCCTCCAACAGATCCAGGCGGATCTCGATCAGGTCACAGGCTTCGCGGACCTGTTGGATGCTTGCCGCGGCAAGGCTTTCCGCATTTCCAAAGCTTCCCACCACCTGCGGAATCCGGGGCTCTGGCATTACGGGCGGGTGGCTCATGGGCCGAGCAGAAACGCCGCTTGGCAGGCCTGTCAACCGCAGCCGTCGATGCACCGCGGTTTCGATGTATATACCTGACGGACTTTTCTATGGAATCACGAGGATTTCTCTGGCCAATACGGGGAAGCATTCCCTAGTTCTCCAAAAACCAAAAGCCCACCATGAAACAACGTTTCGCATCCGTCCGTAGGTCGGCGCTCGCCACCGTCGTCGCTTCCGCAGCCGCCTTTTCCCTTCTTTCGACCGGGGCGATCGCCCAGGAAATCAAAGCCGATGTGGGCAAGCCGGTCTTCGATGACCTTCCGTCCCCCGATGTCAAGACCGGCAAGGACAAGTCTTTCAAGCCGAAGGATTGGCTGGAAGTCGAAGCTAGCATGAAGATCGCTGGCACGCCGGAACAGAAGAAGGTCGGCTACATCAACACGGTCACCGTGAAGTGGTACGTGGGTCTGAGGAATCCGGATGGCAAGGGTGCCATCAAGCTGGTCAAGACCATCAACCACATCAACGTGCCGGTGGATGAGGAAGTCTTCACTTCCGTTTACATTTCGCCTGCGACGATCAAGCGCTTGACCGGCAAGGACAAGGCCAACAAGGGCGCCGTCGAAGCCGTGGGCATCGAGGTCCTGGTCGATGGCGTGAAGGTCGGCCAAGCCGCGGAGAAGGCGAAGGAGCTGTGGTGGAATGCCCCGGCGCTCTCCGACCAGAGCGAGAAGTTCCCGCTGCTCAACAAGACCGAGACGCCCTTCGCGATGCTTTGGTACGATCGCTACGCCGAGATCCAGAAAGAACGCTGATTTCACCCGCCCCAGGATTCGCGTCAAAACCCCGTTTTCTTCCCTAGCCCGTCATGGCTGATAACCAGTCCTCCATCGCATTAAACATCGGCTCCCAGCGGGTCAGCATGGCCGTATTCGAGCCATCCAAATCCGGTAGCAGCCTCGTCCTGAAGGCGTACGACAGCGAGACCGTGCTCGCCGACCCGGCCACGGAGCCCTCGCGTCCGGCGCAGATCTCCTACGCCATCGGCCAGCTAGCGCAGCGTCTCAAGGCGGGCAAAGGCAAGGTCCGCTATGCGGTCTCCGGCCAGTCGGTCTTCACGCGCTTCGTGAAGCTGCCGCCGCTGGGCGATGACGATATCGAGCAGTTGGTCACCTTCGAGGCCCAGCAGCACGTGCCCTTCCCGCTGGAAGAAGTGGCGTGGGACTACGAGATCCTCGAAAGCTCCGGCGAGAAGGAAGTCGTGATCGTGGCGATCAAGGCGGAGTCGCTCGACGAGCTCAACGAGTCGGTCACCTCGACCGGCCTGACCACCGCGGAAGTGGATGTCGCCCCGATGGCGCTCTACAATGCCTTCCGCGCGGCCTACCCGAATGTCACCGAGCCGGTGCTGCTGATCGACATCGGCGCGAAGGCGACGGACCTGCTCTACATCGAGGGCAAGCGCTTCTTCACCCGCAGCGTGAACCGCGGCGGTGTCTCGATCACCTCGGCGATCGCCAAGGAATACGGCGTGCCCTTCGCGGAGGCGGAAGGCCACAAGACCCACGGCGGCCTGGTGGCGCTGGGCGGCGGCCATACCGAACAGCTCGACGAAACCACCGCGGCGCTGGCCTCGACGATTCGCAACGCGCTCGGCCAGCTTCCCGCGGAAATCGCCCGCACCACCAATTACTACCGCAGCCAGCACGGCGGCAATGCGCCGAAGCTGGTGATCCTGGCCGGCGGCGGTGCGAACCTTCCTTACACCAAGGAATTCTTCGAAGAGAAGCTGCACCTGCCGGTCGAATTCTTCAATCCGGTGAGCGCCATTTCGGTCGGCAAGAACGTCGATACGGAAAAGCTCGGCCGCGAGGCGCACCTGATGGGGGAACTCATCGGCCTCGGCCTGCGCAGCATCGGCAAGTCCGCGATCAACATCGACCTGGTGCCGACCAAGGTTCAGGCGGCCCGCACCGCGGAGAAGCAGAAGCCCTTCTTCATCGGAGCCGCCGCGCTGTTCCTGGCCGGTCTGGCCGCATGGGGCGTCCTCGGCACCTTGGCCAAGGCCAATGCCGAGGCGAAGCTGAAGAGCTTGAACGAGCAAAAGGACAAGCTGGCCGCGATCTACAATCCGATCCAAGGCCAGTTCAAGGAGCAGGACAAATTGGTGGCCCTCGCCTCGCAATACACCAAGACCGAGGAGGAACGGACCTTCTGGCTCGGCGCGCTTCAGGAAGTCCAGGCGGCCTTCGCCAGCAACGTGGTCTGGATCACCGATTTCGATCCGCTCTACGGGCACAGCCCGCTCGCGCCGAAGGCGGAGAACAAGCCGCGGTCCGTGGTGAAGGGTGAGTTCTTCAGCCAGAACTACGGCACCTCCGGGCTTGAAGGCATCAAGATCGAGGCGGCCGGTGCCAAAAAGTCAGCGAAACCCGATCCCAATGCGGTCGAGGTCATTCCCGGCGCGAATGCGATCCGGATCAAGGGCTTCTGGCGCAGCAGCGACAATCCCAAGGCCGGCAACGTCGTGTATGACCTGATCAAGCGCCTGCGCGCCAATCCCCAGCACTTCAGCTTCAAGGCGCTGCCCTACGTGGCACCCACGGCCAAGGGGGCACCCAAGGGGGCCGACACGCCGCAGGACATCCCGGACGAGCAACTCGTCCAGACCCTCGACGCCGCACCTGCCGAAGCCGACTTCGCCGGTGCATTTGAACTCATCATCCCGCTTTCCCGCGAGATCCCCGTCCGGTGATCACCCATCTCAACCCTAATACGCCTCGACCATGAGCTGGATCCAGGAAAACCGTTTCGCTGCCGGACTCGGCGGCATCACCGCCCTCGCGGCCATCGGCCTCATCGCCTTTGGTGTCTCCGCCAGCAGGGGCTATGACGATACCTTGCAGGCATACAAAGATTCCACCTCAGAGGTGGACTCAATGACCGGCAGCAAGTTGTATCCCAACGACGACAACCTCTCCGAAAAGGAGAAGGCCGTTAAGGCTTACAAGCAGTCGGTCGGCTCCCTGCAGGACGCCTTCAACCGCTTCAAGGCGCCCACCCCGCCGAACATCGATCCCGGTGATTTCAACACCGCCGTGATCAAGGCCCGCGACGCCGCCTCCAAGGCGATCACGGATGCCAAGGGCGAGATTCCGGCCGACTTCTACATCGGCTTCGAGGATTACAAGGAATCCGCGGTCAAGCGGGAAGCCACCGGCGTGCTGACCTACGAGTTGGATGCCATCAGCAACCTGATGGCGGGGCTCGCGGCCTCCGGTCCGGTGAAGATCCTCAATCTGCACCGTCCGCGGCTGGCGGAAGAAGACGCCAAGGTTTTCGACACCAAGGACAAGATGCTCCGGCCCTTGCCCTTCGAGATCTCCTTCAATTGCAAGGAGGATGCCTTCCGCAAATTCCTGTCCACCCTGGATGACTCCGGGAAGTACTACTATGTGGTCCGCTCGATGCGGGTCGTCAATGAGAAGCCCAAGGCTCCGACGGCGGCAGACGCCGAGTTCAAGACCGAGGAGGTCGCTCCCGCCGGCGGTGCCGGTGCTGCGGATCCCTTCGGCGGTGCCGGTGGCTTCGTCCTGCCGGGCGAGGAACCTGCCGCTCCGGCGACTCCGGCTCCCGCAACTCCTGATGCCGCCCCAGCCGCTGCTCCGGCAGCCGGTGGCGACGGTGTGATCCTCAAGCAAGTCCTCGGCTCGGAGAAGATCAACGTCTTCCTGCGCCTCGATATCGTCCAATTCTTCGAGACGGCGGCCACTGCGGCCAATACGCCCAAGAAGTAACTCCTACCATTTCACGGTCATGTCCAAGTTACCGAAGAACTTTGAAAAAGCCCTGCTGGGTGTCGCCGGCGTTTGCGCGATCGGCTTCATCGCCCTCGGCTTCATGAAATCCAGCGCGGTCGAAACCGAATTCGCGCACAACACCGCCAACAGCGGCAAGGATGATTCCACGATCCCCCAAGCCGAGGCGACCGCCAGGGCGGTGGCCTCGCTGACTACCAATCTGACGATCGACCAAGCTGACGACAACGAGCGCAAGGTCGATACCTTCACCGGGATCGCGCTGTTTGCGGATAAGAACAATCCGAACCAACCGATCGACTTCAAGCGCGGCCGGGTGGTTCACGATCCGATCCCGAACATCTGGTGGCTCGATACCGGCGCGGATCCGACTTATGCGGATTCTCCTGCCCGGGACGACGACTCCGACGGCTTCTCGAACTTGGAAGAATGGAAGGCCCAGACCCTTCCCGTGGATCCCAAGAGCGTGCCGTCGCTGATCAACAAGCTGGCGTATGTGAAAGACGAATCGACCCAGTGGTATGTCGAGTTCGGCTTGGAATCGGAAGGCCAGTGGGCACCCCGCCTGATCGGCCGCTCTCCGGACAAGAAGGGATTCGCCAACCGCGTCAGCGCCGCATCGATGCTCAAGGCCGGAGATACCTTCTTCGTCGACAAGCAGCCCTTCCAAGCCCGCTTCCGCTTCATCGGCATTGCCCCGAAGGAAGTGACCAGCAAGCGCACCAACTTGACGCAGAACGTCAACGTGGCGCAGTTCGAGGACCTCAAGCCCAACAAGAAGGGCATCAAGTATGAGTCCCAGTACGGCCTGCCAGACAACGAGATCGATGCCAACTCCTACTACGACCGCACCGCGGTGCTGGATCTCCAGGCGGTCGGCGAGAAGGGCAAGGAATTCAGGGTTGAGGAAGGAACGACCTTCGCCCTGCCCCCGGGTGCCGCCGAGAAGAAGTACCTGATGAAAGCTGTTACGCTAGAGAGCATCGAGGTGGAGTACACCGACGAAAAGGGAGAGAAGCAAACCAAGTCGATCCCGAAGGGCGGCACCGCTGCCGAGTAAATCAAATTGTTTTTGAAAAAAGCGCTTCACAACCGCCGGTCAGCCCGGCAGAACACGATCCCAACCATGCAAAAAACGCCAAACAATCGCACCTGCAAAACTGCCGCCACCCTGATGGCATTGGCAGCAGTGATGCCGGTCACCCTGACGGTTGCCAATGCCGGCGAAGGCGGCGGCGGCGGCTACAGCAGTCTCGCCCAGAAGGAGATGATCCGCCGCCAGAATGCGGTGTCCGATGCCGACCGACTGCTTGCCGAAGGCCGCGAGGCCTACGCCAAGGAGAAGTATCAAGAGGCCGTCGGCAAGTACAAGGAAGCGCTCGGCGTCTTGCCGGATGCGCCGATGGTGGAAGACCGCCGCAAGGTGCTCGTCCAGCATCTGGCCGATGCCTCGACCGCGCTGGCCGACAGCTATCGCCGGATGGGCAAGTACGACGAGGCGCGTGCGCTGACCGCCGACGTGCTCGTCCACGACGAAGGCAATGTGGATGCCAAGCGGGTCAACGAATGGTTGGATGATCCGATCCGCACCAATCCGGCGCTCACTTACGAGCACACCGAAAACGTCGATACGGTGCGCCGCCACCTCTACCTCGCCGAAGGTGCCTATAACCTCGGCAAGTATGACGATGCATTCGGTCACTATGAGACCGTGATCCGCACCGACCGCTTCAACAAGGCCGCCCGCCGCGGCATGGAGCGTGTGGCCCAGGCGAAGGCCGATTACTATCGTGCCGCTTACGACCACACCCGCGCCGAACTGCTGGCGCAGGTTGATGCTGCATGGGAACTTGCGGTGCCGCCGATCATCACCCAGCCGCTGGACACGAACACCCAGAACGGTCCGACCACGGGCACCCAGTACATCCTGGAGAAGCTCCGCGACATCACGATCCCGATCATCGATTTCGAGGACACCTCGGTCGAAGAAGCCATCGACTTCCTCCGCCTGCGCTCCCGCGAGCTGGACGTGAAGGAGACCGATCCGTCCCGCAAGGGCATCAACTTCGTGGTTCGCAAGCCGCGTGCCGGTGCCAGCGGCGATGCCGCGCTCGACGCCGATGCGGCGGGCGGTCTGGGTGCCACCGCGGACCCGGGTGCTCTCCGGATCAAGGAACTGCGCCTGCGCAACGTGCCGCTGGCCGAAGCGCTCAAGTACATCTGCGACGCGACCCGCCTGCGCTACAAGGTGGACGAATATGCCGTCACCCTGGTTCCCGGAACCGAGACGGATGAAGACCTCTTCACCCGCAGCTTCTCGGTGCCGCCTGACTTCATCGCCCGCCTGGGTGGTGGGGGTGGTGGTGACGGCGCTGCTGCTCCCGATGCCGATCCCTTCGGCGGTGGCGATGGCGCTGCTGCCGGCGCATCCCTGAAGGCTCGTCCGAAGATCGCTGATGTTCTCAAGGAGAAGGGCGTGACCGATGTTCCCGGAGCATCCGCGACTCTCACGGGCTCCAGCTTGGTGGTGCGCAACACCCCGACCAACATCGACCTGATCGAGAGCTTGGTGGAATCGGTGGTTCAGGGCACCCCGAAGCAGGTGAAGATCTCGACCAAGTTCGTGGAAATCTCCCAGGAGAACACCGACGAACTGGGCTTCGACTGGATCGTCTCGCCCTTCGGCCTCTCCGCGAACTCCGTGTTCCTCGGCGGTGGCACCATCGGCAGCGGCCAGACCCGCACCAATGCGGACTTCATCGGCACCGTGGCGCAAACCACGATCCCGGGTGTTCCTGCCGCCACCGGCACGAACGTGACCGACATCGTAACCGGCGGTCTCCGCAGCGGGGACGGTGCGATCAACCGCAACAACATCGACGCAGTCCTGAACAACCCGAACCGGACGGCCCAGAGCGCCAGCCCGGCACCGGGGATCGCGGCCTTGACCGGCCTGTTCTCCGACGGCCAGGTGCAGCTGATCATGCGCGGTCTCGCCCAGAAGAAGGGCACCGACCTGATGACCGCACCGAGCGTGACCGCTCGCTCGACCGAAAAGGCGACGATCGAGATCATCCGCGAATTCATCTACCCGACCGAATACGAACCCCCGGAACTTCCGAACTCGATCGGCGGCAGCGTCAGCGGCGGTCTGGGTGGCGGTCTGAGCAGCGGCGGCGGGATCTTCCCCGTCACCCCGGCAACCCCGACCTCCTTCGAAACCCGCAATACGGGTGTGACGCTGGAAATCGAGCCGACCATCGGTGGCAACGACTTCGTGATCGACCTGCGCTTCGCGCCGGACATCGTTGAATTCGAAGGCTTCGTGAACTACGGCAGCCCGATCCAATCCCCGGCTACCGACTTCCTCGGCAACCCGACCACGGTGACCATCACGGAAAACCGGATCGAAATGCCGGTGTTCTCAAGCCGCCGGGTGACGACCGCCCTGACCATTTACGACGGCTACACCGTTGCGGTCGGCGGCCTGATGCGCGAGGACGTGCAGACGGTGGAAGACAAGGTGCCGGTCTTCGGCGACCTACCGATCGTCGGACGCTTGTTCCAGACCAAGGCAGAGAACCGGATTAAGAGCAACCTGATCATCTTCGTGACCGCGCAGATCATCGACGCCGGTGGCAAGCCGCTGCGCGATAGCTCGGGCAACCTGACCGGCACTGCCGGCGGCACGGCAGATGGTGCGGTTTCCACGGACGGCGTGCTGCCTCCGATCAGCCAGTAATTGGAGCCGATTCATTCCAAGCGGGCGGAGGGGCAACCCTCCGCCCGTTTTTTTGTGGGCGGAGGGTGGGGATTGACTGCAGAGAGGGGCGGGGGAAGGCTGAGTGCCGAGTGATCAGTGATCAGTGATCAGTGATCAGTGGTGAGGAAAGGCGGAAGGAGGGTGAGCCGCCAAGACGCCAAGGGCGCAAAGGTTTGGGGAGGTTGGGGGGAGAACGAAACGCGGGGGCGCGGAGGTCGCAGAGAGGGCACCCCGAATCGGACGAATCCTACGAATGGCGGAGGGCGCGCTGAGCCAGATGCGGACTACTTTTGATTGCCAGTCCTGCGCGCCGGGAGCTAGCTCGCGGGGTGCGTGTTTTCGGGCTGAGCGGAGGAATCGCGAGCGGCAAGTCCACGGCTTGCCGGATTCTTGCGGAGCTCTGTCCCGGGGTGGTGATTTTCGATGCGGATGCCTGCGTGCACGCGCTTCTGGCCGGACCCGGTGAGGCGGCGGAGCGGATCGGGGCCCGTTTCGGGGATGAAGTTCTGGATGAAAAGGGCGGGGTGAACCGCGACCGCCTGCGCGGCCGGGTTTTCGGCGATGCCGCGGCGCGCAAGGACTTGGAGGCGATCCTGCATCCGCGGGTCCGCGAGGAATGTCTTGAATCTTCGGCATCCGCCCGCAAAGTGGGGGCGGCCCTCTTCGTTGCGGATATTCCGCTTCTCTTCGAGAGCGGCTTCGATCTCGGTCAGGAAGCCAACCTACTGGTGGCTGCCGGGGACGAATCCCGCCGCCAGCGCTTGCGGAAACGGAACGGCTTCGACGATGCCACGATCGACGCCATTTTCGCGGCCCAGATGCCCCAGGAAGAAAAGCTCCGCCGCGCGGACCATGTCTTCTGGAACGAAGGCCCGGCCACCCTGCTGGAAGCCCAACTCCGGCGCTTCCTCCAATCCCACGCCATCATGAGCGACGACACCCAGCTCCCCGAGCTACCCGCCGATTCCACTGCCGAGACCCCTGCCGCCGTGCAGGAGGCCGCGCCCTTGCCCCAGACCATCGATATCAACGCCTTCCGTCTCAAGTCCTTGGGCGAACTGCTGACGATGTCGGAGGCGGTTCCCGCGCGGATCACGCCGGGGGCTCCCAAGACCCAATTGATTTTCGAGCTGCTGAGCTTTTACGCGAACGAAGGGGCGACGCTGATCGGCGAAGGCATCCTGGAACAGGCCAAGGAGAATTACGCGATGCTGCGCGATCCCGCGCGGAGCTTCCGGACCTGCCCGGACGACCTCTACATCAACGGCCACCTGCTGAAGGACCATGGCCTGCGCTCCGGCCATCGGGTGAAGGTCCGGATCCGTGCGCCGCGCGACCGCGACAAGTATCTTTCCGCCGTCGAGATCCTTGAGATCGAAGGCATCCCGGCCGCCGATTTCACGGTGCCGAAGGAGTTCGACAAGCTCACGCCGCTGTTTCCCGACCGCCGGATCGTCTTGGAAGGGGAGGGTGCGGATGGCACCAGTGTCCGTGTCCTCGATCTGGTGGCCCCTTTGGGCAAGGGCCAGCGCGGCCTGATCGTCGCACCGCCGCGGGGTGGCAAGACGATCTTGCTCAAGCAGATTGCCAAGGCGATCCGCCGCAACCATCCCGAGGTCGAATTGATCGTGGTGCTGCTCGACGAGCGGCCCGAGGAGGTGACCGACTTCGAGGAAACGGTGGGGACCACTGTCTATGCTTCGACCTTTGACGAGGCGCCGCGCCGCCACGCCCAGGTCGCGGATCTGGTGATCGAGCGCGCCCGCCGCTTGGTGGAGCAGGGGAAGGATGTCGTGCTTTTGCTCGACAGCCTGACGCGCCTCGCCCGCGGCCACAATTCCGCGAGCCAGGGCGGGCCGATCGGCAGCGGCGGCGTCAGCCCGGCGGCGCTGCAGAAATCGCGCAAGTTTTTTGGCAACGCCCGCAATGTCGAGGAAGGCGGTAGCCTCACCGTTCTGGCCACCGCGCTGATCGAGACGGAAAGCCGGATGGACGATGTGATTTTCGAAGAATTCAAGGGCACGGGGAACATGGAAGTCCGGCTCGACCGGGAATTGGCGGAGCGCCGCGTCTATCCCGCCATTCACATTCCGCAAAGCGGGACCCGCAATGACGACCGGCTCTACCATCCGGACGAGTTCGTGAAGGTTTTGGAGATTCGCCGGCAGCTGGCCCAGCTACCGGTCGGCGATGCGATCGAAACGCTGTTAAAGAACCTTCGAGCGACAAAAACCAACGCGGAATTGCTGCTTCGGGGCTTGCGCTGATCGCCGGTGTGTGACATAGCATGCACGATGTATCCGGGTTTATGCGCGGGGTGTGTGAAGACTCCGTGAAGCGTTTGTTTGCGCCAAGAATCTCCTTGTCAAAGAACGGGGCACGCGGAAGGTTTCGCCCATGGAAACCCAACGGATTCTAGTAACTGCCGCTACCATCCTCGCGTGCGCCGCCGCAGAGGCTGACGTGATCCAGACGCTATCGCTGAACAAGCTTTTCTATCAGACCGCGCCGATGTCGCTGCGGTTCGAATCGGGGCAACTGAGGGTTTTCCTTCGGGACGGATTGGTGATTTTGGACGGAGCCTGCGTGATCGATCCGCAGCTCTTCTTCTTCCCGCCCTCGAACATCCCGCCTTGCCCTTTGGGTGCCACGGGATTCGTTGCCACCGGCGACGTGGACCGGGACGGGATCCGCGACGACAACCAGTATTGGTCGGTCGCGGGCGTGATTCCCGCCTTTGTGGTCGAGCCCTCCCGTCCTGAGCTCTGCCAGCTCTATTCGGCGCCGCCGAGCAAGCTGGAGCGCCCGCTGTCCAATTTCCGCGATGATGCGGTGGTCACCTTCTACGACATCAGCACGGCCTTCGTGCAGCAATATGACCAATCCCGCTACGAGCTGATCCGGCCTTACGGTGCGGTCCGCCAGATGGAGACGGTTTACGCCCTCGGCGACGTGCTGACGACCGGCACCGTGATTGCCACCGTCACTAGTGCGGACATCGTTGGGCCACCGGTCACCGTCACTTTCAATGTGACCGCCACCCAGACCGGAGCGGCTTGGTCGCAAGCGCTGCGCGCCGCCTTGGCGAGTATTCCGGCGATCGACAACATCTACACCATCGGCGGTGCTGGCACGGTGGTTACCCTCACGGAGCGGGTGCCGAACGGCAATGATCCGGGCTTGAACGTGGCACTGGCTCCCGGCACGGCCGTGGTACTGGGTCTGCCCGCTCCCACCAGCGAGGACACCACTCCGGGTTCCACCACCAATCAGGCCGCGGCGCTGAAGAAGATGAACGAGGAGGTGATCCCCGGCCAATACGTCTTCACCTACCCTCGCTTGAACTTCCCCGATCTCACTCCGGTCGCGATTCCGGTGACGATCGTGCCAAGCCTCGATGCGCTGAATCCGGCCTCGCGCACTCCGCGGGCTGGCTTCCGCTTCACCAGCGGGACTTGGGACAGGGATGTCTACCAGATGGATCCCCGGTCGATCAACAAGGTTAAATGGACCGGGAATGACCGCACGAATATCCGGCCCGGCGACCGGATCTTCTTCTCGATTCTGAACGACTCGGAGGACTTCCTGCTCTTTCCGCCGACCGTGCCGCAGAATCCGGTCTTCATCCCGACTCCCACCGCTCAGCAATACACCCTGCCGCCGTTCTTCTTCGATGTCGGCCAGACCGGCGTGATGGAACTGAGCTATGAGCGGAATCTCTACAGCAGCGGCGTCTCGATCGACACTTCGGAAAGGAAGTTCCGAGCCAAGGTGATGATGGTCGATTCCTATCCGGGCTTTGCGGCCATCACCTTGCCAACCGGGACTGCCAAGCGCGAATATGCCGCGAAGGCCGATTACGATCGCGATGGCATGAGCAATATCGAGGAATTCGGCTTTCAGGTTCTGACCTATGAAGAAGTCAATGCCCGGGCCCGCGAGCAATTCGAGCCCCTCGCGAGCGACGTTCCCGTGATCTATCAGGCCTTCGGCTATGTGTCGCAGTTCTCGAAAGTGGTGACGAAATACAACAACCCGATTGTCAACAAAGACGTCAAGCCGGCGGGGATGGCGCCACCGTATCTGGATGCGGACAACAAGATCGTCATTGAAGCTCCGCTGCGTCCGAATACCGGGAACACGCTGAAATACAACTACACCCAGACCATTGGGGGCAAGAAGAAGGGCCAGAAGCTCAAGATCGGCAAGGATTGGGAGCAGTTCGTCACCACGACCACCGCTACCGAGAATGTGGTGATCGAAGTGCGGATCATCGATCCCGAGGATGGTGCCACGGTCCTGCTGGTCAACCGCGGTGGTCAGACCCCGGTCACCGTGACGCGCCCTACCCTCGTTACCCGTAGTATCAATCCGGTCGATCCGGCCGCCCCGCTGCCAACTATCAAGCTGACCCTTTCGACGCTGACGCTCAACAAGTGAGCCGGCAGGGTTTTGTTTTGCATGATTCGGGTTTTTGAATTCGACAATAGCTCCGGAGTCCGCGATCAGGGCTCCGGAGCTTTCCCTTTTGCTTGAAGGTTTCCCCCGGGTCATGTCTTCCCTACCACTGGTCAGCGACTCTTCGGAACTCGTTTCTCTGCTTTCCCGGCCGCCGGCCGATGCCGTTTGCGCCATCGATACGGAGGCCGACAGCCTCCATCGGTACCGCGAATCGCTGTGCCTCGTGCAGTATTCCTGCGGCGGGGACGACGCCCTGATCGATCCCCTGTCGATCGAGGATCTGTCGCCGCTTGGGGATTTCCTGGCGCAGCGGCCTGTCTGGATGCATGGCGCGGACTACGACATGACGATGCTGCGGCGCAGCTTCGCGAAGCTGCCGCCGGTGGTCTTCGACACCCAGATCGGGGCTCGTTTGCTCGGCGTCCGGCGCTTCGGTCTGGCGGATCTGGTGGAGCTGTATTTCGGCGTCGTGCTCTCGAAGTCCTCGCAGAAGGCCGACTGGGGCAAGCGCCCGCTTTCGGCGAAGATGATGGAGTATGCCCTCAACGACGTCCGCTATCTGCTGCCGATGGGCCAGAAGATCAGCGAGGAACTGAAGGCGAAAGGTCGCTTCGATTGGTTCGTGGAGAGCTGCGAGGCCGCCCGGCTCAAGGTGCTGGAGCGCGAGGAAGGCCGCGATGAGCCGTGGCGGATCCAAGGATCCGGCCGTCTCGACCGCGGGGGCTTGAATTTTCTCAAGGCCCTGTGGGAGTGGCGGGACACCGAGGCTTCGTCCTGGGACCGGCCCTCCTTCATGGTGGTTACCAACCGGCAATTGATCGACTGGAGCCTTGCGCTTGCGACCGGCAAGCGGATCGAGATTCCGCCGCACTATCGGCCGGACCGCCGCAAGCGCCTGACCGACGTCTTGGATGCCGCCCGGACCTGCAAGCCCGAGGAGTGGCCCGAGAAGCCGCGCGGCCTGCGTCGCCGGCGCGATGCCGAGTTCGATGCACGGGTGGGCCGTCTGATCTCCACGCGTGATGCCCGTGCCGTGGAATTGGACATCGATTCCTCGTTGATTGCGCCGCGTTCGACCATCGAATCGATCGCTGAAGGCGAGGTCCAGCCGCAGGAGGCGTTGCTCAGTTGGCAGTTGGCTTGCCTCGGCCTTTGAGGGGTGTTTTTCGGGGCGGGGTAATTGTTTGATTCTGAATTGCTTGCGGGCGAATCCCGGGGAGGAAAATAAGGTGGTCTTTTTGATGTTATGCCTTGTCTCCGCGACGGGTATTTCAGACCCTCCGGCAGTCCATGTCCGAAGAGCACAAGGAGCCTGAAAAGGCCGATACCAATGTCAGCGGAGAGCAGGCCTACGATGCTGCGCAGATCGACAAACTCGAGGGTTTGGAGGCCGTCCGGAAACGTCCCGGAATGTATATCGGCGACCCCGATGAGCGTGGTTTGCACCATTGCGTCTTTGAGGTTCTGGACAACTCGATCGACGAACACCTCGCGGGGTATTGCAGCCGGATCAAGATCGCGATCCACGTCGACGGTTCGATTTCGGTGGCGGACAACGGGCGCGGGATTCCGGTGGACATGCATCCGAAATTCGGGATTCCCGCGGTGGAACTGGTGCTGACGAACCTGCACGCCGGCGGCAAGTTCGGGCAGGGTGCCTACAAGTATTCCGGTGGTCTCCACGGCGTCGGCGCCAAGTGCGTGAACGCTCTCTCGGATTGGTTCAAGGCGGAGGTCTACCGCAATGGCAATCTGTATGCGATCGCCTTCGAGCGCGGCAAGACCACCGAGCCGCTGCACATCGTCGGCGAGGTCGATGCCAAGCGCACCGGCACCACGATCACGTTCTTCCCGGACGCCACGATTTTCGTCGATACGATCGAGTTCAAGTTCGACCGGCTTTCGACCCGTTTGAAGGAGCTGGCCTTCCTTAATCCGGGGCTGACCATCGATCTGGAAGACGAGCGCCCGGAGTCGGCGCGCAAGGCAACTTTTTTCTATTCGAAGGGGATCGTTGAATTCGTTGCGGAGCTTGGAGCTACCAAAACCCTGGTTCACGAAGATCCCGTCGAGCTGAATGGCAAACGCCAGATCGACATCGACTACGATGGCAAGCAGTCGCAGGAGGACGTCTTCGCCGATGTCGTCTTCCAGTACAATGACTCTTACAACGATCAGATCCTTTGCTTCGCGAACTCGATCCCGAATGCCGACGGCGGCACTCACCTCACCGGTTTCCGGACTGCGCTGACCCGCGGGGTCAACCAGTATGCGAAGGCGAACAAGATCCTCAAGGACAAGGACGCCGCCCTAACAGGCGATGACGTCCGCGAGGGCCTCGTCTGCGTGATTTCGGTGAAGATGCCGAGCCCGCGCTTCTCGTCGCAGACGAAGGGCAAGCTGGTGAACTCCGAGATCGAAGGGGTGGTCTCCTCGATCGTTTACGAAGGGCTGGTACAATTTTTCGAGGAGAACCCGGCGATCGCGAAGCGGATCATCGAGAAGTCCTTGAATGCCGCGCGCGCGCGCGAGGCGGCCCGCAAGGCGCGCGAGACGGTCCGCAAGTCCGCGCTCTCGGGTGGCGGCCTGCCGGGCAAGCTCGCCGACTGCTCCGAGCGCGATCCGGCGAAGTCCGAGCTTTATATTGTCGAAGGTGACTCCGCCGGTGGCTCTGCCAAGCAGGGCCGGGACCGCCGCACCCAGGCGATCCTGCCGCTACGCGGCAAGCTCCTGAATGTCGAGAAGGCGCGGCTTCACCGGGCTCTCCAGAACAAGGAAATCCAGAACCTGATCACCGCCATCGGCGCGGGAATCGGGGATGGCGAGCAGGATGGTTCCTTTACCATCGAGAAGGTCCGCTACCACAAGGTGGTGATCATGACCGATGCCGACGTGGACGGCTCGCACATCCGCACGCTGCTGCTGACGTTCTTCTGCCGCCACATGCCGGAGCTGGTGAAGCGTGGCTATCTCTACATCGCGCAGCCGCCGCTTTACCTGGTGACGCGAAAGAAGCGTTCGGAATACGTGCAGGACAACGACCAGCTCAACCGGATCCTGATCGATCTCGGGGCCAGCGAAGTCGAACTCCGGACCCACGACCAATCCCGGACCTTCTCTGCGGACGAGTTGAGGACCGTCCTCGAGACTTTGTCCTCGCTGTCCCGCTACTCGACCTCGATCGAGGGGAACGGTGGCCGCTTCAAGGACTATCTGGCTGCGCGCCAGGATGGCCGCCTGCCGGAATACATGGTCCGGGTCCGCACCGGGAATGACGAGAGGGTCCTCTATTTCACGAACGAGGAAGCGTTGCGCGCCTATTCCACGGAGAACCGGGATCTCCGGCTTTTCGACGAGCAGCTCAGCGACGAGGAGCTCGCGGCCCACACCGGCCCCTTGCGCCGCGCGAATCTGCACGAACTGCACGAGTCGCACGCGATTGCGAAGATCTTCTCCCGCCTCGAGGAGTGCGGGATCGATACGCAGAAGTTCTCCGACGATGACACGCCGCTGTTCTCCCTGCTGGAGGGCGATGGCGAGAAACAGAAGGTGTATCCTGCTTTCTCGATCCCGGAGGTGCTTGTCCGGGTACTCGAGATCGCCAGCCGCGGCGTCCAGATCAAGCGCTTCAAGGGCCTTGGCGAAATGAACGCCAAGCAGCTTTTCGAGACCACCATGGATCCGGAAACGCGCCAGTTCCTCCGCGTCCGTCTGGATGAGGACAACGCGGTCGAGGCCGACCGGATGTTCGACATCCTGATGGGCGACATCGTCGAACCGCGGAAGCGCTTCATCGAGGACAACGCGCTGAACGTACGGAATCTGGATGTCTAACGAATGCCAGCAAGCGACCCCATTCTTACCAAGGAGCGAATCCTCGCTGCCTTGGACGAACTGAATGCCATCCTGCAAGCGAAAGGCGTGACGGGGGAACTTTGTATTTTTGGCGGGGCGGCAATGGTCCTTGCTTTCGATGCACGGGAATCGACCCGCGATGTGGATGCAATCTTTGTTCCGAAGGCCGAAGTTGTGGATGCCAGTCGCCAGGTCGCGGAACATCGTGGTCTGCCGGAGTCTTGGCTCAATGACGGGGTGAAGGGCTTTGTCTCGCCCTCCGGAGAGCTGACGATGGACGGGATGCCACAGTGGGAGAATCTCCGCATCCTGCGTCCTGGCACTCCTTATTTGCTCGCGATGAAGTGTCTCGCAAGCCGGGTGGCGGGCTACGATGGAGCGGGGGATCGCGATGACATCCTACGCCTCTGCCGGGAGCTCGGGCTCCGCGAGAGCGCCGCGGTTCTTGATATTGTCGCCACCTACTATCCGGAATCGATGATCCCGGCGAAGACGCGCTTCTTCGTTGAGGAGATCCTCGCATCCGCAGACGAAGGAGGTGCTCCATGAAGACCACGGCATCTCCCATGTCGGTCGCTTTCGCCGGCATCTCCAACGAGCAGGACTTCAGCTACGGTTTCCGGGATTTTCTCGACCGCTTCCGCGAAGCTCCGGACTTCGCGATGATCTCCGATGAGCCCGCTTCTTTGAAGGATGCTTTGAATGACGACGGGCTCGCCGATGCCTATCTTGCTTCCATCGCAGCGTGGCTCGCCCGTCGCCACGATCTGCCCGTCCCGGACTGGGCGGTAGGGACGGCCCGCGCACTTGCGAAGCCTTGGTTTGCTGCGAAGACGCACAAGCTCCGCATGGTCTTGCTTCAGGAAAGTCCCGTCGAATTCCGCGTTCGCAACCTCTTCGTCTCCGCCAACGCGCTCTCCCGCGCCTGACCCATTTTCCGCATGTCCCAAGAATCCATCAAGCCGATCAACGTCGCCGAAGAACTTTCCAACTCGTTCTTGGAATACTCGATGTCCGTGATCATTTCGCGGGCGCTTCCCGATGTGCGCGACGGTCTCAAGCCCTCCCAGCGCCGGGTGCTCTATGCCATGCGCCAGCTCGGCGTGACGCCGGGGAAGGCTCACGTGAAGTGCGCGAAGATCGTCGGCGAGACGATGGGTAACTTCCACCCGCACGGCGACCAATCGATCTACTCGACCCTCGTCAACATGGGCCAGCCGTGGTCGATGCGGGAGATGCTGGTCGACGGCCAGGGTAACTTCGGCTCGGTCGAAGGCGATGCCGCGGCCTCGATGCGGTATACCGAGGCCCGCCTGCATCCGCTCGGGATGGCAATGATGGAGGACCTCGACAAGGACACCGTCGATTTCCAGCCGAACTACGACGATTCCCTGCAGGAGCCCACCGTCCTACCCTCCGCCTTCCCGAACTTCCTGGTCAATGGCGGCACCGGCATCGCGGTCGGCATGGCGACCAACCTGGCCCCGCACAATCTCGGCGAGGTCATCGACGGCATCTGCGCCCAGATCGACAATCCGGAGATCACGCTGCCGGAGTTGATGCATTACATCAAGGGGCCGGACTTCCCCGTCTCCTGCGAGATCCGCGGCATCCGCGGGATCGAGGAATACTTCCGCACCGGCCGCGGTTCGATGCGGCTGCGCGGCAAGGTCGAGATCGAAGAGAACGAGGGCGGCAAATCGTTCATCGTCATTCGCGAGGTGCCGTATGGCGTGAACCGCGCCGTGCTGCAGGAGCGCATCGCAGAGCTGGTCAATGACAAGACCCTGACCGGTATCTCCGGCATGCGGGATCTCTCCGACGAGGAGACCCGCATCGAGATCGAGCTGAAGCGCGATGCCCGCCCGCAGGTGGTCGTGGCCCAGCTCTTCAAGCTTACCGCGCTGGAGACTTCCTTCAGCGTGAACATGCTGGCGATTCACAAGAACCGCCCGAAGCAGCTTTCGCTCAAGGAGGCGATCGACGCCTACATCGAGCACCGCCGCGAGGTGATCATCCGCCGCACCCGCTACCTGCTCGGCAAGGCCGAGGAGCGGGCCGAATTGCTGGAGGCCTTCCTGCTGGCGCTCGGTCACCTCGATGAGTTCATCAAGATCATCCGCGATTCGAAGAACCGCGAGGAAGCCCGCGAGCGCTTGGCCGCTCACAGCTTCTCTACCGCCACCGCGGAGGGGCTCGGCATCCTGATCCGTTCGCAGGCCGCGATCCAAGGTGACCGCTACGTCTTCAGCGAGCGCCAGGTGAACGCGATCCTTGAACTCCGCCTCTATCAGCTCACCGGTCTCGAGCGGGACAAGGTAAAGGGTGAATACGACGAGGTGCTGGAGACCATCAAGGACCTGCTCGACATCCTGGCCCGCGAGGAGCGCGTGCTCAACATCATCAAGGACGAGCTCCGCGCCATCCGCGACAAGCACGCCAGTCCCCGCAAGTGCCCGATCCTGGCGGAAGCCGGCGAGATCGCGATGGAGGAACTCATCGCGAATGATGCGATGATCGTCACGCTTTCGCACCGCGGCTACATCAAGCGGACCCCGGCCAGCGAGTATCGCCTGCAAGGTCGCGGCGGCAAGGGCCTGAAGGGCATGGAGACGCGCGCCACCGGCAAGGACGAGGCGGACGACTTTATCGAGCACCTCTTCAGCGTCCAGGCGCACGACTACCTGCTGTTCTTCACGAATACCGGCCGGGTCTACGTCGAACGCGTCTATGATCTGCCCGAGGGTTCCCGGACCGCGATGGGGCGCAGCATCAAGAACGTCCTCGATCTCAAGCCGGAAGAAAAGATCGCCGCGCTGCTCCGTCTCGAGCGGACCACGGATGAGAACGGCAACGACGTCACCTTCCGCGAGGAAGCCGGTTTCGTGTTCTTCGCGACCCGCAGCGGCAAGGTGAAGAAGACAGCGCTCAACGACTTCCGCAACTATCGCAAGGCCGGTCTCACCGCCATCATTCTGGAAGAGAACAACGAACTCATTGGCGTCCGCCTGACTTCGGGATCTGATGACGTTGTGATGGTGACTCATGAAGGAATGAGCATCCGCTTCACGGAGGGTCTCTGGGGTTCGGGAGCGGAACAAACTGAGCAGATTCGCCCGCAAGGCCGTGCTTCGATGGGTGTAGGGGGCATCCGCCCCGACGAGGGTGACTTCGTCGTCAGCCTCGCCCTGGTCACTCAAGGATCCACTCTCCTGGTCGCCTCCGAAAACGGTCTCGGCAAGCGCACCTCTTTCGAGGAGTACCGCAGGCAGACTCGCAACGGCAAGGGCATCATCACGATGAAGGTCACCGACAAGACCGGCCCGGTGGTCGGTGCCGTCACCGTTACCGATGCCGACGAACTGATGCTCATGACCTCCACCGGCCAAAGCATCCGCATCCGCGTGAACGAAATCCGCGAGACCGGCCGCAATGCCCAAGGAGTGAAGCTTCTCACGCTCAAGGAGGGCGAGAAACTTCAAGACATCTCGCTGGTGATCCCCGATGGCGATGATGCTCCGGGCGAAGGTGCCGAAGGTGGTAGCGAACCATCGGACGGCGGCAGCGAACCGATCGAGGGCGGCATTGAAACCGGCTCCGACGATGTGCCGGAGACCCCGACCGAGTGATTCTTGAATCCCCGCCGGACCTAACAAAAGTCGTCCGGCGGGGTGTCTGCCTTTGCTCGCTTGGAAGGCGGTGCTTCCGGGATTCCCGGCCTGCAACAGGATGCGTCCGCAGCTACTTGACCGCTTCGGGGACGACGCTGATCGTGTCAGTTGTCGGGAAGTTCTTCGGGCGCGGGATCGTCACCTTGTCGGTGGCGACCCACTCCACCGAGCGCTGGAGCACGGTGCGGAATCCGACGCAGTCGTAGGTTGTCGGATACTTGTCATTGGTCCCCAAGTGGCCGGGAACCAGGGTGATGACCTTGCCCTTGCCGTAGGGGATCCACCAGATCATCGGTTCATGGACGCCGGTGCCACCCTTCTCTTTTGAAGAGAAGGCGGTCGCCAGGATGTGCACGTTCTTGGCAGGGCCGCGCTGGGCGTGATAGAGTTCGTCGCTCACGTGCATCCAGAGCTTCGGCAGATCCTTGAAGATGGGATTCTGATCGTCACGGGTGGCGATCGGATAGGAGTGACCGGCACCGTGTCCGCCGCCGGGTCCTTCTCCTTTCGGCTGGCGGACGGGTTCGAGCTTCTCGTCGAGAAAGAGGCGGTCCCCTTGGTCGGCACCGCGCCAGAGCAGGCCGGCCATTTCTTCGAATTCAGGCCAGCCGCTGAAGGCATTGTTGGCCGCGTGAACGAGCACCACGTGCCCGCCGCCGCTCACGTAATTGACGAAGTCCTTCTTCAAGGGGTCGGACCACATCTTGCCGTTGTAGTCACTGAGCACGACATCGTAATTCTTGAATGCAGGAGCCCAGTCATTCCAGGCATCCTCCGGCGCTTCCTTGGAAGGGCTGGTGCTGACGCTGACGTCGAAGCGGCCTGTCTCCACGAGCAGGCGTTCGATGATCGGCGTGCTGCGAACCCAATCGTGATTGTTCTGGCCGGTGACAATCAGGACGCTGAGGCGGTCAGCCGCAAAGGCCGCCGTGCCGGAAAAAACGAGTGAGACGAGGGACGCGGTGATGAGGGATTTGAGGAAGATCATGGCGGAGCGGGGTTTCAAATTGAGAGATTTTGTCGTGAAGGAACGGTCACTTCTTCAAGTCGGCGAGCACTTGAAGTTCATGGATCGACCAGAAATTGCCCGGGGCGCTGCCGAGCTGGGTGATCCTGATAAACTTCGCAAGTGTCGGATTGAAGAGGATCTCGGTAATCGCCTTCTTGTCATTGCCTTTCGCGATCGGCTGGCTCCACTCCCGGCCATCCTTTGAGACGGCGACTTCGTAGCCACGGGGGTAGTCGTTGGCGGAGGTGCTGGTGTCTAACACCAGCCCGGTCACGGGAGTTTCGGTGTCGAGTTCGATCTGGAACCACATGCCGGGCTCCATGAACTTGTTGCTGGAGTAGCGGGATTCGGAGCTGCCATCGATGGCCCGCCTCGCTTCGCCGCCGTTGGCGCTGGCGCTAACCTTCAGCTTGTTGCTCGCGATGACTTGGGGAAGCTGGTCATGGAGTTCCTTGTAAGTCCACGGCTCGGTGCGGCTGGCGGTATCCTTGCGGGCTTGGGCGACATCGGATGGATTCACGAAGGTGCCGTGGTTCCCGAAGTTATTGCGGACATAGCTGAGAACCGAGGCGATCCACTCGTCATCGTTGCTCGCCATCGGGATCATCAGGCCCTCGTATTTTTTGCCATCGATCTCACCCTGAAGTCCCTTCAACAGGACATAGATGCCGCCCTTCGGATTGATGGTGATCGTCTTGGATCCTCCCAGCGACGGGGCGAGCACGTGACCTTCCATGCCGGCGACTTCAACTCCCCGGCCGTTCTGGCCGTGACAGCTTGCGCAGAGTGTCGAGTAGATCTCTTCGCCCTTCTTTAAAACCTTCCGCTCCCTCTCCGAGAACTCGGTGAGCTTCTGTCCGGGAGGAAGCATGAGGGAGGCTCCGATGTCCTTGATGCCCTTTGCAGAGGAATTGAGCACGGTGTCGGAGATCAGCTTCATGTGGTCGGGCCAGGCCAAGTATTTGGCGGTCATGCAGGCCTGGAGAGCGACGTTCGGGTCGGGATCCTTGGCGAGCTTCTCGATGTCCTTTTGGAACGAAGCGTCGCCTTGGCGAAACAATGTCTCGCTCACGCGGATGGCACCGGCCCTCACTCCCGGGTCCGCATCCGCCATCTTGGCTCGGACGATTTCAGCCGTCGCGGCATCCAGGCCCTGCAGGGTCCAGAGCGCATGCAGCCGTGTCAGGGGGCTCTTGTGCTGCTTGGCGACTCTTTCGAGCAGCGGCACCACGGACTTGTCCTGGCGCAGGATGATCAGGCGTTGGGCGGTGTCGCGCCACCAGCCGTTGGGACTTGCGAGGTGGGCTGCGACCTGGGCTGTCGTCTCCTCAAACATGCGCGGTGCTTTCACCCGCTGGGTCGAGGTGTGCACCAAGCGCCAGATGCGGCCTCGATCGATGATTTTATCGAAGCTGTATTGCTCCACCACCTTGCGGAGATAGCTGCCCGGATTCACCCACGCGGCCTCTTGGATGATGCCACGATACATGTCGGTGATGTAAAGCGTGCCATCGGGAGCGGTGGTCATATTGAGCGGGCGAAAGCACAGATCCGTGGAGCGGAGGAACTCGGATTTCTGTTCTTGATAGGGATTGCTCAGGACTTTGAGGCCGCCGTTGTTGGTGACTTTCGCGCGCCGGACCAGGCGCCCGACCGGCTCGCCAAAGAACACATCACCGAGCAGCTCGGCGGGAAGCTGGTCGCCTCGGAATACCTCGATGCCGGCTCCCGAACTGAAGCTGTTGAGCGTGCCTTTCGGCTCCCGCGCCTTGCCCGGCCCGCCTTGGAAATCCCGCGCTCCCACGGCCGGGAAGAGCTCCTTGAATCCTTCTGCAAACTGGTCCTGCGGATTGAACATCCCGTAGACCACCGGCGCTTGGAAGCTGAGCGGTCCTTTCTCGCCGCCCGCGTTGACGTAGTAGAGGTTGCCCAGATCATCCTGGCCGAGACCCCACTGGCCATCGTTTGCCTTGGTGTCCTCCTTCTTGATCCCGTTGGGGGTCCAGCGCAGGCGGAAGCTGTTGTAGGTGGTGTAGATCCCGTTATCGATCGCCCAGATCAGCCCGCTCGGCTGATGTTCCAGATTGCCGCCGCGGGGACCACCCGCCCACCAGAGTTCCTTCTTGTCGGAGACGCCGTCGTCGTTGGTGTCGGTATAGAGGTAGAGGTCCAGGGTGTCGGTCTCATTGACCACGATCTGCCCCTTGCCAAGCGGCAGGATCATGCGGGGCAGCATGAGATTGTCCACGAAGACGGAATGCTTGTCGTAGGTGCCATCACCGTTGGTATCGGTGTGCATGGAGATCCGGCTGCTGGTCTTCCGCTGGTCGGTGCCATCGATGTCCTGCATGTAAGTCCGCATTTCCGCGACGAACATCCTGCCGTTGCCATCGAAGGCGGTCACGACCGGGTCCTTGATCTCGGGTTCGCTGAGGACCAGTTCCATCCGATAGCCGGGAGGCAACTGGAAGCTCTTGGCGGCCTGCTGGGGCGTCTGGGCTTGGACGGCGGGCATCGGCGGCAACTTCCCGGCTTGGGCATGCGCCGCGGTGATCGAGGCCAAGGAGAGCAGAAGAATGCTGGATTTCATTATGATGGAGAAAGATCGTGGGTGCGATCAGGAAGCGGGTCGGGGCACGCCGGAACGGATCACCTCAAGCGACCGATTATACGGAACCTTCGGCCGAATCTTCGCGGGACCATAGTCCCCAAAACGGGGACACTTCCGGTAGAACGCAGCTCTGCCGGGCGACCCTTCCGGCGAAAGGAGACGCGTCTTTCCTCCTTGTCACCGTCTATCAGCCACTCCACCGTCGAACTGTTCGCATGATTACCCGTTTATATTCCGCGGCCCTGCGGGGAGTTGATGCCTTGGAGGTCGAAGTCGAGGTCAACGTCCGGGGCTCCGAGAAGCCTCTCGTGATTGTCGTCGGCCTGCCGGATGCCGCCGTCCGTGAGTCGTCGCAGCGCGTCATCTCTGCCATCAGTGCCTCTGCGCTCTACCTTGCGGATGGCACGAAGACGGTGAACCTGGCGCCGGCCGACCTGAAAAAGGAAGGGCCCTCCTTCGATCTGCCGATCGCGCTGGCGATGGCGTCGGCCAGCGAGAATCTGGTGTTGGCGTCCGACGATTGCTGCATCGTCGGTGAGTTGGCCCTGGACGGCGAGGTGCGGCCGGTAAAGGGCGTGCTGTCGATCGCGCTGGAAGCGAAGCGCTGCGGACGCACGCGGGTGCTGGTTCCGGAAGCGAATGCATCGGAAGCTGCAATCGTGGAGGGAGTGCAGGTATTCCCGATCCGTTCGCTTCACCAGGCATGGCACTTCCTACGGGGCGATGAGGTGATCGAGCCGTTTACTTTGGACCGCCGCGCTTTCTTTGATTCCCATCGCAGTTACGAAGTCGATTTCGACGAGGTCAAAGGCCAGCATCACGTGAAGCGTGCCTTGGAGATCGCGGCAGCCGGAAATCATAATCTCCTGATGGTTGGTCCACCGGGAACGGGCAAGTCGATGCTCGCGAAACGCATGGCGACCATCATGCCGGACATGAGTGAGGACGAGGCCATCGAAACGACCAAGATCCACTCCATCACGGGATTGCTCGATTCGAAGCGTGCCTTTCTAACCACCCGACCTTTCCGCTCCCCGCATCATACGATCTCGGATGCCGGCCTTCTCGGAGGAGGAACCAATCCGGGGCCCGGCGAGGTCTCGCTGGCCCACCACGGCGTGCTCTTCCTCGATGAGTTGCCGGAGTTCCGCCGCAGCACCTTGGAAGTGATGCGCCAGCCGCTGGAGGACGGTCATGTAACGATCTCCCGTGCCGCGGGCTCGCTGACATTCCCGGCGAGGTTTCTTTTGGTATGCGCGCTGAATCCCTGTCCCTGCGGCTACTACGGCGATTCCAAACGGTCGTGCAGATGCAGTAGCCGCCAGATCGAGACCTATCGTCAGCGCATCAGCGGACCCTTGCTCGACCGCATCGATTTGCATGTCGACGTTCCACTGGTGGACTATCGCGAATTGTCTTCCTCCGCTTCCAGCGGGGATTCTTCCGCGGTGATCCGGGAGCGGGTGCGTGTCGCACGCGAGCTTCAGCAGCATCGCTTCAAGGGAAAAAGCACGATCACCAACTCGTCCATGTCGCCACGCCAGGTCCGCGAGCATTGCAAGCTGGACAGCATGGGTGCTGCCTATCTGGAGCACTCCATGGAGCAGATGAACTTTTCCGCGCGGGCACACGATCGCATTCTCAAAGTCGCCCGCACCATCTCGGATCTCGGCGGGAGCGATACGATCCGTCCCGACGATGTCTCTGGAGGCAATCCAATACCGGACCTTGGACCGGAATTTGTTCGCGTAGTCTAGTAGAAGCCCGCTGGTCCGGGAGTTCTCAGGATCCGATTGAACATCATGCACCCCGGGGTGTTCTAACTGTTGGATGCACGCGTGTCGGCTCGCCTTGCAGTGCATCCTGCAAGCCCGAAAATCGTTGACTCCTTATTTTAAAGCTGACAATAGGGAGGTCGATTAACTCGAAGGATCTTGGCTCCCATGAAATGCTCACGCGGACGATTCGAATGGATGGCGCTTCTCGCCATGTCGCTGGTTGCACCTCTTCATGCCGGCGACGCTCTTGGTGGCGATTCCGAGTTCGGCGAGATCGAAGCAGTGGACTTCCGGAAGTCTAACTGGGAGCCGTGGAAGGTATGGGTCGACGGGGATGTCCACTACTACGATAACATCCGCTCGATCGACCTGCTGGCCCCGACTTTGGCAGGAGTGCTTTCGGACGAGGACGATTTCGTTTATCGAGCAGGCTTGGGTGTGCAGTACACTCCCTTGATCACGAACAACTTGTTCCTCGATACTTCGGTGAAGCAGGAGTTCTACCGCTTCGACAAGCTCAACCAACTCGACTTCGATTACACGTCCGCCGACGTCGGCTTCATCTACGTGGTCCAGTCCCTCCGCGATCTGGAACTCTTCGCCCGCTACCGCTACGAGCATCTCGAGTCCGGCACCTTCGATAGCAAGATCTACGGGATGCACTCCGCGGAGATCGGGGCACAGCAGGTCTATCGCTTCGCGCCGGGACAGTCGGTGTTCGGCCAGCTCAAGGCCCGCTTGGCGCTCGATGCCAGTCCGGACATCACCGGCTTCGACGAATACAGTTTTAATGCCGGCTACAAGTGGGAGAGCAACCCCTTCGAGGTCTCGCTGCTCTACCGCTTGGGCTATTCGAATTTCGACGATATCGATCGCGCGGATTGGAACAATGCGGTGATGCTCCGCGGGGCCTACCATTTCCGCGATTGGCTAACCTTCTCGGCGGATGCCTCTTTCACTTCGAATCTTTCGGATCTGTCGGCATTCGAATACGAAACCTACGGGGTCGGCGCGGGCCTGTCCTTCCAGATGTCTTTCTAACAATCACCGTCACCGGGCCATGAAAAGCAGCTCACGATTGAATTTGCTCCTGTCTTCGCTAGCGACCGTCGCAGCACTCGCTCCCGCTGGATTGCTCGCCGAGCCGGGAAGCGTCGAAGCGATCCGCGGCGAGTCGATGTACGTCCGCGACGGCATGATCCGGCGGATGGCGGTCGCCGCGACGCTCCAAGGCGGCGATGGCGTGAAGACCGGCTCAAGCGGCCAGACCCAGGTGGATGCCGGCGGCGCGACCGTGCGCGCCGGGTCCAATACCGATCTCGCTCTCAAGAAGAACCGCCAGGGGCTTACCCTCAAGTCGGGCATCGTCCTGGTGAGCAACAAATCCCAGGGCAGCGGCTTCGAGCTGGAGACGGACCGTCACCGCGCGACTTCCTACGGGACCATGCAGGTGAGCTACCTGAAGGACCAGTACCTGAAGGTGCTCTGCGTGGAGGGCAAGGTGAAGGTCAGCCTCAAGGCTTTGATGGGAGATAGCGTGACCCTGCAGGCCGGCCAAATGGTCACCATCACGCCGACCGAAGAGCGTATCCCCGAACCGGCCATGGTGAACCTCGGCCGGGTGGCGAGCACCTCGGCATTGATGGGGCCCGGCTTCGTGGTGCCCAAACTGAACTTTCCCGGTGGCGGACGTATCGGTGCCACGGTCGCCGCGCAGGAGCAAGCTATGGCCCAAGGCACCGGGCGCGTGGGCAAGGACACGCGTGAGAAGACCCTTGCCGATACCGGGAAGACCCTCGGGATCCTGACCAAAGGCGGAGGCGAAGGATCGCAGCTCGCCGGCGAGTTCGTGGAAGCAGCCGGTAGATTCTCGAACGGGTCCAACAACAACCAAGTCTCCCCGGAATTGATGTATCAGATTCTGTACGGAGCTTCCAAAGGGCTCTTCCACCAGAGTTCCAACACTTCGCCACCACCACCGCCGCCTTCGCCTGTCGCGCTGCGGCGTCCCGGCCGCCCTTGATCGATTCAGGCGGGCGGGCGCAGTGCATGTCCGCCCTCGATAGCCTCGCGGATGGCGGTCTCCCAACGGCGCTGTGCGTCCGCGGTCCGGCTGTGATCGGTCTCATCGTCGTAGCGGTCGGACATCGCTTGGGAGTCCGTCCGTGAGCGCTCGAGCCGCTCGCTGACGAGGCGCTGGAGCTCCTCGGTGGTATCCGCCCGGAGTGCGGCCAGATCCCGCATCACTTGCCTCGCGTCCAGGCCGCTGATGTCGAAATGGCCTTGCTCATGCGCGAGGAGGGCATCGGTTTTCGCCGCGCGAACCACCCAAGTGTCCCCGGCCACGATCATCAGACGCACACCGAATGTTCCCAACCGGAAACGCCCGTCGGTCCGGCAGACGCTGACATCATCGTCGAGAATGGCTTCAGGATGAATTTGGGCGTCTTCGTCTTCGTCGGACGGGCGTTCTTCTCGCTCATCGGGAAAGTCGCGCCGCCATGAAATCGACCTCGGCCAACCGCGTAGGCGCGGAGCTCCGCCGCAGGTCCCGCCACCGCCCTTCATGCCGACCGGGCCCGAGTCGCCCACGGTGGTGACCGGTGCCATCGGGCTGGCAGTTTCGAGGTCGGGAGCCTCGTCCAGTGTGCCGGGTTTTCGCGAATAGCTCATGGATTCGTGAGGACTCGAAAGCGGGTTGGCAGGCAGTCGTGCGACCCCGTGCGCTCACGTGACATTGACATGGATTCTCAACATTGCTAGATCGATAAGTTAATGAAACATTCTCCACCAGCTTTCACCATTCTCGGGGGCCATGAGTGAACCCCGCCACTTGCCAAGCGCGGTGCCGATGCCGAGCGGCACACTAGCGACCCATGGGGTTGCGATCGGAATCTTCGCCGGTCGCGACAGTGAAGGGCGGCCCTGCGTGTCTTTCCCTCACGCCAGTTCGGCAGGAGTCCGGTCGGCCGCGGCGTCGTGTCCGCTCGGGGATCTGAAACCGGGTGGACCCGTGGCGGTAATGTTCATCGGGGGCGATCCCGCACAGCCGGTAATCCTGGGGCCCGTGGTGTTCCCGCCTGCCGGTGAGATCCCTTGGGAAATTCCCGCGGAGAGCGCGGATGCTCCGACCGCCGAACCGCCTTCACCCGAAGGGGAGGAACTCACCCTGAACGCGGAGAAGAAGATCAGTCTGGTCTGCGGCAAGGCGAGCATCACGCTGACCGAAGCGGGAAAGGTCATCATCCGCGGGACCCATCTGCTGAGTCGCGCCACCGGTGCCAACCGCATCCAAGGCGGATCGATCGAGCTGAATTGAGGAAAGCGGCATGGCATATGGCACCATCATTTCAAGGCGGCCGATCGGCTTTAGCCCGCGGGAGATTTCCAGCTTGATCAACGGGGAAGTCGTGGCGAGGCATGCCGAAGATGTCGCCTTCCTCTGGCTCCGGCGGGAGCGGGCCGCAGGCTCACCCAAGTATAAACTAGCCGATCTCGCCGCACTCGACGAACGGGTGGAGGCCCATCTCGACGGCCTGCGGGTCGCAGGTGATTTCGGCTGGCAGTGTACGTCGGCGCAGCTCGCACCGGAAGCGGCTGGGGAAGTTTTCGCTGCCGCGGTGCTGGCCTTCGAGAGCGGGAACGATGAACGCATCGGCCTGGTGCTGGAACCGGCAGCGCTGGATCCGGCTGGCCGCCATGCCTTGGCATCCGCCTTGGGCTGGGGAACGCGGGATGCGATGGCACCGCGGATCCGCAGCTTCTTGGAATCGCCCGTCGTGGAAAACCGGTTGATCGGCCTGGAAGCGGCCCGGCTCCAGCGTCTTGATCCGGGTTCGCTATTGAAGAGTCTACTGGGTGATTCCGACCCGCGGGTCCGGAGTTCGGCGGCGCGGGGAGCAGGAGAGTTGGCCCGCAGCGACGTACTGCCGGAGCTTGGCTACTTGCTCCGTGATGGCGATGCAGATTGCCGCTTCGCCGCGGCGTGGTCATCGGCACGGCTCGGCATCCGGTCGGCATTGGGGATGGCGACGCTTCGCGAAGCGGCTCTCGCGAATCATCGGGGTGCGGCCCAGGCGGCGGAGACCTTGGTGTGGTGCCTCGAAGCCGGTGAGGCCTTGGCTTGGTACCGCGAGTTGCGCGATGATCCGCGACATCGCATTCTGGCATTGCAGGTCGCCGGCTACCGTGGCGATCCGGACTTGGTCGAAGATTTGATCGCGGCGATGGATGATCCCGCCGTCTCCCGGTTGGCCGGGGAGGCCTTTTCGCGGATCACCGGTGTGGATCTTGCGTTCAGTGATCTCGATGGCGACGCGCCGGCGGACTACGACGATGGCGCCCGTGACGATCCGGATGATCCCCGCGTGGACCTGACCTATGACGATGACTTGCCATGGCCGGTGCAGGACCGCGTGAAGGATTGGTGGATGACGAATCGCGCCGGCTTTGCCTCCGGCGTCCGGCATCTGTTAGGGGCACCGTTGAGTGCCATCGTGGCAGGCGATTGCCTTGCCAAGGGAACTCAACCGCAACGGGCATCGGCAGCCCTCGAATTGGCGCTGCGTTTGCCCGGCGAGGTAATGGCTGAAACAAGAGCACCGGCCAGACAGCAGATGTCGCGAGATTAATCATGGACTTTGTCAACCAAACCAAGCTTGCCGCCGGCTGGACCATGGGCTTCCGGAAGGACGGGCGCGAATTGATGGTGGTGGCCGCAAAGGGTACCTTCATGATTCCCTCGCGATCCGATCAGGAGCCCGTGCTTGCGACCGCTCAAGTCCCCTTGGTGACCGGCGACACCTTTACCGGCGAGCCCGGCTTCTCCGCTGTTGAATACGAGGTGGACTACGCGCACCTCAAACCCGCCTGCGACGTGCTGGTGAATGGCTGCGCTTATGCCCCCGGCGGCCGGCCGGCGAGCTGCGTTCCGGTGGCCTTGGTAGCGGGTCCTATCAGGAAGCACTTCGAAGTGATCGGGGAGCGGCGATATGAACTGGGCATCCTCGGTTCATCGGCACCTCCGCCCAAGCCCTTCGTATCTCTGCCGATCAGCTACGATAAGGCATACGGTGGGGCCGATCATCATCCCAGGGAACCCGACAAGGTTCGGACCTATGCCGACAATCCGGTCGGCGTCGGCTACTATCCTCTCACCCAGGGCCACGACCGCTCCGGAAAACCGCTCGCGTGTACCCGCGAGCCGGGGAAACCGGCCGACGATCCAAACCAAAGCTACCGGCCGATGGCCTTCGGGCCGATGGGGCGCAATTTCAAGGATCGCTACAAGTTCGCGGGAACCTATGACAAGAATTGGCAGGACCATAGGGCACCGTTCTTTCCGGCGGACTTCGACTACCGCTACTTCCAGGCCGCTCCCGAGGACCAGCAGATGCCGTATCCCCAGGGCGGGGAGACCATCTTGTTAGAGAACTTGTCGCCGCGCGGACGGCTCGTCTTCGCGCTCCCGCGCCGGAGCGTGCCGGTCCTTTTCATTCCATACCGCGGACAGGCTTACGAGCAGCAGGCGGTGATTGATACCGTCGTGATCGAACCGGAGTTCGACCGCTTCACCATGACTTGGCGGACTTCCGCGCCGATGGGCCGGAGTTGTTTCGACCTGATGAGAGTGGTGGTCGGCCGTGGAATGCGCGAACATGTCCGTGACAGCAGGCGCGGGGGCAAGAGGCACTTCAAGAACCTTGCGGAATTCATCCGTTGGAAACGGACCCGCTGAAGAATTGTCATGGAACTCGCCGTCATCGCATCTGGAATGATTACGCCACTCGGCTTCAATGCCGCTGCGAGCTTGGCGGCCCTGCGGGCGGGAATCCGCGTGGTGGAAGAGACCAATCTCTGGGATCCCGAATCAGGCCGCTATCTCGGGGCCGGCAAGGTAGCCCTGCCGCACTGGTGGATCGGTTTGGGGAAGCTCGCGGACCTTGCCGCCGCGGCGATTCACGAGTGTTTTGAAGCGGCCCACCCGGTTCCTCCCCGGGAAATTCCCGTTCTCCTGGGAGTCACGGCTGCGGACCGGCCTGACAGGGTCTCGGGATTGGACTCGGAGATCCTTGTGGAGATCGGGCATCGCCTCGGCTTCGTGCTGCATCCGGAGTCCCGGGTGATCCCGCGCGGGCAGGTTTCGGCGGCCATCGGTTTGCAGAAGGCGGCCGAACTGATCACCGGCAAGCGTGCCGGGAGCGTGATCGTGGCAGCAGTCGACAGCCTCTTGCGGCATGGCTTGAAGGATCACTATCTTGATCGGCGCCGGCTTTTGACACCTCACAATTCCAACGGCTTCTCGCTGGGAGAGGCGGCCAGCGCGGTATTGGTGACGGCCGCCGGCGCGAGGCCGCGCGGCGACGGCTTGCGGGTTCTCGCCGTCTCTCTCGATCGCGAGGCCGCCGTGATCGAATCGGATGAGCCACTCTTGGCGGAAGGTCTGACCCGGACGATCCGCAAGGTCCTAACAGATTCAGGCCTTGCCATGCAGGATCTGGACCAACGGATGACCGACCTGAATGGCGAGCACTACCGGTTCAAGGAAATGGCTCTGGCGATGGGCCGCTTCGAGCGGAAACCGGGTCCGCGGACTTTCGAGATCCTTCATCCCGCCGAATACATCGGGGATTCCGGGGCGGCGATCGGACCCATCTTGCTGGCATGGGCTCTCCATGCGGGAGTCAAGGGCTATGCCTGCGGCCCGACCACCCTGTGCACCCTGAGCAATGACAACGGTGAGCGCGCCGCAATGATTGTCCGCCATCCCATCAACTGAGCCTTTCAAGTCATGAGCAAGAACGTCTTTGCCAACGGGAGAGAGATCTCCGCGAAGAAGGATGACAATATTTCGATCTGTGCCATGCCGGACGTATGTCTTTCCCCGCCTTCGCCGCCCGCCGGGCCGATACCGATTCCTTATCCGAATACGGCGAAGGCTTCCGACACCAGCGGTGGATCGAAGTCCGTGAAAATCGGCGGGGATGAAGCGGGCTTGAAGAACTCATCCAACTACAAGTCGAGCAACGGCGACGAGGCCGCCACCCGGGGCTTGGGAATGGGGGTGGTCACCCATACCATCCAGGGGAAGATGAAGCACACCGCTTGGTCGATGGACGTCAAGTTCGAGGGCCAGAACGTCATCCGGCACATGGATCTGACGACCCACAACCACATGTAGTTCCATGGGAGTCCAGAATTCAGGATCGATGACTTGCGACCAAGCCGCCCAAGCAGTGGCGGAAGGGAAGGAACTTACCTGCGAGGAGCTCGATCAAGCGAACAAGGACGCCCGCAAGAACGAACTGGACAACGACAACACGCCGGAAGGCTTCGCCCTGACGACTGCCGTGGGCACCAACAAGAACGGTGTCTCGGGATTCATGAAGGGAGTCTCCTCCGGTGATGCCCCGAAAAAGGAATTCAAGAACGGCTACGCCCCCGCCGTGAAAGCCAAGACGCGTCCCGATTGCAGCGGCGCCGGCGGATACGACGCGCAGCGGAAGAACGACTCCGAGACCAAGGTTCTGGATCCCTTCATGCGCAGTGCCGGCTCCGGTGGCTCGGTCACGATGAAAGTCTATCACCGGTCGGTTGCAGGCGGCGTGACGACGGAGGATGAGATGCCATGCATCAGCTGCCGGAAGTCCATCTGCGGAGCGGAGAAATGCGGCATCACCGTGACCTTGTGCAACAAGAACAACGAAAAGGTCAAGGCCGCCGACATGTGCGACGACGGCAAGCCCAAAGGCACCGGAAGCACGAGCGATCCCCTGTGGACAAATGCTGGATTCGCGTGAAGCATACCGGACCAGCTTCAGGATAAAATCTCCAAACCGCCAGACCTCACGCCGATGCTGCCGTTGCCCGCTTACCTTCCCAAGGCTGGAATCCAGTCGGACCTCATCCGCTACGAATGGGATGATTGGAAGACGCTTCCGCAATCACAGGCTAGCGACGAGGAGCTGACCGGGCGGCTTGCAAAAATCTCCCGGCGTGCGGTGCTGGCTTTGATGTGCGCGACGGCCGAGTGGATCGTCTATCGTTTCGACCCGCTCTGCGACGACACGTCTCCATGGGACTACCTGGAGGGAGCGTGGGCAATGACCATCGACGTGAGGTATTGCGGTTACGGCAGCGGCAACTGGTGGCAGGAGCACGCCGTGGATGGTTGGCACGGGCCGGTGAAAGGGATCATCGCGGAGGCATTGGAAAGGCTCGAGGTGGCAATCCAGCAATTGTTCTGGGAAGGAACCGATCCCGTGCGGCGCGCCGGCCTGGTGGACGCTCTTGCCCGCTATGTCATGCCCGACACCGCCCCGTATTTGGAGTGGCGCGAGCGAATCGTGAAACGGTTCGAGTCCCTTTTTCCCAGGGACGCAGATGATCCGTTGGGAGACCCTGTTCCGCGTGAAGCGGTCGATCCGGATCTGGAGTTCGATCCCGCCCGGTCGGAAGCCCTGCTCCGGCGCTACCTTGCCGGCTTGGACCACCGGCGTAATATCTTTCTAAGCTCTCCTGAAGCGATGACCGAACCGGATGACGCAGGGGAAAGCTTCCGGGGAGTTCCCTATTCATTCGATCTGGCGGTGGATCGCCGGATGCGGCGTGAGGTTGAAGGACACGACCACGAGTGAACGGCGGCAGGCCGGTGGTTCGTCAGTTCTCCTTGATGGTGCTGCCCTTGATCGTCACATCGCTGCTAGCCTTCACGTTGATTTTCCCGGAAGCCTTGATGGTGATGTCCTTGCCATCGATCGAGATATTCTTCCCCTTGATCTGGATCGTACCGTCCTTCTTCAGCACGATGCTCGCATCACCCGTGACGAAGGCGATCTGGTCGCCAGCCTTCACCGCCAGAGTTTTGCCGACACTCAAGGTATCGTCTTCGCCGATATCGGCAGTCCGGTTGGCACCGACTTTCAGGGACTGGTCCGAGCCAACCGTGGTCGATTGATTGGCTCCGATGTCGCTCTGCTGATCGCTGCCGATCGTATTGTTCTGGCTGGTGCCGATGCTGTTCGACTGGGAGGCTCCGACGGTAGTCGCCTGCACTCCTCCCACGGTGATCTCCTGGGCGGCGCCGACATTGATCATCTCGTTGATGCCCACCGAGTGGGTTCGCATCATCGCCACGGTCTTGGTCTCGCTGGCACCCACCGTATGGGCAAAGGCTGAGCCGATCGTAACGGTCTCGTTGCTGCCGACCATCTCGGTACGGTTCGTGCCAATGGTGATCACCTCGTTGCTGCCGACGGTCTCGGTGCGGTTGACGCCGATGGTGATGGTCTCGTTGTTGCCGACGGTCTCGGTGCGATCATGGCCGATGCTGATCTTCTCATCATGGCCGACATCCTCGGTTCGATCGTGGCCGACCGAGGTCGTCTCATCGTTCTCGACGATGTTATCCTGGTTCTTTTCCGCGTGGACGTAGAGCTGCTCGGAGCCCTTTTTGTCCTCCATCCGGATCTCGTTGAAATTCGCGGTCCCGCCACCCAGCGAGCTGCGGCTCTTGATGCCGCTCTGGGTCTTGTTCGCAGGTAGCCCGTAGGGCGGCATGTTGTCGCCGTTGTAGACGCGACCGGTGATGATCGGCCGGTCGGGATCGCCCTCGAGGAACTCCACGATCACCTCTTGCCCGATGCGCGGGATATGAATGGCTCCCCATTGCTTGCCCGCCCAATACTGCGAGACGCGGATCCAGCATGAACTCTTGTCGTCGCTGTTGTCGTGGCGGTGCCAGTGGAAGTGGACCTTCACGCGGCTGAACTCGTCCGTGTAAATCTCGTCGCCGCCCGGTCCGGTCACGATCGCGGTCTGCGGCCCGGTGATCAGCGGCTTCGGCGTATCGCGCGCCGGACGGTAATCGACCGTCGCCGGGATGGCCAGAAGCCGCACCTGATAGAACCGCGGCCCGCCACCGGTCGCCTGCGAACCGAAGGGCGTGGAATGGATCTCGTGGCGCAGGCGCGTCAGCAGATACTTGCGGTTGTCCTCATCGCGGAAGGCTTCCTTCAGCTCGAACTGGAAGCCCACCTGCAGGCCGGCGATGTCCGCCTCACCCCGATGTGTCTCATGGCGCGCCTGCAGCTCCTGCATGCGGATCGTCGCGTAGTTGCTGCCATCCCCGCGGTCGAGGTACTCGCCGGGGTAGTCGTAGATCTCGTAGTCCGCGTGATCGTGCGGCTTCGGGTTGCTGGTGTCCGCGAGCAACTTCTTGCCCGGCGACTTGAAATCGAAATCGGTGTGGGCGAAGGCACCGGGGCAGACCCGGCCCTCGCGCACCCAGGAGCGGATGCCGCTGAAGTCGATCCCGAGATTCCACGGATAGTAGTTAATCGTCTCGCTGCCGGGGCAGGGATCGTGGGCGGACGGTGCATCCGCGAGCACCATGGTATGCTCGCCATCCTTATGCGTGAAGTAGTAGCAGATGCCCTCTTGCTCCATCAGGCGGCTCACGAAATTGAAATCCGTCTCGCGATACTGCACGCAGTATTCCAGCGGCTTGTAGCTGCCGCTCAGCCGCAGCTCGTACTGGCTGAAGTTCCGCGAGCCGAATACCTGCTCGATGATCTCGGGAACCGACTTCTGCTGGAAGATCCGGCAATCCGCGACCCGCGTGAGATACCAGAACCAAGGCACCACGATCGCCCGATAGCGCGCGAGCTGGTCGCGCGGTTCGAGCTGCTGGAACTCGCTGACGAAGCCATTGAAAATCCGCGTGCCGGATCTCTCGGCCTCGACCTTCACCGTGACATTCTGGCCGACGATGTTGTCGAACTTCACCTTCGGGTCGGTGCTGGCGAGATCGAGCTCGTAGCGATAGGTTTTCGATAGCTCCTCCTCCCCGGTAAAGCGGGTGATGAGCAGCACATCCTCACCCAGCGGTGTGGTGAGTTGGAGCCTGCGGTCGTGTTGCGTCTCAGGCACGGTGCGACCTTTCTCAGTTGAATTGGTAGGTGAGGCGACCGTCGGCGGTGGAGACCGCGATCTTCTCGATGGTATGGCCGTCGGCGATCTTCTCCAGCAGCGCGCGGCTCAGTTCCGGCAGAAGCGTCTGGGTCAGGATACTCTCGACGACGCGCGCCCCGCTCTGCACCTCCGTGCAACGGCTGGCAATGAGATCGCCCACGGAGGGGTCGAAGGTGACTTCCGTTCCCCGGTTCTCCAGCAAGCGCTTCTTCACGCGGCTGAGTTGGAGTTCCACGATCTTGCGCAGCACTTCGTCGCTGAGCGTGTAGTAGGGGATCACGTTCACGCGGCCAAGGAAGGCCGGGGTAAACTTCGGACTGCCCATCTTTTCGTCGGAGAATTCGAGCAGCGGCTTCCGCACCGCTTCGGCCAGCGCCTCGGGCGTCGGCATCAGCTCGGGATCGGCGCACATGTTGGTGATCAGCTCCGTCCCCGCATTGGTTGTCATCAGGATGATCGTGTTGCGGAAGTCCACGGAGCGGCCGGTCGAATCGTCCAGGCGGCCCTTGTCGAAGACCTGGAAGAAAAGCTGGATCACATTCGGGTGCGCCTTTTCGATCTCGTCGAGCAGCACCACGCTGTAAGGTCGCCTTCTAACAGCCTCGGTCAGCACGCCACCCTCACCGTAGCCTTTGTAGCCCGGAGGCGCACCCTTGAAGGTAGCCACGCTATGACCTTCGCTGAACTCCGTCATGTTGAAGGAGATCAGGTTGCCCTCGCCGCCATAGAGTGCTTCCGCGAGTGCCAGCGCGGTCTCGGTCTTGCCGACCCCACTGGTCCCCGCGAGCATGAAAACCCCAATCGGACGCGAAGGATTCTCCAACTGCGCGCGGGAGATCTCGATGCGCTTGGCGATTGCCTCCAGCGCATGGCGTTGGCCGATCACGCGCTCTTGCAGGAAGTCGGCAAGATTGAGGATGGTGCGGATCTCATCCTTTACCATCCGGCCGACCGGAATGCCGGTCCAGTCGGACACCACCGCTGCGACCGCGGCTTCCGTGACCGCGTGGTGGATCAGCGGCTTGTCCTTTTGAATGCCTGCCAGCTCGGCTTCCTTGGCGCGGAGATCCGTTATGATCGGCTCGCGTCCGGGCTCATCTGCCGTGCCGCTAAGCTTCGCCTTCAGCGCGATCAGCTCATCCACCAAGGTCTTCTCCGTCGCCCAGTTCGCTTCAAGGCTCTCAAGCCGCGTCCGCGCTTCAGCGACCCTTCCCGCTATCGCATCGAGCAGCTCGCTGCGATCCGCCCCGGCAGCGCTTTCTTCCTTCAGGATGCTCTCTTCCAGCGTCAGCGCCTCGATGTGCTTGCGGCAGTCATCGACCTCGGCAGGCGTGGCATGCTGGCTCAGCGAAACCCGTGAGGCCGCCGTGTCCATCAGGCTCACCGCCTTGTCCGGAAGCTGCCGCGCCGGAATGTAGCGCTTTGAAAATTTCACCGCCGCCGCCATCGCGTCGGCCAGGATCGGCACGCCATGGTGCTCGGAGAGCTTCCGTGAGACACCGCGCAGCATCGCGAGGGCCTTCTCCTCGTCAGGCTCCTCGATCACCACAGGCTGGAAGCGGCGCTCCAGGGCGTTGTCCTTCTCGAAGTACATCTTATACTCCTTCCAAGTCGTCGCGGCGATCGTCCTCAGCTTGCCGCGCGCCAGTGCCGGCTTGAGCAGGTTAGCCGCATCGCCCTGGCCTTCTTGGCCCCCGGCACCGATCAGCGTGTGCGCTTCGTCGATGAAAAGAATGATCGGCACCGGCGAGCCTTCGACTTCCTCGATGACCTGCTTCAGCCGCTTCTCGAATTCCCCGCGCATGCTCGCTCCGGCCTTCAAGGCACCGAGATCGAGCGTCCGCAGTTCGACATCCTTGAGCGCCGGCGGCACATCGCCCGCGGCTATCTTCAGGGCCAGCCCCTCGACCACTGCCGTTTTCCCCACGCCGGCCTCGCCGGTCAGGATCGGATTGTTCTGGCGGCGGCGCAGCAGGATATCGGTGATCTGGCGGATCTCCTTGTCGCGTCCGGTGATCGGATCGATCTTGCCGGCCCTGGCTTCCGCGACGAGATCGCTGGTGAACTTCGCCAAAGCCTCCACCCGTCCGGGCACCGGCGGTCCTCCGGAGGCCGGAGCCTCATCGCCCGAAGCGGGCGTGGCTTCCGCAGAACTGTTCTCGATCGAACTCTGGAAGATCTCATCGAAGCGGTCCGTGAGATCGTCCGCCTTGAGCTTGCGGAACTCTTCGGAAAGGCCCTTCAACGCATTCTCCAGCGAAGGATTCTTCAGGCAGCCGATCAGAATGTGCCCGCCGCGAATGCTGTTCTGTTTGAACATCAGGGACGCATAGATCCAGCCCTGCTCGATCGCCTCGACCAAGGAAAGCCCGAAGCCGGTGATCGAGCCCGCTCCTCGCGGCAGGCGGCCCAGTGCTGCTGTTAGGTCGGACACCAGCTTCGAATCATCGATGCCGAAGTGGCGCACCGCTGTCTGCAAATCGGATTCCGGCTCGTTGAGCATCTGCTGCAACCAGTGCACGAGTTCCACCGATGGATTGGTGCGCATCCGGCAGAAGTTGGCGGCACCATCGAGCGTGCGATAGCCAAGCTGGTTGAGCTTCCCGAAGAGGTCCTTTGGACGGAGATCAGCCATTAGATTAGAGATTGAAGATAGTTTCGGAAGCGAAAGCAAGTTTCCCGTTCTAGTTCGCGTGCTGCAGCACCAGATCCTCGCAGTCCGCCGCGAATTCCCGCGACTTCAGCCAAGACGTCCGGCCGAGTTGGCCGGCTTTCCCGAGGACGGTCGAAGGCACTTCCTCTTTCTCGAGGATGATCTGGAAATCACAGAGCCATTGGCGGGACGTGTAGAAGTCCACCCACGCCGCGAGCTGCGGGTAGGCCGGGCCGTCGGGCAGGAATTCCTTGAGCCGCGCGAGCTTCATCGGACCCAGCCGCACGCGGAACTTCTGCTGGTGATCCCACATCCGCCTGCCGACGAAGATGCTCTCGCCGAGCACGCCCGTCTGCCCCAACCGGCACTGGCAATCCTCCGGAATCGTCAGCCAATGCCCGACGAACTGCCGGATCTCCACCGGCACGTGGAAGAAGCCGGTCAGGATCGAAGCCAGACCCTCCGCATGCCGCGTCTGGCAAGAAAGATGGCCGGCGAAGGCCAGGCGGGAGAGGGGAGGGAGGTCGGGATGCTCGAACAGCTCGTCGCTCCCCGCGCCGAAAGTGCTCGCGATGAAATGCCCGAAGCGCGGTGCATCGCCCTCATGGCGGATCCCGCCGGTATCGACGCGATCGAAGGCCACCGGCATGTTCCCCGAGGACCAAGCCCGATAGAGGAAGCTGAACATCCGGTGGTGGAAGAGATCGAGGAACTCCGCCATGCCCTCGTCCTTCACCGCGGAGCTCGCGTAGAGCCCGGCACCTTGCGCGGACTGGAAGAGCACTTCGTCCGGAATCCCGTGCGATAGATGGACCAGCGTTTCCGTCATCCATTCCGGCATCGGCCCGAAGGGCCCTGAGAGACCGGTGAAGCAGGCCTTGAGCTTGTAGACCGGATCTTCCGGATCATCACCGGTCGGCGTGCAGACCCGCAGGTCGGTCGCGAGATGGACCAGGTCGACATACTGGCCGAAGCGCACGAAGTCATCCGCCGGATCGCGTGAGCGGCCCACGCGCGGATGCTTGCCCGCCGCGGCGCACTCCAGCACCCGCACGGCTTGGTAGAACGAAAAGCCCTGCGGCTGCTCGACCAGCGTCTTGATCAGATCAAGCAGGTCTTGCCGATTCGTCGTGGCCATCGGACGAGTTCGTTTTTACCCGGCAGCAAGCTGACCGAGGTTTGGGTGAAGCAGTTCATGGAGGCGTAGCGGCCGAAGAACTCTTCCAGCACGCGGCTGAAAAGAAGCACCTCCGGCGCGCTCATGACATTCTGATCGAAGCCCAGGGTGATCTCCAGGCCCCGCACGAAGGATGGCGGCCCGCCCTCGAAGCGGTGCAGCGCCTGTCGCGTCTCCGATCTAACAGAACGGAGCGAGCCGATCTCGCGGCGGCTCTTGTCGGCATAGAGTGCCAGCAATTCGCGCAGCGCAGCAGCATCGCCATCCGCCCCGATCAGCGATTGGTAATTCAGCGAGAGATGGCTGATCAGCCGCCAGGCATGCGGCCCCTCGGCATTCGATGCCGCAGGCGGCGTCGGCCCGGAGAGGAACTCGATCGAATGGACCAGCTCGCTCTCCGGATACGAGAAAACCGGCGCGCCCTGCTCGATCATCAGCAGCGGCAGATGCCGATTCGTGCAACGCGCCTCCACGCCGATCTGGCGGATATCGAGCTTGAAAGGCGCTGCCTTTAAATCGACCAGCGACAGATAAACTTCAGACCCAGGATAGCCGAGGTGCGGCAGCACCACGCCCTTCGTCGGCCGCGGGAACGAATCCCGCCGAACCATGTAGAAGGCCCGGTCCTCGTCGCCATCGGCCTGGTTGAAGAAGAAAGGCCGGAAGCTGGTATCGTCACCACTCTTCGTGCCGTGCCCCGTCGCGCCCTCGATCGAATACACCTCGAAATCGTGCGTGCGGGCCCGATCCATCGTCACGTGGTGCTCCGGCCGACGCGGATCGAAATCGAAACGCCGCGACATCGGGAAAAGATTCACGATCGGCACCGCGAAAAGCTCGAGCGACTTCCTGCCGACCACCGCCTGCAACGAGCTATCATCCTCCGAAAAAGGAATCACCAGTTCGATCTCGCGCCCCACAGCACCGGCAAAAGCTTCCTTCAGCCCGTTGATCTCGAAAAAGTGGAACTTCTCCGGCAGCAGGAAATACTCCCGCAAAAGCCGATAGCCCTCGAAGCCCGCCGGATTCATCGGCAGCAGCCTCTCGCCCTCGCCGAAGCCGAGCTGCTTCAAGTTCGCGCCGCTGATCTGCCGCGCCCCATTCTTCCCGCCCAACCAGACCCCGCGGTTCCTCGCGATCACATGCGCCAGCAACCGCAAGCGCGACTGCTCCGCCCCCGGCACGAAGAAGCGCAGCTTGTCGCAGCCCAGCTCCTCCCACGACATCGAGGGATGCAGCAGCTCCAGCTTGATGCTCATCGCCGCCTCGTGTGCTGTCGCGATGCTGCCATGGCCCGAGCGGTAGCTCACATCGGCGATCCGGATCGGCAGCAGGGTCAAGTCCTGCGTCGTCTGCCAGCGGCAGCGCGTCGCGCGCGGGCCGAAAGGTTCGGTCACCACCTCGCCTCCCGCGGGAATCTCCACCCGCTCGAAGACGATCGAAGGATCGACATTGAAACGCACCACCCCCGCCGAGGGCAGCGGTGCCAGATAGTCCGGATACACCGTCTCTAGCAGGCCCTGCGTGAACCGTGGGAACTCCGCATCGAGCTGGTAGTGCACCCGCGCCGCAAGGAACGCGAAGCCCTCCAGCAACCGCTCGACGAAAGGATCCTGGCAAAGCTGCCGGCCATCTACATCGATCCCGAGCTGCTTGCCCGTCTGTGGGCGATGCCGCGCGAACTCCCCGGCGAGCCGCCGCAGGTGCTGCAGCTCCACATCGTAAAGCCCGAGGAAGCGCTCGTTCAAACGACACCTCCTTCCTTCACCTGGCAGGACCCGGTGTTCAGATCGATATCGATCCGCAGCGACTCCCACTCCGGCAGCGCCCACAGCTCCGCCTCGATCGTGAAAGCCAGCAGCGAAGGCTCCTTCTCAAGCTGGATCGGCTCCACCTTCAAGCTGTCGAAAACAATCCGCGGCTCGAATTGCTTGATCGCATCCCGGATTTCGCCGCGGATGCCCTCCATCACCCGCGCATCGTCGGGATTCACCGCCGCCCCGTTGAAATCCCGGATGCCGTAGTTGATCACGGAAAGCGGCAACTCCTCGTGATCGTAAACGCTGGCCGCATCGTCGATCGCCGCCCTGCCGGAATTGCTCAGCGTGGTCCGCTCAAGCTCCTCCCGGGTCCGCCGCCGCTTTGAGTTCAGCAGCCATTCCAGATCGCGCCGGATCGCATCGCGATAGGCACGCGAATCGATCTGGCGGCTCTCGGGAGAACCCCGCCCGAGCGAACGGACGATGCGGTCGAAAAGGCAGGGCAGAACCCCGCTTTCCTGTTGGTGGGTGCGGCGGTTCATCCTGCCCTCAAATCACAGCGGTCGCTCGATGTCCGGATGCTCGAACTCGATCTTCCTGACTTCCAGCAGCGAGTAGTCGTTCTCACCGTCGGTGAAAACCTTCTGCCCGACCGCTTTCACGAGACCCGGCGCGGATTCGTCCCACACCGTCCCCCGCGCTAGCGCCAGATCCTGGTTCTCGCTCTTCTCCGAGCCCGGATAGCGCACGCACAGGAATCCCGGCGTGTCCGAACCGTTCGTGAGCAGGAATGTCACCGGCAGCCAGATCAGGTCCCGCAGCGCCTTCGGCTCGGAAATCCGGATGCCTAACAGACGCTGCACCGGTAGCCAGTAATACGAGCCGCCGATCACCGCCTCGAAGATCGCCGGGAAGCGCGAGTCGGTATCACCCAGCCACTCGAAGTGCTTGCCATCGATCCGGCCGGACACCGACTCTGCGGCCTCCGTCACCTTCTCCCGGCACTGCAAGGCCGCCCCGGTTTCACCCGCGAGCAGATGGCGGTGCATCTGGACCAGATCCGCCACCCACGGCAGGGGATCGCCGAAGATCAGCGGCTCCCTGGTTCCCGCGAATACCGCGGCACGCTGCGTCTCCGCATCAAGCAAGGACGTGACCGTCAGCACCAGCAACTGCCGCTGCTCGTCGGTCCCGAGATCGCCGTACAGCTTCAGTTGCTTCACCGCCGGTTCCCATTCGCCGGAGAGCGCCGCCAGATGCATGAGGACGAGGCGCAAGTCCCCGTCGCCCGGCTTCGCGCGGACGCTTTCCTTGATCGCGGCGAGCGCCCCGGAGAGGTCTCCGCTCCGGAGCGCTTCTTCCCAAGTGACCTGAGACATCGCGGAAATGAATTATTCCCCGGTGTTGGTCTTGAGACTCCACTTGTGGCCGATCGTGGTCTTCTCCTTGAAGTCGTCGGGGTTGAGTTGCTTGTACTCCCACTCGATCTCGGTGTAGGCGATCGAAACCGATTCGCCCGGAATATCGCCGCCGCCACTGATCGAGTAGCTCGAGATGAAGGCGTTCTTCACGGTGATCTTCAGGAAGCAGGTCTTTTCTCCCGTCGCTCGACAGAGCTCGAAGACCGCCTCGTCCACCCGCTTGCCCGCACTACAGGCCAGCGCGATTTTGGCCGAAGACGAGTCATACATCTTCGTGAGCACGATGTCGGAGTGATGGCTGCGGCCCTCGGGCTTGGCACCGCCCTGGCTGGCGGCGGATGCGGCGGCTTGGGAAATGCCGTGGGAAATCGAGGTGATCTCGATCCACTCGGCGTGGGCGTCATCGCCGGATTCCCCTTTGATTTCGGAGCCGTCGATTTTGAGCTGCAAGTAATAGTCTGGCATGGCGCAATGGATTTTCCGTTAGATTGTTGTTAGACACGCATGGTGTCCTGGGATGGAACAGCGAGGGGTCATGGAAAACGGCTATTTGTTGGCGGGCAGCCTTGAGACGAGATGGAGCGCGGCTGTCAGGCCTTCGAGCTGGATGTGCGGGCGCAGGAAGAAGTCCGCATCATAGTAGCCCGGATCAGCCTCGTTCGCCCGCACCGTCACCTTCGCGGCGGCGAGCGGCTTCTTCGCCTTGAGCTCCCAAGAGGAACTGGAATCGCACTGGTAGTTGTTGATCCACTTGTTCAGCCAGTCCTCCATTTCGTTGCGCTCCATGAAGGCACCGATCTTGTCGCGGACCATCACCTTCAGGTAGTGGGCGAAGCGGCAGCAGGCGAAGAGGTACGTCATCCGGGCGGATAGAGCGGCATTCGCGGTCGCGTCGTCCTCGTAGTATTTCTGCGGCTCCTGCAGCGATTGCGCGCCCATGAAGACCGCGAAATCCTCGTTCTTGTAGTGCGAGAGCGGCATCAGCCCGACCTTCGCCAGCTCGTGCTCGCGGCGGTCCGTGATCGCGATCTCCGTCGGGCACTTGTAGTCGATCGAGCCGTCGTCGGACGGGAAGGTGTGCACCGGCAGGTTCTCCACCTTGCCGCCGCTGTCGTGGCCGCGGATGTAGGTGCACCAGCCGTAGAGCTTGAAGGCCCGCGTCACGTTCGCCCCGAAGGCATACGCCGCATTCGACCACACATAACTGTCGTGATCCGTGCCGCCGAGCTCCTCCACGAATTCAAAATCGTCGATCGGATTCTTCTGCGGATCGTAAGGCGCGCGCGCCAGGAAGCGCGGCAGCGTCAGCCCCAGATAGCGGGAATCTTCCGATGACCGCAGCGAGCGCCACGCGGCATACTCCGGATTCGTCTTGGAAAGCACCTTGTCGATCTTCGGCGGCTTCGACAGATCCTGCCACGAGCTCAACCCCAGCAAGCTCGGTGCCGCAGAGGTGATGAAAGGGCAATGCGCCGCCGCCGCGATCTGGCCGACTCCGCGCAGGATGTCCACATCCACCGGCGAGTGGTCGAAGGCGTAATCCCCGATCATCACGCCGTAGGGCTTCCCGCCCGGCATGCCGAATTCTTCTTCATAGACCTTGCGGAAGAGCGGGCTGCGATCCCACTTGTCGCCCTTGTACTCCTTGAGCACCTGGCGGACCTCGCTCTTGCTGATGTTGAAAATTTCGATCCGCAGCTGGTCATCCGTCTCCGTGTTGAAGACCAGATGCTCCAGTCCGCGCCAGCTTCCTTCCATCTTCAGGAAGTCCGCCTGGTGCATGATCGCATTGAGCTGCTTCGACAGCAATTGGTCGATCTGCGCGATCACGCCCTCGATGAATGCGAGGATGCTGCCGTCGTAGGTGACGGTGTCCTTGAGGATCCACTCGGCCAGCGAGCGCGCGGCATTCTTGGTGGTGTCCTCGGCGCCTTTCGTCGGGAGGGAAAGCCCCTCGATCGCGGCGTCCAGCGCACTGACGGTTTCGAATTCGCCGGCGGCTGACTGTTTGGAAGTTTCGGTGTCGCTCATGGAAATGTTCGGCGTGGGCGTTGATCAGGCGTCGGCAGGCTTGTCCAGAGCGCCGGCCTTCTTGGCTTCGTTGACCAGCGACTGCAGCAGCGTCGGATCCTGGCGGATTTTCTCAAAAAGGGCCTCGGCCTTCGGCTTGCCGCCAATGACGCCGAGCAGGTTGTCGAGGGTCTGCCGCACCTCCAGCAATTCCCGGAGCGAGTCCACCTTGCGCGCCACCGCGCCCGGTTCGAAGTCGCTCATCTTCTCGAAGGTGATGTCCACCGGCAGCTTGCCCTCGCCCGTCAGGTGGTTATCCACCAGGAAGCTCACGCGCGGCTTCTGCGACTTGAGCACCTGGTCGAAATTATCGGCATGAATGTCGATCGACTTGCGGTCGGCCACCGCCGGGAGTTCGCCTGCGGACTTGCCCGATAGGTCCGACCACACCATCGCGATGAATGGCAGTTCGACCTTCTTCATCGCGTCCCCGGTGTACACCTCGTAGGTGATATGGACGCGCGGCGGACGGTTGCGGGTGATGTATTTTTGGCTGCTCATCGTGATGAAATCGTTGAACGCTGGTATGACCCGGCTCTACTTGAGACTAATAATCGCCTATCCCTTAGCTTCATTCTTTCCCGACACCAAGGATTTGTTGTGCCTTTCGCACCGCGTCCTCACCCGCGGTATCGTTGATCAGATCGATGAAGCTCAGATCCATCAGTCGCTTCGCGCGCAGCAGCAGTAGCGGCACCGGACTGGAAGGCTCGTTCTGCTGATAGTAGTCGATGATCTGGTCGAGCATCGGACGGATGCTCGCCTTCGAGAATCCACCGCTGCCCGCAACCGGCGCGGTGCCGGCAACAGCAACGCCTCCCTCCGCTCCCGCCGCCGCCTCCACCGGCGAGCCGGTGGCATGCGAGAGAATCCGCCGCATGACTCCCAGCTGTTTCACCAGCTTGCCCTCCACGCCGGATAGGAATTCACCGCAGTCCACGTCGTTATCCGGCGCGTAAGATGTATCGATCTTCGCGACGATCCACTGGACGTGTTCAAGCGATTGCGTCGCCAATGCCAGCGCTTCGTCGAGCGTCTCCTTGGACGTAGCCCCGAGCGTCGCTTTGGCGAAGGCCCGCGTCGAAGCATCCTCGTCGGCTCCCGCGTTGGTCTCGTAGGCCTTCAGCGTCGCCTCAGACACCCCGGGCACGAAGGACATGTTGCGCAGCGCCGCCAGGAAGCCGTTGCCCGCCAGTCCGCTGAGAATGTTCACCCGCGCCTGCTTGCCGCCGGGCGTGGTCGGCAGCGGATGGAAGTCATCCCAGTAAGTCTCGCAGATCTTCCGCACCAGCTCCAGTGATTGCGCCAGCCCTTGGGCCCGCTGCCGCCGCATCGCCGCATCGCAGAGATACACCGCGGCACGCAGGTGCTTGTTGCCGCGCAGCAGCTCCGTGGATGCCGCCAGCAAGGCCTGCCACGCGGGATCCTCGGCATCGGCACGGCGGACCTCGCTGTACAGCGCATCGAGATTATAGAGCGCCGCCTGCTGCGCCATCATCCCCGGATTGGCAGGGGAGACTGCATCGTCTTCCAAGTCGGGACCACAGGGCGGCGCGGTGGCAACCGGAGCCAGGAGTTCAATCACCTCGATCATTACCGCCGTTCTCGTTTTTCGCTGTTTCAGGCGGAGCAGGATCGTCTCCGCCCACCGCTTTGCGGCATGGCGGAAAGTGACGAATCATCCCCCCGTTTCTGCCTAACGGATATCAGTCCCCGCGGATCGCGCCTAGCAAAAATGGTCCGGCTTTTCCATTCGTGCATCTCGCATTGCAGCCTGCGGGCCGCTCATCCCAAATCGACTTGATAGATCGTCCGCTTGAGCCATGATGCCATTCAGATGAAAAGCCCGTCGATCTTCCGTGCCGGTGGTTTCTGCCTGATCGCGACCCTCGCCGCCTCTTGCTCCAACGAGGGTTTCGACCCCACCAAAAACAGGGGCCGTGCCGGTGGTGGCGACGAAGTGAAGTTCATCGCCCGCGGCGATGGCACCATCGACATCGGCTCGCTTGGCAAAATTTCCCGCTACATCAGCGGCCAGCGCCGCCTCGGTCGCAATGAAGAGCAGATCCTCGAAGCCCTCGTGCAAAAGCAGATCGGCGGCTACCGCATCGAGCGCCTCAAGGTCCTCGAGAAGAAGCGCGAAGCCACCATCCAGCGCAGCAAGACCCAGAGCGCCCAGCGCCAATCCAGGCACACCGCCAAGGTCGCGAAAATCCAGAGTTCCCCCCTGCCGGCTCCCGAAAAATCCCGCCAACTCGCGGTCGCCGAAAAGGAAATCAAGATCGAGACCCAGCAGGCCGAGTCCGAGACCAAGCGTGAACTCGTCCTCATCGACACCGAGATCAAGCACGAGAAGAGCCGCACCTACGCCGTCCCCGTCAGCGACCCGCAAAGCCCCAAGGGCCGCGCGATCGTTCTGGTCGACGCGAACAACCGCATCAAGGACTCCAAGGTCTATCAGATCGACCGCAGCGTCGTCGAACTCGCCAAGGCCTCCTCCCGCGATCAGTCCGACGTCGCCGTCCTCACCGACGTCCCGTCGCTCAAACTCTCCGGCGGCAACTGAGGCTCGAAAAGGCAGGGACCGCTCTCCGAGCGGTCCGGCTGGGGCGGTGTCCACCGGACTCATCGTGTCCAATAGATCGCTAGTGCCGCCATCCGCCTCACCGCTCGGAGAGCGATCCCTACCGCCGCATCCACCCGGGCCTAGGGATACCGGACGCTCCCGACCGCTATCCGTTCCTATCGACAATCCCCGCGCCCCGGCTCTAACATTCTGATCCATGAACCGGACCAAGGCCTCCATCCTCATTGTCGTCGGTCTATCGATTGCAGGACTACTCTGGTTTTCCCTAGGACCTCGCGAAGTGATAGCAGCGTCCCAACCCCCGGCACCTCAGCCGCCGCCCCCTCCGATATCCCAAGCGACTGACCCCGCGGCACCCCAAGCTGCGAACCCCGATCCGCCCCCACCCCCGCCGGCCCCCGCTGATCCCGCCGAAGCGGAGTGTCGTGCCAAGATGGCAGACATCATCCGCTCCGAGGACGCGCCGATTGAATTCTTCGGCAAGGTCGTGGATGCCGCCGGATCACCCGTGGAAGGGGCTGAACTTGCCTTCCACATCGTGAAGGCCGGTAGCTTTGCGCCGTCATTGGGGTTTCCCACCGGTGAAGTCGGAAATGTCCGCACCGCGCCGGACGGGCGCTTCGAGATCATCGGGAAGCAAGGCATGACGCTCGGGTTCGACAAGGTTGTGAAGGCCGGCTTCCACGAAGCGGAGCGAATGATCCGGACTTTCGGCTACGGAAACAATGCCGCACCTCATCGGCCGGACAAGGCCGCCCCGGAGTTGTTCGTCCTCATCCGCGACGGCAGTTCTGTTTCCCAGCAGGGCGAGTTGAACCTCGCCTTCGATTGGAAGGGGGAGGCCCTACGCTTCAAGCTGCCGCTGAAAGGGGTGGAAGAAACCCTGGTCCTCACGCCATCCCGCGAGCCGGCAAAACCACCGGCCCGAAGTTACAATTGGAACCTCAAGGTGGAACTCGACGGCGGCCAGGTCGTCATGGGGACGAAAGGCATCGCGCCAATCGCTCCCACGGAAGGCTACCTGCCCGGCCTCACCGTGAACGGGGATCCGAAGGGTACGCGATGGACCAGCACCGCCGATATTCTCTTCTACTTCAAAACAAAGTCCGGCGGCTGTGGCCAAATCAAGCTCAAGGTCTATTCGGATCGCGATAGCACCAGCCGGACCGGCTCCCTGGACGTCTCGTTCAATCCCGACGGAAGCAGGGTCTTCGAATAAGCCTTGGCTTGGATCTCCTCGCTCCGGAGGTCGATTACCTGACGCGCATTCTCCATCCAAAAAACGGCAACGCCGTTTCCCAAGGTTGGCATGTCCCCGTCCATCGCAGCCGAAGGGCGGAGACGGACGGGGACGTGCCAACCTTGGGAAGAGGCCCATCCGCTCGAATGAGGTTGCCTCGGGCCGGTCGCAATGGGGACTCAGCGTCTCTCTGCCGCCCGAGGCAACCGCGTTGCGATTGTTGGAAAGCACTCGCTCCTTCTCCTCAACTCAACCGCGCCGCCAGCAGCTCCCTCTGGAACACCAGCTCCTTCGGCAAGTAATCATACAACTTCAGGAACAATTCCCCCTGCGACAAAATCTCCGCCTTCCACTCCTCAGCATCGAAGGCCATGCATTGATCGAATCTCGTCTCATCAAAACCCGCCAAACCCTCCGTATTGAAATCTTCCCAATCCGGCGTCCACCCGATCTGCGTCTCGTGCCCCGCGATCCGCCCCTTGCAGCGGTTCACGATCCACTCCAGCACCCGCATGTTCTCGCCGAAGCCCGGCCACAGGAACTTGCCGTTCTCATCCTTGCGGAACCAGTTCACGTGGAAGAAACGCGGCAGCCGGTTCACCTTCCGCCGCATGTCCAGCCAGTGGTGGAAGTAGTCCGCCATGTTATACCCGGTGAAGGGCAGCATCGCCATCGGATCCCGCCGCACCCCGGCCTTCAGCCCGATCGCCGCCGCCGTCACTTCCGAGCCCATCGTCGCGCCGACATACACGCCGTGCGACCAGTTGAACGCCTGATAGACCAGCGGCATCGTGTCCGGCCTCCGTCCGCCGAAGATGATCGCGGACACCGGCACCCCGTCGGGATTCTGCCACTCCGGATCGATCGTCGGGCACTGGCTCGCCGGCGCGGTGAAGCGCGCATTCGCATGCGCCGCAGGGGTCGCGGAGCCGGGCTCCCAGTCCTTGCCCTGCCAATCGATCAAGTGTCCCGGCGCTTCCTTGGTCAGCCCTTCCCACCAAACGTCGCCATCGTCTGTTAGAGCGACGTTGGTGAAGATGGTGTTCTCCTTCATCGACTCCATCGCGATCGGATTCGTGTCGTAGGAAGTCCCCGGCGCCACGCCGAAATACCCCGTCTCCGGATTGATCGCGTGCAAGCGCCCGTCCTCGTGCGGCCACAGCCACGCGATGTCGTCGCCCACGATCGTCGTCTTCCAACCCGCATTCGCATAGGTCGGCGGCGGCACGATCATCGCCAGATTGGTCTTGCCGCAGGCGGAAGGGAAAGCCGCGGTCACGTAGGTCTTCTCACCCTGCGGCGATTCGATGCCCAGGATCAGCATGTGTTCCGCCATCCAGTTGTGCTCGCGCGCAATGTTGCTCGCGATCCGCAGCGCCAGGCACTTCTTGCCCAGCAGCGCATTCCCGCCGTAGCCGGAGCCGAAGGACCAGATCTCCCGGCTTTCGGGGAAGTGCACGATGTACTTCTCCTCGTTGCAGGGCCAGGGCACATCGGCCTCGCCGTCCGCCAGCGGTGCGCCGATCGAGTGCAAGCAGGGGATGAAGACGCCATGCCCGTCGCGCCGCGAGTGGCCTTCGCCCGCCGCTTCTTCCTCCAGGCGGTCAAGCACCTTGCGGCCCATGTGCGCCATGATCCGCGTGTTCACCGCCACGTACGCGCTATCGGTGAGCTGCACGCCGATCTTTGCCAAAGGTGAATCGAGCGGCCCCATGCAGAAGGGCACCACATACATCGTGCGGCCCTTCATCGAGCCCGCGAACTTCTCCAAGAGAAGCGTCTTCATCTCCCCCGGCTCCATCCAATTGTTGGTAGGCCCGGCCAGGTCCTTGCGGCGGGAGCAAATGAAAGTCCGGTTCTCCACCCGCGCCACGTCGGACGGTGCCGAGCGCGCCAGGTACGAGTTCGGCCTCTTCTCCGGATTGAGCCGCGTGAAGGTGCCCTTATCGACCATAAGCTGGCACAGCCGGTCCCACTCTTCGCGCGAGCCGTCGCACCATTCCACGGTGTCCGGCTGGCAGAGGGTCTTCATCTCCTCGACCCAGGCAAGGAGATCGGCGTGGCGGGAGGGCGGATTCATGTCCCGCCATCAAAACGGCTATGCCCGCTCCAAGCAACCCTATCGGAAGATTTGGGCAGCATCCGCGGAGATTTGACCGCTTTCCGCAGATCCCGCGCCACAAGGAGGGGGTGCGTCTCGCGCCCCAGTGCGGGAAAAAATCAACCGCGGATTGCGCGGATATCGCGGATAGGAACGAGGGATCGACGCGCCTGCACGATTGGAGACATCCGGTCTTTGGTTTGACCCGGCTGTTCATCCGCGGCATCCGCGCAATCCGCGGTTAAATCTCAACAACAAACCCGCCGGAGAGAGACTCTTCTTCTTCCTCCTTTTCCTCCTGCCTTTCCTCCTGTTCAAAATTGCAAAGGAAGGCCCGCGACCAGACAAGCAGGCACCACGAATCGAGTCGAAGGATCGAGACCCGAGCGGGCATCCGGATTTTTAACAGGAGGAAAGGCAGGAGGGAACGGAGGAAAGACAGGGATCCCGATCAGGTGATTTGAAGTTGATTCCCTCGGCAAAATCCGACGAAGAGCCGTCAAATCCTCAACAGCCTCATCTCACCTATGGGCCGCCGGCACCCCGCCCGCCTTGCGGACGAGCGGGGCGCTGGCCGCCCTTTCGGGGGGAGATCAGATCCGGAATTGCCACAGCGCCTCGATCTCGCGATCGCGCGCGGCGGGACGCCGGGCGAGGGGATACTGGAGCGTGCGGACCGTCTTGCGGCCGCCGGTGAAGAAGAAGCTCTCGACCTCGATCTCCACCACTTCCAGACCCATGTAGTAGGTATCATGGAGCGTGGCGACCGCATCGTTGCCGAAGACTTCTGCCAGGTGCTCGCGCAGCAAGCCGGTCTCCTTTTTCCCCAGGAAGAGGAAGGAGGGCGTCTCGCCGCAGGCGCACTTCGAGCGGATCAAATTGGACACCGCTTCCGGACTCCAGTAGTCCCCGAAAACCAATTCGGGAACCACCGTCGTCGAGTCGGGGAAGGGTGCAGACTCGTTGGGTGTGTTCATGGTGTGTGGTGCAAGGGCTGGTCGCAAACCACGAGCAACATACGTGCCCGCCATGCCGATTCATCCCTCCGCGAGTGACAATTTCGTGCACCATGCTTTCCGCTCATGATACTTGTCAGACAGGATGAAGCATCACTCCGCGAACTCGCGGGATCTCGTGAAAGATAAGCCTCGGGGGGCATAATGCATCAGCCCGCCCCACGGACGGCCCCCCACTGGGACCGCCGTGGCACCGCCCGGCAGAACGGTTCCTGACAGCCCGCCCCCACGGACGGCCCCCACTGGGACCGCCGTGGCACCGCCCGGCAGAACGGTCCCTGACAGCCCAAGCAACGGACGGCTCTTCCCCCCGGGACCGCGGAGCCTGTAAAGGCCGGAGACATGGGTTACACCTGTTCGGGGACATGGGTTACACTTTTCGGCCCGCAGCCATGAGCCGCGCGCGCGGCTCATGGCTGCGGCGGCCGGCCCACCCGCCGCTCCGACAGGGGCGCGTAGCCGCTCTCCCCGGTAGCGCGGTGTTGCGCGAAATCCGCCACCCCGATCCGCTTCCAGCAGTAGTAAACTTCGAAGCTTTCTTCCCCGATCTGCCGCAGCGCCACATCCTCCCCGCGGAAGGCCTCGCCGATGCTCCACAACACGCCGCGGAAGCTGATGATCCCCTTGTCCAGGACCCTTCTCACCACGTCTTCCCCGCCATACCAGGCCCGGGCTTGCGGCAGTTGCACCGGCATCGCCCGCGGCGAGATCCGGTAGCGGCTCGCGGGCGTGTCCCCGCCCAGCGAATGGTGGGGCCGTTCGTGGTTGTAGATGCCGCGCCACGGCGCGAACTCCCGCCGGCAGTGCGCGTGGTCCCGCCACACCGTCGTGCGCGACAGCACTTCGGCTTGGAAGGTGCGGTGGAAGCGCTCCTCCTTGCCCTGGGTCTGCGGGTGCCGCGGACGCCCGTGGTAAACCCTCACGCCCAGCCGCAGCAGCCACGCCTCGCATTGGGTGAAGTGTCCCTGGCTGTCGCCCCACGGCTTGCCGTTGTCGCACAGGATCGCCGCCGGCAACCCGTAGAGCCGGAAAGCTCCTTCCAGCAGCGGCTTGAACTCCGCGTAGGTCTCGCCCGCGCAGGGCTCCAGCAGCAGGTTGAAGCGGCTGTGGTCGTCGAGCATCGTCAGCGCATGGCAGCGGCCGCCCGCCGCCAGTTCGAACCAGCCCTTGTAGTCCATCTGCCACAGCTCGTTGGGTTCCTCGCGCTCGAAGCGCTCCCAGCCCTTGCCGGAGGGACCGGCCGGTTGCGACAAAAGGCCGTGCCGCCGCAGCACTTCCGTAATCGTGCTCGCCGAGGGCACATTCTTTTCCCCGCGGTCCTCCAGCCACCGCTTGAGCTTCCTGCCGCCCCACACCGGATGCTTTTGCCGGACGGCCACGATCTTGTCCTCCATCGCCGCCTTGGTCCTGCCGGGGCTTTCCGCCGGCTTGCGCGGCACGTCCGCCAGGCCTTCGCCCTTGCGATGCCTCGCCAGCCACTTGTAGCCGGTCTTGCGGCTGATTTTGAAGCGCTTGCACAGCTCCGCCTTGTTGGCTCCCTCGCGCGAAGCCAGTTCCACGAATTCACGTCTCTTGTCCATCAGGTCACAGGTTTGCCAGGGCATGGTCTTATCCTCGACGGAGGTGTAACCCATGTCCCCGAACACCTGTTAACCATGTACCCGGTCTATACAGGCTCCGCGCTCCCGGGGCAGGCATGGTGGCGGGCTTCCGAGGACCATTCTACCGGGCAGTGCCGCGGCACTCCCAGTATGCCTTCCGCGGCTCCGCCGCCGTGGACTGCGCGCAGCCTGCTGCCAGGGGCGCTGCAAAGGCGAAGCACCGGGTGTGGCGAGCCGCGAACGGAGCGGGTTAGGGAACTCTCCCGTGCTTCACGGCAGCAGGCTGCGCGCAGTCCACGGTCGCTGCGCGACTGCCATTCCGCGCTCTCATCCACAAAAAAACGGCCGGGATCACTCCCGGCCGTCTTCAAAAATCATCGGCCTCAACCGATCACCTCGGGCCAATCCGTGTGGAAGAACTCGCCACGCGGCTTGTCCGTCCGCTCGTAGGTGTGCGCGCCGAAGAAATCCCTCTGCGCCTGCAGCAAATTCGCCGGCAGCACCGCGCTACGATAGCTATCGTAGTAACCCAGCGAGGCCGAGAAGGCCGGCACCGGAATCCCGGCCAGCGTCGCAATCGAAACCACCTCGCGCCAGTTCTCCTGGAACTCGTTGAGCAGGTCGGTGAAGTAAGGAGCCAGCATCAGGTTGCTCAGCTCCGGATCCTTGCGGTAGGCGTCCGTGATGTCGTTCAGGAAGCGCGCGCGGATGATGCAACCGCCGCGCCAGATCGCAGCGATCTTGCCGAGGTCGAGGCCCCAGGCCTTCTCCTTGCCCATCGTCGCGATCAGGTCCAGGCCCTGCGCGTAGGAGATGATCTTGGAAGCGAAGAGCGCGTCGTGCACCTTCTTCACCAGCTTCTTTTTCTTCTCGTCGATCTTCGGCTTCGGGCCTTCCAGCTTCTTGGCGGCGGCCACCCGCTTGTCCTTCATGGAAGACAGGATGCGCGCTTCGACCGCGGCATTGATGGTCGAAATCACCACGGTGTTTTCGACCGCATTCATGATCGTCCACTTGCCGGTGCCCTTCTGCCCGGCCGTGTCGAGGATCAGGTCGACCAGCGGCTTCTTCGTCTCCGGATCGATCTGCGCGAAAATCTTGGAAGTGATCTGGATCAGGTAGCTCTCAAGGTCGCCCTCGTTCCACTCCGTGAAGACCTCGGCCAGCTCCTCCGGCTCGAAACCGGCTGCCTTGAAAATGTTGTACGCCTCGCAGATAAGCTGCATGTCGCCGTACTCGATCCCGTTGTGGATCATCTTCACATAGTGGCCGGCACCGCCGGGACCGATGTGGGTCACACAAGGCTCGCCATCCACCTTCGCCGCGATGCTCTCGAAGATCGGCTTCATCACGTCCCACGTGGAGGCCGGGCCGCCGGGCATGATCGAGGGGCCCTTGCGCGCGCCTTCTTCACCGCCGGACACGCCCGCGCCGATGAAGCGGAAGCCGAGATCGCCCAGCCACTTGTCGCGGCGTTCGGTATCGGTGTAGAGCGAATTGCCACCGTCGATGATGATGTCGCCCTTATCGAGCAGCGGCAGCAGGGACTCGATCACCGCATCCACCGGAGCGCCGGCCTTGACCATGATCATCACCTTGCGCGGCGAGGCCAGCGACTTGACGAAGTCCTCCAGGCTCTTGGCCCCCACCAGCTTCTTATCCGGGTGGGCCGCCACGAACTCCTCCGTGACGGAAGTGGTACGGTTGAAAACAGACACCTGGAATCCGCGGGATTCCACGTTGAGGACGAGGTTCTGGCCCATGACAGCCAGGCCGATGAGGCCGAAATCGCTATTACTCATGATCGTGACAGACGGTTGGGAAACGGCGGCGGTGTATTGAAGCCGCGGCATCGGTGCAACCCCTTGTTGCCATGATGCCATGCATTCCCCACATTCGCCGCGTGAACCTGCCCAATGCAATCACCGTCTCCCGCCTCTTTCTCACGGCGGTGTTCGTGGCGGCGGTGGGCTTCCCGGGCACCACCGGCTTCACCATCGCCCTGATCACCTTCTCCGTGGCCGCCGCCACCGATTGGCTGGACGGCTACCTGGCCCGCAAGCTCGGCATGGTCACCCCCCTCGGCAAACTCCTCGATCCCCTCGCCGACAAGATCCTCGTCTGCGCTGCCTTCGTGTATTTTTCCGCCCAACCGGTAGGCGGCTACCACTGCCCGGTCTGGGTCACCGCCCTCATCATCGCCCGCGAGTTCCTCGTCACCGGTCTCCGCCAGATCGCCGTCGAGGCGGGCCATGTCCTCGCCGCGGACCGCCTCGGGAAATGGAAGACCACCTTCCAGCTCACCTACTGCATCACCGGCCTGGTCTGGCTGACCTTCTCCTCAATGAAGGACCCGGGCAAGCTCGGCGGCATGCTGCGCGACTTGGCCAATCCGAAGTCCTGGCTGGCCCCGGTCTCCCTCTGGATCGCCGTCGCCCTGACCCTGATCTCCGGTGCCAACTACGTCTGGGCCTGCCGCAAGCTGCTCGTGCAGCCCCGATAAGGCGTCAGCATAAGGAGCGGCGACACTCTTGTCGCCGCCGGAAGCCTCTACCGAGAATGGAAACGGGAACCGATCGGGAGGACGAAAAGAGCGGAACCCAATAGCCCAATCTCCAATCACCCAATTTCCTTCCCAAACCTACCTCCCCTTCTTCGCCTCCCCCTCCCTCTCCAGCCTCTCCTTGATCTGCTCGATCACCGAGTCAAACGCCAGCCCCTCCGCATCCGGCTGCCGGCTGGAAGAAACAAAGCGCGGAATCAATCCCGGCGGCACCCCCAGCCGCTTGTCCAGAAGCGCCGGATCGATCTCAGGGTGCAAATCCGCCCGGTGATACTGGAGCGCCAGCGCCACCCCATCCAGATCGTAGCCATTCCGCTTCGTATTGTCGGAGAGCCGCATCAGGCTCTCCCAAGTCGCCTTGAAGCGCGTGGGATCCACATCCACCACGAAGACAATCCCGGCGACCGACCGCAGCAGCAGTTCCTCCGCCGCGTTGTATTCCATCGGCCCGCTCAGCGAATGCGCCGCCACATGCAGGAAACGCCCGTCCGGCAGCGTCTGCGGTTCGGTCCACTCGACCCGGTGCACCCGGATCGAGCCGACAAAATGCTCGCGCACCGTGGCCGAAGCGCAGCGCGCCGCCACCGCCCGCAGGATCGCCAGCTTCCCGGTATCGGCCGCCCCCGCGAGGGCGACCTTCACCGAAACCTGCCGGCTGTCTTGCTCCACCGTCATGGCGACTGCGGCGCGCAGGCCGGCCTCAAACTCAAAGCTTCCCGAGTTCGCGGGCCACGATCATCAGCGTCTCGCGGACGCCGGGAGCGAAGGTCCCATCGTTCTGCACCGCGAGCATCACCCCGCCTTCGCGGACGAACTCGATCGGCACGCTGCCGCAATAAAGCTTCACCTGGCCGGCGAAGCCGAGGCCCCCGATCACGCGCTTGAAGGCATCGATCGTCGCATTATCCGCCGTCGGAATGCGGGAGACGTGGCGGATCCCCGGCAGCGCGCGGGCGCGCTGCAGGATCTCGTCGGCGCTCAGTTCGCGGTCCACGCCGAAGATCGCGCGCAGCTCAAGCTGGCGGATCGTGCGGGAGTCGGAATCATAGGGATCGGCTTCGAAGGACGCGGATGCAGACACGGGCGGCGGTGTGGAAAGGGGCGGCGGCGCTGACACGGGAGCAGGAGCGGCAACGGGTTGGTGGACCGGCACCGCGGGCGGCGCAGGCACGGGCTCGTGGGAGAAAGCGAAAGGCGCGGCTGCCGCAGCCGCAGCCGCGACAGAGACCGGCGCTGCCGTGGCAAAAGGCGAATCGACGGCCACCGGCGCTTCAAAAGGCGAACCGGTCATCGCTTCCGCCGCGAAGGGCGAGCGCGCCTCGACCGGCGGCGGATCACCGGCTACCGGGCGGCGCTCCGGCAGCTTCACCGGGCGGTTCGGATCCGGGGCCAGCCGCGGCGGGTTTTCCTCGCGCAGGGAGGCAAACGGCGACTCCGGTTCGGACACCACCGCGAACGGGCTCGAAGCCGCTCCTTCATCAGCCACGGCGAAAGGGCTCTTGGCGGGCGGAGCGGGCGCGAAGCCCTCCTGGGGTTCGAAAATACCGCGGCTGCTGTTCATGAGTTCAGGTCTGGTGAGGGGTGGCTGTGGCGCGAGGCGGTGAATAGCTTCACGATTGCCTAAAGTCGAGCCTCCAAATGCCCGATTGCCTCATTCTTTTTCAAGGACATCAACGAATCCACGCCAGCGTCCCCTACCCCTCCGAAGACCCTGCTGAGACCGGCCGGGCGCTGCCCGCCAAAAGCCAACTTGGCCCGCCCAACCGCGTACCCTCTTCCTGCCTCTCCTTGCAAATTTCATTCCCCTCAATCCGCGGCTTCATCTCCTCCGTGAAAAGCCCGTGCCCCTGCTGCAGGAACTCGACCAGATTCCCGTCCGGATCCCGCACGAACAGCGTCCCCACCCCGAAATCCATCGGATCCTCCGGAGCCGTCAACTCGCGCTCGCTGCCATCGAATCCCGCCTGCATCACCCGCAGCCCTCCCTCTAACAGCACCCGCAGTACCGCCCGCAAGTCCGGCACCTGCAAGGCCACATGCCGGTAAGCATGATGCGGCGGCTCGACGGCAGACGGATCTCCCAAGGGAACCAAATGCAGCGTCGCCGTCGCATTCAGGACAAACCAGGACGGCCGCACATGATGCCTCGGGAAGCCCAGCACTTCGCCGTAAAGATCGGTGACGACGATTCCGACATGGTTGATAGCTTCGACTGGGATTTTCATCCGGTAGCGCGTGGGTTGCCTCAAGATCCGGAACTTCGCGTGAGCCTCAAGCGAAGAGGAGCGGCGCTACCACTTTCGTAGACCCCGCTCGTTGGGGAGCCACATCCCCTGTCATCCCGCTCACTCGCCGCGGTCACCTTCTGTATCCCCGGCCCCAAGGCTCATCCCAAGCCGATGGATTCCAGGAAATGGACTGCCCGGTAGTCCGCATCCACGCCTTCCACAAGGATGGCACTGCCGTCGGAGTTCCGGGTCCGCAGCGGCAGGATCGCCTGGTACGCCGGCGAATGATACCATCCCCGGGCCTGCTCCAGATCGGGAAACTCGATCAGGACCAGATGCCCTGGCCATTCGCCGTCCATGACCTCGGGGGTCTTCCCGTGGGTGAGGAAGCGGCCATTGAAAGGCGGCAAGGTCGCATCCACTTTGCGGAGATACCCAACGATGTCTTCTCCCATTTGGACGGAGCGGAGATGGGCGGCGGCGTATGCTGGCATAATATACGACCTTATGCAGGCCAGCCGAGCTGTCCACGATGCTGACAGACTTCCCCGCCCGTCCTCCGGTGCCGGCAGATCCGCGGCGCGGCTCCACCTGCTACCCGCGTCTTCCGAGCGCCGGAGCTGCGTCGGAAATTAGCCCGTGGTGGAGTGCAACGGAACCACCGGTCGGGGCCACAGAATCACCCAGCCCCGGAGGGCTGGCGGAAATGCGCATCTCACCTGTTGCACGCCCGTCCCAGTCTTCGGCGGCGTCTTTTTCGCCGTACCGCCTTCTCCAGCTTTCCGTGTCATGAAAAGGGCTCTCCGTCAGGTTTGCTGATGAATCAAGATACGTCTGCCCAAGAGGGCGGCGCAGCCGCTTTGGAATGCGGCGGGCATCGCCGCTTTCGTGCGCTGCAGATTGGAGATCGCCGCATTGAATTCGCCTCCACGCCGCCTCCTGTTATCCCGCTTGAGCTCCGGATCTTCCCAAAGGTGAAGGAACAGCTGGCAGGATTGCAAAAGGGGGAAACGAAGGGATGGATTCATGACGGCGTTCTACGGCACCCGCCGCAAAGGGGCACGCCGATCCACATGGAGAGATTCCTTGAAGAGCTTCAGCAAAACCTGACGGAGACCCATGAAAAGGACGCCGTCCTCGTAAGCCGGGGTACGCCGGGTCACTTCGCGGTCCGGGCAACTGCTCACCGATAACCCGGCCAATCCACCACCGCCGGAGGTGTTTGAAGCGCCGATCCGGCGCCAGTTACGCTTCCGTCACATCCGCGCCCCTCCACGCAACATGCACGATATCAACAAGTATTGATTCTAACATTAACCTTATTGACACATCTTCCCCTATCGTGCTAATAGCACGCCCATGTCTCTAACACCCATCCTGCTGGCCTCCTTGTTCGCCGTCGGTAGCGCTTCGGCAGCAGTCACCCTCACCTTCAACAAGTCGGACGCGAACACCTTGGTGATCACGGTTACCACCGCGGTCAGCTACGAGATGACCGGACCCGGAACCACCACTGTGCTTATCATCAAAGGCGCGGGCAGCGTCACGCCGATGGTCGGCTTGGGTTCATCCACCGCCGCGTTTTCAGACGACGCCAGCACGATCCCCTTGAACGGCGTTTACTTCACCGCGATTCCCGTGCAGGGGGATCTTGACCCTTTGGACCTGATGCTTACCTCTCAGACCATATTGACCTTTGGTGCCGGCGACATCTTCACTCTGTCCGCGGGAACCATTACCTTGCCCAACTACACCGCTGCTGCTCCGGCAGATGGTGAGTACGACTCCTACCTGCTGAGCCCATCCCCGCAGACCTATATCAGCACCGTCGGGCAAGCCGTTCCCGAGCCATCAGCCGCACTCCTCGCAGGACTAGCCTCGACGGCTCTTCTCCGCCGCCGCCGGGCCTGATCGCCCCGGACAGCGCATCCTCACCGCGTCGCGACTGCCATCTGCCGTCGCGACGCCCGCACAATCCCTGTCCTCGCCAGTCCCCCTCCCAGCGCCGGAGGTGCGTCGGAAATTAGCCGGTGGTGGAGTGCAAGGAAACCACCGGTTGGGACCACAACATCACCCCGCCCCGGAGGGCCGGCAGAAATGCTCACCCTGCACGCCCGGCTCACCCATCCTCCGCCAATCTCCGCAACTTCCGCCTTAAGCTGATCTTCATCGCCGGCGAAACCCGGTCAGTAAACAGCACGCCATTCAAGTGATCCGTCTCGTGCTGGATCGCCCGTGCCAGCAGGCCGTCCGTCTCGATCACCAGCACGCTTCCGTCCAACTGCGGCAGGGTCGCCTTCACCGCTGCCGGGCGATTCACCTCGGCGCGCAGATCCTGGATGCTCAGGCAGCCTTCCGTATCCCGCTCCTTGGGCGCGATGAACTCCAGCTCCGGGTTGATGAACTTCAGCGGCATGATCGAGGCCAGCGGCGCATCCTTGCCATCCACTTTCAGGAAGCTGATGCAGTCGGGATCGTGCGCGACGTCGATCACGGCAAGCCGGATCGCGACGCCCACCTGCGGGGCGGCCAGGCCCACGCCATTGGCGTCATACATCGTTTCCAGCATGTCGTCTGCCAGGATGCGGATGGCGTCATCCACTTGCTCGACACGCTTGCAGCGCTCGCGCAGGACCGGGTGACCGTATTGAACGATTTCGAGAATCATCGGGATGAACCGCCCGCTTCCTGCGGTAGGCGGATGCGGGCGGGCACGTCCTTAATCGGGATACCGGCACGGGTCAACGCGTCCCACACCGCCAGCAGCTTCTCGAGCGACAATTCCTTGTCAGCCTCCAGCTCCAGCTTCCGCCCCGGGTTCTTGTCCACATACGCCTTCAGGTAGGCTTCCAGCAGGGCGATGTCCGGCACCCGGATCTCGTCCAGTGAGATCGTGCCGAGCTTGTCCACGGACAGGATCGAGCTCGATTCCGTCACCGTGGAGGTTGGAACTTCCTTCACCGTCGGCAGTTCGATCCGCAGGACCGCGCGGGCCCGCTTCTGCTCCGTGGTGAAGATCACGAAGATCAGCACCACGAACAGGATATCGATCATCGGCATGATCATGATGCCGCGCGAGCGGCGGATGGGGCGCTCGAATTTCATGGTCGTTCAGGGACGCGGGGAAGAACGGGAGGCGGGACGACTTTCTCCGTCGTGGCGGCCCCATGGGCTGCGGGCGCATGCCCCCCCGGCGCGCCCTCGCAAATCCGGGCCACTCGTGCCAGCAGAGACTCCAGCCGCGAGACCAGCACCTCGATCCGGCGGCTGAACCAGCCATAGGCGACCACCGCCGGCACCGCCACCGCCAGACCCACGATGGTATTGTCCAGCGCCCGCCCGATGCCCCGGGCGAGCAGGGTCTGGTCAGGCGTGGGACCCAGCCCGTCGAAGATCACCACCAGACCGCTCGCCGTGCCCAGCAGGCCGAAAAGCGGCGCGACCGTGATGATCGTATCAAGGATGATCATCCCCGAATTCAACTGCACGATCTCATCCCGCGCGGAGGACTGTACCGCCTCCGTGATCTCGGCCCGTGGCTTGCCGCGATGCCGCAGCGCCACCTGGCAGAGCCGTGCCAGGGTGCTGGCACCGCTGGCGGAGGCATTCACCAGCCCGCCGGCATCCCCGGTCGCCTCCGCGCGCGTCACCTCCACCTCCAGTTCCCCCGGAATCACCGCCCCGCGGGCCAGTGACAGGATCTTGAAGACGATGGCGGCCAGCGCGACGAAGGACGTCAGCGCCAGCGCGTACATGAAGATGCCGCCTTGGTTGAAGAAGTCGCCGATGGTTTTGAAATCGAGCGCGGAGAGGACGGGAACGGGCATGGAATTCAGAACGTGAAGCTGTAAGTGATCTCGAGCGGGTCGCCATCGAGCTGTTTTTTCAACTCGGCGGGAAAGGGCGGGATCGCGGCAGTGCGGATGCTTTCCGAGGTGAAGCCCTTCTGGATATTCCCCACCCCGAATTCCTCGACGAAGGTCAGCGAGCGGACCTTGCCGCTGGGCTCCAGGACGAAGCGCACGATGATCTGGCCGGGCGTGATGTAGTCGCGGTTCCGCACGCAGGCCAACTGCCACTCCTTCTCGACCGCTCGGCTCAGCGAGGAATGGTAGCGGCCCAGCAGCGAATCCTCCACATCCAGCGCGGAGCGGCCCTGGCGGGTGATCGAGCCGCTGAGCTGGGTCTTCTGCTGGTTGCCGCGGAAGCCGGGGGTCTTGGCAGGGGCCGCGGGTTTCGGCTGCTCCTTCGCGGCGGGGTTTGCCGGGCTCTCCTGCGATTGGGCCGCACTGCGCCGGTCGGGGGCAGGCAGCTTGGGCGGATCGGGCGGGGTTTCCTCCTTCACCTGGCGATCGACTTGGTAAGGACCGGCAGCCAGTGCCTCCTTGGGCGGGGCAGGTGGTGAAGCGGGGGCCGGGGCCTTGTTCGCCGCGGTCTCGGCGGGCGGAGTCGGCTCGCCACCCTGCCCGTTCGCTGCCGTTTCCTGCGCAGGAGGAGCAGACGGCGGAGACCCTTCGGCAGCCATGCTTCCTTGCGATGGCGCGGCGGGCGGAGAAGGCTCGGCTGGCTTGGGCGCGATCTGGTCGTGGGCCAGGTCGCCTTCCTGATACTGGCTGACCGTCGTCTCGATCTCGCCTTCGTAACGGGGTGCCCGGCCCTCCTGCGCGGGCATGTCCGGGACCGGCACGACGGCGGGCGCATCGCTCGTCGCGGTGGTATTCCGGTCCCCCGTGAAAGCCGGCTTCTCCGGGCGCTCGGATTCCTGGTCCTTTGAGGTCCGGGCAAAAGGCTGGGTCGACGGCGGAAGTTTCTCCCGCGCCGGCCCGACTTCCGGCATGATCGTCGCCACCGATTCCGCGGGCGGCCGCGGCGTTGGCGGTGGAGCCGCTACAAGAAAGGCGGCATCGAAGCCCAGCGCGGCCAGGATCTCATACAGAATCGCCGCGATGACCCAGCGGAAGCTGATCCAGAAAACGAGCAGCAGGACCACCAGCACATTGATGAGCGCGGAGATGCCGAAAGACGCCGACCAAAGCCGGGCCTGCTGGCGGGAGTGCGCGTCTGCCGGTGCCATTGGAATCCGGGCGCAAGCTTCACCCGGATTCCCGACACCTGCAATCCGGGAAATCCCCGGATATCATCACCAGTCTTCGATACCCGAGGGCTGGTGCTCGCCGGTACCGGCGAGCGAGCAGTTAAAATACAGCGATCCCCGCGAGGGAATCACGTCTCCGCCCGAGGCGTAGGTCCCGTCACTGGGGCAAAGGGGCGCTCTTTCGACGAAACGGCCGGCGCCGATAACTTGGCCCTGGAGGCCGCTTACCGAAGCCCCGGGCTCGTATCCATACATGTTCGAGAAGCTCCGGACTCCTTTCTGGACCGCCTGCAGATTCATAATGCAGATCGACCGGTCGGTTCCTTTCTTCCAGGTTCGAGCGCCGATCGCGAGGATGCCGATCAGGCTCAGCATCATCAGGATAACGAGGGTTAGTTCCAGCAAGGTCATTGCCGGAAGGAGTGACTTATTGATACGGCGGGGCGTACGCATGGTAGCCATGCGCCGTAAACGACTCGCAAGTTTCATGGGAGTGGGACAGGGTGCTGAAGTGCCAGGGGGTGGCTTCTTGCGGGGAGTGCAAACAGCAAGGTAAGAATTTTAGAGAACAAGACAAGGCATTTCTAAAAACTTCTTAGCCATCGTGATCACAAACCCTTGGCGAGCTTCCAGCATTCCAAAAACCCGCTGGCGAAGTCCTCCGGCCGGGCCGCGATCCACTTGCCGAGTTCCTCGGGCTGCATCCACAGCGCGGCCTCGACCTCCGCGCACGGGAAGCGCGGGGTCCCGTCCCAGCGCACCATGAACAGCCGCACGTGCTCCCAGCCCGTCGCCGCGCAGGGGCCGATCCTTCCAATCTCGTCCGGGGCCACACCCGTGACCCCCATCTCCTCCTCCAGTTCCCGGATCGCTGCCGTGACGTAGTCCTCTCCGGAATCGAGGTGCCCGGCCACGCTCGAATCCCAGACCTCCGGGTGCACATCCTTGAAGCGCGAACGCTTCTGGAGAAGCAGCTCGCCGTGGCGGTTGATCACGAAAACGTGGACCGCGCGGTGCAGCAGCCCCTTCTCATGGACCTCGCGGCGGGTCGCCTGGCCGGTCACGGCATCAGCCTCGTCCACCACATCGAAGATCTCTTCGTCCCGCTGCGGGATATCGCGCAGCGGATGCGGATCGTAGGCGCGCGTCAGCTCGATCCACTGGCCCAGGGAGAGCTCCTCCGCCCGCGCGGTCACCGCCACCCCGATCCCGGCGGCAGCCTCCTCCCACGCCGGCGTCTCCGGCATCTGCTTGCCCATCTGCTTGCGGCGCTGGGCGAAGCCGCGGCGGATCAGCTCATCGAAACGGCGGGCATCGAAGGCCGGCAATTCCGTCCCCCGCGGCAGCAGCAGCGCCACCGAGGAGTCGATCTGCGGCCGCGGATGGAAGGCCTCCGGCGGCACCGTGCGCAGCGGCTTGACCGACCACTCGCTCTGCACCCGCAGCGTCAGCAGTCCGTATTCCTTGGTCCGCGGCCCGGCGGCCAGGCGCTCGACCACCTCCTTCTGCAGCATGATCACAGCCCGGCAGAAGGGATTCGGGCGGGACAGGAAGTTCCGCAGGATCGCCCCGCCGGAAGAATACGGCAGATTTCCCAGGAACTTGACCGGGCGGTGCTTGAAGAGCGTGCGGATGTCGAACTTCGCGCCGTCGGCATGGTGAACCTCCACGCTCGGATCCGCGGCGAAGCGCTCCGTCAGCCAGGCGGCGAGCCGGGAATCGAACTCCACCAGCACCAGCCGCCGGACTTTCCCGACGAGATGGGAGGTGAGCGCGCCGGTCCCGGGGCCGACTTCCACGACCGTGTCCGCCGCCCGGGCGTCAAGCTGCTCGGTGATCCAGCGCGCCATGTTCGGGTCGCAGAGGAAGTTCTGGCCAAGCTGGCGGCTGGGCATCACCCCGGCGGCGGTAAGGGCGTCGCGGATCTCGTGTCCTGTCACGCCGGACAGCGTCTGCCCCTGCTGCCGTCAACGGCAAGAGCGGTTTCCCGCGCGCTGACGAAAAAACTTCGAAAACATTTGAACGCCCTTTGTGCCGGCCTGTCTGAAACACTGAAAACCGCGCGCAAGTGCAGTTTTCATGTAAGGGTGAACAGCAGTTGTCAGCTCCCGTCGCAAGACGAGGGTTGGCGAACTTGGCCGTCGGGGAGTGGGTGCTCCCCGGCGGCTCTTTTTTTGCCCGGACGGCGGGGATCCTCCGGCTATTCCGATCCGTCCGATATCCAGGATTGGATATCGGACGGATCGGAATAGCCCCGGGAGATCCCCGGATTTTAGCCACGGCGGCCCGGACGCTTCTACTGTCAGCCGCAACATTTTGTTTTTCCCACCGGTGCCAAGTCGACGGGGTTCGCCCCCTGCCGCGGGGCGACCGGAGGAGGAAGCGACGCAAACCCCTGCAAATAGGGGTTGATGCCCCCCCGGTGGCTCCTTTAACTACCGCGCCCCGCGGGCACACCCCAAGCAGCGTCCATGATTGAACACCTCCGCAAGTACACCGGCCTGATCATTTTCGTGATCGCGCTACTTTTCGTCGGCCTGGCCTTCTTCGGCGACAACATGGGGTCGAGCCAAGCCAGCACGAACAATCCGGTGGTGCTCACCGTGGACGGGACCAGCTACACCGCGACCAACTACCGCAAGCTCGCGGAGGCCCCGCTGTCCCTGGCGCAGAACCAGCAGAACTTCCAGATGGCGATGCAGCTCGGCCTGTTCACCTTCGCCGGGGAGCTGGGTGCCTTCGGCGCGGAAGGCGAGCAGGGGCTGCGGCGCTTCTTCATCAACCGCCTCAACCTCCGGGCAGCCGGCAAGGAATTCGGCATCCACCCGAGCCCGGACGAGATCAAGGCCCGCGTGATGAAGGCCTTCGCCGACCAGAACGGCGCCTTCGACCAGGCTCGCTACAATGATTTCGTGGAATTGCTCCACCGCTTCGGGATGCAGGAGAAGACCGACTGGATCGATCTGGTCAGCGACATCCTGACCGCGGAGAAGATGAAGGAGATCGTCGGCAGCGGCCTGGCAGGCAACCGCCAGTTGGCCGTGGAAAGCACCGCCAATAGCGACCAGCAGGTCACCATCCAGGTCGCGCGCACCGTGCTTCCGACCTTCATGGAGCAGGTCAAGCCGACCGATGAGGAACTCAAGACCGCTTGGGAAACGACCAAGGAAAAGTACATGGTCGATCGCAAGATCAAGGTGACCTACCTGATCGCCAAGCCGAAGTACCCGGAGAAGAAGACCGAGCCGCCCAAGCTGCCGACCGCGCTGAGCGAAGACGCGAAGAAAGCCGAGGAGAAGGCCGAAGCCGAGCGGAAGGCCAAAGAGGAGGCGGAATACGCCGCGCAGAAGCGGGACGCGGATGACGAACTGCTCACCGCCCTGGATTCCATGTGGCTCTCGACCCAGAACAGCAATGGCAAGGATTTCGAAAAGCTGGGTGCCGACAACGGCTGGGAGCTGGTGAGCACGGAGCTCTTCCAGCGTGTGGCGGTGCCGCCGGCACTGGCCGTGAGCACCATCCAGAGCACCCCGACGCCGCTCGGTGACTACCTGTTCCGCCTCTCCGCCACCAGCGACCCGCTGACCAGCTTCACCGAGGCCCCGCTGCCGCTCAAGGACGGCGCTTACATTATCGCCCGCCTCGATGGTTCCGAGGAAGCGCGCCCGAAGACCTTCGAGGAAGCCAAGGAGGAGGTCCGCACCGACTACATCAAGGAGAAGGCCACCGCGGCCCTCAAGAAGGATGCCGAGGACAAGGCCACCAAGATCCGCGAGGGTCTCAAGGCTGGCAAGCCCTTCGCCGATCTCGCCAAGGAACTCGCCCTGGAGCCGAAGAGCCACGGCCCCTTCAAGAGGACCGACAAGCTTGAAGGCGAAGCCGACACCACCACCCTTTTCGAGACCGCGGCGACCGTGGACCCCGGCACGCTGGCCGACCCGGTGATCAAGCCGGACGGCGCGCTCTTCGTCTTCGTCGAGAAGCGCGAGCTGGTGAAGGATCCGGCGCGCGACGAGCGGGTCAACCAAGGCGTCGAGCGGCAGACCGACGAGATGCAGCGCTACGCCTTCCAATCTTGGCTCAGCGAGCGTCTCGACGCGACACGGATCGAAGATCCCTTCGCCAAGACCAAGCCCTGATCCGCGATGCCCGACTCCGAACGCGACCGGCTGTTTGACGATGCGAACGGCTGCCTGGCGCTCGGGGAGCTGGACGAGGCGGCGCTGCTCTACCGCCGCTGCGTGGCGCTGGATCCGGCCTTCTTCGACGGCTGGCACGCGCTCGGGATGTGCCTGCTGAAGCTCGGCCAGATCAAGGAGGCGATCGGCTGCGGCTTGCAGGCCACCACGCTGAAGCCGAACGACTTGCTGGCCTGGACCGGACTTTCGCAGATGTACGTACGGGACGGGCAGATCGGCGAGGCGGAGTCGGCGAAGGCGAATGCCAGGATCCTGTCGTTGGGCGGGCGGGTCGTGAGGGAGGAATGACGAATTCCGAATTCTCGAATGACGAATGTCTTGTGAAGGGAGGGGCGGGATTTGAGCATGGGCGCGGAGGCACCAGTCTCGTCGTTCGGAAATTCTGAATCCGTCATTTTCCCATCATGTTCTTCATTACCACCGCGATCGACTACACGAACGGGGCACCCCACTTGGGACACGCCTATGAAAAGGTATTGGCCGATGTGATCGCGCGCTACCAGCGGCTGCGCGGCGAGGAGGTCTACTTCCTGACCGGGGTGGACCAGCACGGGCAGAAGGTGCAGCAGAAGGCAGAGGAGGCCGGGATCAATCCGGCGACCTTCGCTAGCAAGACGACCAAGCTGTTCCTGAACCTGTGGAAGAAGCTTGGTCTGCAGTATGACGGCTGGGCGGAAACGACCGACGAGCGCCACAAGGCCTGCGTACAGGCGATCCTCAGCGATCTGAACGAGCGCGGCGAGTTGTACAAGAAAGGCTACAAGGGCTTCTACTCGGTGAAGCAGGAGCAATTCCTGACCGACCGGGACCGCAACGAAGCCGGCGAGTTTGGCCCGGAATGGGGTCAGGTGGAGGAGCGCGACGAGGAAAACTGGTACTTCCGTCTGAGCGCTCACGCGGAGTGGCTGAAGGGATTCGTGGAGAAGTATCCGGACTTCGTGACCCCCACGATCCGCCGCAACGAACTGCTCGGCGCCTTGGCAAACTCCAGCGAACTGGATCTGTGCATCTCGCGGCCGAAGGAGCGGCTGCGCTGGGGCATCGAGTTTCCCTTCGATACCAACTACGTGACTTATGTGTGGTTCGACGCGCTGATCAACTACATCTCCTTCGCCGGTTACCGGGCGAAGGAGGGCAGCAATCTGCCCGAGTTCGAGAAGCTATGGCCCTGCGCGGCCCATGTGATCGGCAAGGACATCCTGGTCCCGGCGCACGGGATCTACTGGCCCTGCATGCTGCACGCGATGGGCTTCGCCGATGAGGAAATGCCCAAGATTCTGGTCCACGGCTGGTGGAACCGGAAGAACGAAGAAGGCAAGGTACTGGCAATGTCCAAGACTTTTGGCAACGTGGTCGATCCCGATGCCTTGGCCGATCGGTTCGGAGCGGATGCGGTGCGCTACTACGTGGTGCGCGACATCACGACGGGCAAGGACGCGGACTTCGATGTCGAGCGTCTAATCATGCTCTACAACCAGGAACTGGCGAACGAGCTCGGCAACCTGTGCAACCGCGCGCTGAACATGACCGCGCGTTTCGCGGGCGGGATCGTGACGACCGTATCGGAAGCCGGGGAGGACGAGGTGAAGCTGCGTGCTTCCTTGGAAGCAGTGATCGGTGAATATCGCGTGGCGATGGATGCTTACGACATCGCGGAAGCCTTGAAGGCGATCAACCGCCACGTGACGCAGTGCAATGCCTATGCGGAGCGCAACAAGCCGTGGGAACTCGCGAAGGACCCGGCGCTGAAGCCGCGCCTGGATGCGGTGCTGTATCACTTGGTGGAGAGCCTCGCGCATTGCGCGGTGCTGATCTCGCCGGTGCTGCCCGATCCGGCGGCGCGGATCGCCTCGCAGTTGCGGATGGATGACCTGCTTTCCTTGAAGCTGGACGATCTGAAGTGGGGCCTGGTGGCGGACGGTCATGAGACCGGGAAGCCGAAGCCGGTGTTTCCGAAGATCGTGGTGGAGGAAGAGGAGGGAGAAGAGATTGGGTGATTGGAGCTTGGGTAATTGGGTATTGTTTTTGGCGGCGCTGCTGGCTCCTGCCGGGCGGTGCGCCGGTGCAGCCAAGGCAGCTACGCCGCCGCCCCGTGTGAATCCTTAACGTTATCGGGCCGTAAATAACTCCGGTGACGCCGCGCCGATTTCAGGAGAAAATAGCTCCAGATCCCGAGCCAAGCCAGAAGGAACAGCCAAGTGGGAATCCGGACGCCGCGATGGCGCATTATCGAATCCGCTCCCCAGAATACCCGTGGGGTCCATGAGAAACGGTCGCTTTCCGTCAGGCGGACCCTTTCATCCGTTCCGTAGTAGGACGCGTTCTCCGCGTTTCGGTCGTTCCAGCCTACGTGGATGCAGCCGCCATAGATCATCGCGGTGAATGATCCCGTTTCATCGGGCGTTCCGCCGGGAATAACGCGCTCACTCGACCAGTCGCGGAGCGAGCCACGGTGAATCGTCCGGTAGGCCGTCAGGTAGAAGAGCGAATCGATGGTGAGCCACAAGAAGAACGCCGTCACCAAGAGACCCAGCCGGAAGGTCCGGGTGGAGAGGATCCAGCGCTTCGGGAGAGGGTTTGAGGATTGAGGACGACCGGGCACGCGGGGCGTGCCGCGAGTCGATGGCGCTATCTATACGCACCGCGTGAATCGGCGGGCTGGGAGGGACCATGCTGCGGGCCGGAGGCTCTGTATAGACCGGGTACATGGTTAACAGGTGTTCGGGGACATGGTTTACACCTCCGGTGAGGAGCAAACCATGCCTTGGAAAACCTGTAAAATTATGGACCTGAGACTTGAATTCGTGGAACCGGCCTCCCGCGGGGGAGCGAACATTGCGGAGTTGTGCCGGCGCTTCGGCATCAGCCGGACGGCGGGCTACAAATGGCTGGAGCGGCACCGCAAGGGCGAAGGCCTGGAGGACGATTCGCGCACGCCGCTCAAGAGCCCCGGCAAGACTCCCGCGGCGATGGAGGAGAAGATCGTGGCCGCACGCCTCGTGCACCCGGTGTGGGGCGGCAGGAAGCTCAAGCGGTGGCTGGAGGACCGCGGGGAAAAGAATGTGCCCTCGGCGAGCACGATTACGGAAGTGCTGCGGCGGCACGGCCTTTTGTCGCAACCGGCCGGTCCCTCCGGCAAGGGCTGGGAGCGTTTCGAGCGCGAGGAACCCAACGAGCTGTGGCAGATGGACTACAAGGGCTGGTTCGAACTGGCGGCGGGCGGCCGCTGCCATGCGCTGACGATGCTCGACGACCACAGCCGCTTCAACCTGCTGCTGGAGCCCTGCGCGGGCGAGACCTACGCGGAGTTCAAGCCGCTGCTGGAAGGAGCTTTCCGGCTCTACGGGCTGCCTGCGGCGATCCTGTGCGACAACGGCAAGCCGTGGGGCGACAGCCAGGGACACTTCACCCAATGCGAGGCGTGGCTGCTGCGGCTGGGCGTGAGGGTTTACCACGGGCGTCCGCGGCACCCGCAGACCCAGGGCAAGGAGGAGCGCTTCCACCGCACCTTCCAAGCCGAAGTGCTGTCGCGCACGACGGTGTGGCGGGACCACGCGCACTGCCGGCGGGAGTTCGCGCCGTGGCGCACCCTCTACACCACGAACGGCCCCACCATTCGCTGGGCGGGGACACGCCCGCGAGCCGCTACCGGATCTCGCCGCGGGCGATGCCGGTGCAACTGCCGCAAGCCGGGGCCTGGTATGGCGGGGAAGACGTGGTGAGAAGGGTCCTGGACAAGGGGATCATCAGCTTCCGCGGCGTGTTGTGGAGCATCGGCGAGGCCTTCCGCGGGGAGGAGGTGGCGCTGCGGCAGATCGGGGAAGAAAGCTTCGAAGTTTACTACTGCTGGAAGCGGATCGGGGTGGCGGATTTCGCGCAACACCGCGCGACCGGGGAGAGCGGCTACGCGCCCCTGTCGGAGCGGCGGGTGGGCCGGCCGCCGCAGCCATGAGCCGCGCGCGCGGCTCATGGCTGCGGGCCGAAAAGTGTAACCCATGTCCCCGAACGAGTGTAACCCATGTCTCCGGCCTTTACAGCCTCCGCGGTCCCGGGGGCAGGCATGCGGCGGGGTGTTTGCGTGGGTGCGCCTTTCCAAGGACCCTCGCGGCGGACTAAAGTCCGCGCACCCGGGGTTACTCGCCGAGGGCTTTTCTGACTGCGGGTTCCTTGTCCTGCTGCCAGTCGAGGCCGAAGCTGCCAGCGGCATCGCGGGCCATTTGGTGGCCTGCGCGGGCGCTTTCCCAGAAGTCTTCGAAGGTCTGCCGCTTGCGGTCGTATTCACTGAGACCTTCGAAGGGAGGGTAGCCGGCATTCTTCCACGTGGCGCGGGATGCGAAGCGCATGCCGGCCAGTTTCGGGTCCGAGGCCGCGAGGTCGAATTGAAGTTTCAGCTCTGCCACGGTTGCGGGGTCGGCTTTGACCTCGTCCTTGAGGATGGCATAGAGGGAGGCGAAGAGTTCGTTGAGAAGGTCGGGTGCCTTGGGATCGGCGGAGGATTGGCGGACCATGCGGGAGGCCTCGCTAGCGCTGAGCTGGATCTCGGTATCGAGGGCGGGTGTGGGAGCCAGTGCCCGGAGTTGGCGCAGGCTGCGGAGGAGCATGAGGGACGATTTCATGCCCTTGGCGACCTCGTGCGCCTGGCGTGCTTCGGTGGCTGCCGCGGGGAGATTACCGAGCAAGAGATCGGTTTCCGCCAGCACCCACAGGGACTCTTGGCGGACCTCCGGATTCTTGCTTGCGGCGGCTTCTTCCAGGAACTTGCGGCCGTCGTCGTACTCGGTGCGGTTTCCGATGACCTTGGGTGAGTCCGCATCGTTCGGGTCGCTTTGGCGGAGCGAGCTGCCGATCGAGCCGCGGCCCAGCCAGTATTTGCCGACGTCGTCGCCCTCGCGGGCGGCGGTGCCGTAGGCGTCATGGAGGTCGGGATTTTTTCCGGCGTGAAGGGTGAGGACGTCGCCGACGAAGCCGTAGAGTTCGCGGCGTTGGTCGCGGCTGAACCAGTCGGGGATGTAGTCGGCCTTCAGGTGACGCCAGAGGTGTTCGGCGACGGCGGTCAATTCGGCGGGTTTGCTGGCGGTGCTTTCCAGGGAATCGACGAAGCTCATGCCATCCTTGCGGAGTTGGCCGCGGAAGTTCGCGACGTGTTTCATGAGGACGGTGATGAGACGGGTGCGGATCTCGACCGGCCAGTCTTCCGCGAGGCGGTCGGAGATGAAGGCGACGAGGGCGGCGGCATCGGGCACGCCGGATTTGGTCATTTCGGCTAGGGCTTCCCCGGCCACGCGGAGGGCTCCGGCTTCCTTCAAGCCGCCCTCTTCGAGAACCTTGAGGTCCTTGAGGACTTGTTCGCTGGAGAAGGCTTCCCGGAAGCTCTTCGCCAATTCCTGGCCCGAGGTTCCCGGCTCTAACAGGACCATCGCTTCGTTGAGCGAACCGGCGATCAGCGGGGTCAGGACCGGTGTGACCGCCCTTTGCCAAGTCTCGACATCCGGATAGAGGCGGCGCAGCTCGACGATCGCGCGCAGGGCTTCGGCGCGGGCCTTCAGGGAGTGCTCGTCGCGAGCCTGGCGGAGGGCCTCGCGGGCATCGAGATGGAGGCGGAGGCGGTCGGCATCGGCGATGCCCCAGCCCGAGAGGCCGGCGAGGGCGGGTGCGACTGGAACGGCGTGGCCGTCCTTGTCGGAATAGGTGGTGGGGAATTTGTCGGGCGCGGCGTCGTACTGCTTGGCGAGCGCGGCGCTGGTGAGCTTGGCCGCGGTCATCACGTCGTCGGGGCGGCGGCTGAATCCCTGGGAGTAGAGGTGGAGTGAGCCGAGGGCCTGCTGCCAGCTGCCGGCGCTGGTTTGCTCGGCGATTTCCTTCGAGAGATTGCGGCGCAGCCACTCTTGCTTCCACTCCGGCATATCGCGGACGGCGCTGGCACTGTCCGGGAATTTCGGCTTGGCAAGCACCAGCGCGCCGAGGCCGACGATGGCGGCTGCGGCGATCGGCACGCCGAAGCGGGTGACGCGCCGGTAGACGACGATGCGGCGTTCCAGTGCGCGGTGTTCGCGGGTGATGCTTTCGCCTTCGCCTTGGATCTCCGCGCGTAGCTTGGCCTCGAAGGCCTTGAGGTCGGTGCGCTCGCGGTCGAGCGAGTCCGAGCGCTGGCCGAGGGATTGCTGCGATGCCTGGAGGCGCTGCTGCTCGCTTTCCAAGCGCTGCTTCTCCGCGGTGACGGTGCCGAGTTCGGCGGTCATCCCGTCGAGCTTGTCGCGCAGTTCCGCGACGAGGCGTTCCTTCTCGTCCTGGAGCGAGCGCTGCTGTTCCTGCTTCGCTTGCCAATCGCGTTCCTTGGCGGCCAGGGTTTCCTCGCGCGATTGGATCTCGCGCTCCTTGTCGGCCAGATGGCTGCGTTCGAGGAAGAGCTTCGATTCGAGTTCCCCGAGGCGGCCTGAGAGCGAGTCCTCTTCGCGGACGAGGGCGCGGTTGGCGCTATCGAGCGAGAGTTCCTTGGTGCGCAGGGCGGACTCGCGTTCGTCGAGGGAACGGCCTTTGGTTTGGAGGGCTTCGATGCGGGCTTCGAGTTCCCTTTGCTCGATGACGAGGCGCTCGCTTTCCGAGATGCCGGCACCGCGCGCTTCGAGTTCCGACTGGCGGCGGGCGAGGGCTTCGCGCTGCTCCTCGAGGTCGCCGCGACTGCGTTCGAGGTCGGCCTTGAGTTCGCGGAACTCGCCGGTGCGGCTATCGAGTTGCTCGCGCTCGACGTCCAGCTTGCGGCGCTCGGCTTCGACGGTTTGGCGGCTGTTGGCGAGGTCCTTTTGCTCTTGTTCGTAGCGGCCGATGCTGGCGGCGAGGGCTTCCTTCTCGCGGGCGAGTCCGTCCTGGCTGACGCTGAGACGGTCGAGTTCGGCACGCACGCGCTGGCTCTCGCGCTCTTGCTCGGCGTGGAGGGCGGCCAGTTCGTCCTCGCGCTGGCGGAGTTCCCCGGCGCGGGCCTGGGCCTGTTCGTCGGCTTCTTTTTCGAGCCGGGCCAATTCGTCGCCACGGCGCTGGAGCTCGGCGCGCTGGCCTTCCATCTGGCGGTGCTCGGCTTGCAGGCGGTCCTCGAGAGCGCGGACGCGTTCGCCGTCCTCGCGGATCTTGCGTTGCTGGTCGAGCACCCCGGCGCGCTGCTCTTCCAGCATCGCGAGCTGCTTTTTGACCTGCTTGCCGAAGGTCTTGTAGCGCAGCAGGCCCTCGAGTTCCTCGCCCTGCTTGTCGAGGTGTTCGAGCAGCGAGCCGACCTCCTCATCGCCGACCTCCGCCTGTTCGGCGGGCAGCAGCGCGGTGATCTCCGGGCCGAAGTCGCCGAAGAGAGTCCACAGCAACTCGCGGCAGGTGCCGGTCTGCTTGGCACCGGTGAGGCAATCGCGGAGTGAGGCGGTAAACTTCTCTGAAAGCACCGGCTCCGTGAGGGGATCGCCCATCCCGCCGGTGACCAGATTGAAGACGATGCGCGCCATGCTGCGGACCAGCGGCTGGGCGGAGTCGACCGGGGTCGCGAGCGCGCGCTCGGAGAATCCGTCGCCATCGAGGGCCAGGGGGCTGAGGCGCACGGCGAGGCCGGGCCAGCGGTCCACGGTCATCGAGAAGAACTCGGATTCCCGGCGCAGGTCGCCGATCTCGGCGTAGACATCGGAGAGGGTGAAGTCGAAGCCCGGTGCTCCGCTGGTAATGAGATGGTCGACCCCGCGCGCGAGCTGGCCCGCGATCCATGCGGTTTCGTAGGGGCTGCAGGCACCCTTGCCGCGCACTACCCGCAGCAGGGGCAGGGCCTCATACCAGGTCTCGACGACCAGGAAGGTGTCGAGGTCCTCGCGGACATCGAGGACGGGCACCAGGTTCGGATGTTCGAGGCCCATCGCGAACTCGGCTCGCGAGCGCAGGCGCGCCACGACGTGCGGCTGCTTCTTGACGAAGGGCGCGAGCACGCGCACCGCCACGAGCGCGCCATCGGACACCTGTGTGCCCTTGAACACCACGCACGACTTTTTCTCTCCGGCCGCTTCGTCGATCCGGTAGCGGCCATTGGCGATCAAATCGCCGGGACGGTTCATGGATCGAGGTTTAACATCGGGAATTGCCCAATGCCAGTTCTGTTGAAGGACAGGCAGGGACCTTTCTCCGAAAGGTCAGGCTGGGGAGGGCACGAACCCTCGCTCCAGTGCCGCCTCGGATGAGACCGCCGTCATAAGCCGGACCGCTCGGAGAGCGGTCCCTGCCTTTGGTTGGCTCAGATGCCCTGGAAGGAGCTGCCGACCACGGCTTCCTTGCCGCCGACGGTCACGACCTCGCCGGAGTCGAAGCTTTCGCCGGATTTCGGGACGTAGGCTTCGCTCTCGGCCTTGCCGGTTTCCTTGTTCACGAGCACGACATCGTTGCCCTTGCTCTTCTTGGACTTCACCGGCACGGCCACATACTTGGCCTTGCTGCGCTTGATCTTGTTGGAGGAGGCCGGCTTGCTGGCGTAGTAGGCGGCCCGTTGCTCCGCCTCGCGCTGCTGGGCCTGCGAGGCCTTGTAGCTTTCCGCGAAGGCGTAGCCTGCCAAGGCACCGCCGGCAGCACCGATCAAGGCCCCGCGGGTGCCCCCAATCTCGTTGCCGATCAGGCCCCCGATCCCCGCGCCAATCCCCGCGGCTGCGCCGCTGTTCATGTTCTCACAGCCGGTGATGGCGAGACAGGTGACAACGGCGACAAGGGACTTGGGTGCGAAGGATGAGCGCATGGTTGATCTATGGATTACTTTCCGTTAGGAGCTTCCTCAACATTTTTCTTGGGCGCTTGCTGTGCCGACTTCCCCGCCGCGATCACCACATCGCTGTAAAGCGATGTCTTCCAGAAGGCCACGAAGCCTGCCATTTTCTCGGTCACGCTGCCATTGGCCAGCTGGCTGCCGAGGTGCAGGTTCAGCAGGATCGACTCCGGCATCCTGCCGCACACCGCCTCCGCCCGCCGGGCCTTGGCGAGGGCGTTGATCCGGGCCGCTTCCAGGAAATTGCCGAATGCAACGGAGTAGGCGGTGTTGTCGGCGGACGCGGATTGGATCTCCGGGAAATTGTACCAGGTGAGCATCATCTTCGCGACCTCCAGATAGGCGTAGATCCCGCTGCCGAAGACATCGATGGAGGCACCCTCGACCCCCGTTCCGGCGACCGGCTCGTTCTCGGTCGGACCCGCGCGGCTGATGGTCATCCGGCGGTTCAGGGTCAGCTTCGCCGCGATCTCGGCCGAGTGATAGGAAGGTTCGATCGCCCATACGGAGTCGGGTAAATTGACGGAGGCCTCGCCGAATTGCTGCTTGCTGGCGATCTGCCAGCGGGCGGAAGCGACCGATTTCAGAAGTTCCAAGGACGACTCCGCGGCCAGCGCGTAGCTCTTGCCCTGCTGGTCGAAGAAAACCTTGTCCGTCGCGATCTCCGCCTTGCCGGTGGCAAAGGAGATCGACTGCCAGCTCTCCGCCGATTCGAGGCGGCCCTTCGCGTAACTGAGCATCCCCGAGGCTTGGTTGATGAGGCGCTGGACCCGCTTCTTGCCCTCGGCATCGGTGATCTTGTCCCGCACCAACTGGTCGGCCAGCCTCAGGTTCTGGTTGGCGGTCACCTGTTGGATTTCCACTTCCTGCAACATCGCCGCCAGGCTCAGGGCATCGATCCGGGAACTCAGGTCGGCGGTGGTGAGATAGCCCGTCACCTTCCGGCCCAGTGCAGTCCGGTCCATCGAGATTTCCTTGTCGATCTCGTCGAGCTTGGCGATGGCTCCCGCGAAGCCGCCGCCGTTCCCGCTGGCCTCGATCATGCGGATGTCGATCTCCACCTGGTTGATCGCGGCGAGGGCGTTCGCGGTCTGATAGAGCGAAAGCGCGAAGGCACCCTTGCGCTCCTTGAGTTCCGCTTCGTGGAGATACTCGTTGATCAGGTCGATCCGCTCCCGGAGCGACTTCTGGTTCTGGGGATCCAGGCGTTCCAAGTCGGGCATGGCCGAGCGGCCGGCGCGCACGACCCGGCTCGCGATCTGCTCGCGGGAGCCGCGCAGGCGGTTCAGCAGGGAGACATCGACGTCCGGCAGGCGCTTGGCGGCATCGTCCATCCCGACCATTCCCGGATGGATCTTGCCGGTGAAGAAGAGATAGGCCTCGGCAAGGGTGGAAATCTCCTCGGTCTCGATCCCGAGTTCGGTCCCGCGGGCTTTGACATCGACCAGCCCGCCTTTGTTAGGGTCCATGATCAGGCGGTTCCCGGCCGGGTATCCGAAGCGCTTGATGCCCTTCGCCGCGGCGCCTTCCAGCTTCTGGATGATCCCGCCCACCGGCCCGCAGGTTCCGTCCGGGTTGACGGTGCCGGTCATGGTGGTGTCCGGCTTCAGCGGCTCGCCCGTCATCAGTGCGGTCATCACCGTGGTGATCAGCATCCCGGCCGAGGGACCATCGATGCTGCCGGTCGAAATTACTTCGAACTCGTTGTCGATCACCGACTGCCCGAGGCTCTGGCTGGCCACGAAGGCGGCGACCCACACGGAGCCATCCCACATCTGGCCGGTGCCGCCGAGCATCTCGCGCTTCAGGCCGATCCGTGCCTGGCCGGAGCTATTGCCCTCGGCGCGGATCGTCAGCGGAGAGGTTCCGCCGGATACGCGGTTCGGCTCCTGTAGGAAATAGACCGCCTGGACCTCGACCTCGGCGCGCTTGGTCAGGCGGTAGTCGCGCAGGCCCTCGGGCACGGGTTTCCCTTCCACCGGCGGCGGCTCGGGAGGCTTGGGATCGGGCGTGGGCGGAGTTTCAGGCACCGGCGGGTCGTTCTTGGCGACTCCGGTTTCGGGCGGCATCGGATTGACCGGCGGCTGCTCCGGTTCCTTCTTTGGCTCCAGAGTCTTGTCTTCCGGTTCGGTCACCGCGATTTGAGGCGGAGCCGCAGGGGTATCCTTCGCCTCGCGGTCTTTCCGGTCCTTCCCGTCCTTCCAATACTTGAACGCGAACCCGCCGCCGGCGGCGACTCCCACCAGCAGGAGCGCGACGATGGCGAAACTACCGGATTTCTTCTTCTTGGCGTGCGGTGGAGGAGTTGACTGATAGAGCGGGGAAGGCGGAGGCGGTGGGCCCGCCGGAGTGCGGTTCTCCGTCACGGGATTCGCCACAGCCTGCACAGGCATCGGTGGCTGCTCCGGGATCGGGCTATCGACAGAAAACAACCGGGTGACGCCATCCCCGAAGTCGCCGAAAAGCGTCCACAGCAGGTCGCGGCAAGTGGCACTGCGCTGGGAACCGGTAAGGCAGGCGCGCAGGGAGGCGGTGAACTTCTCCGAAATGACCGGCTCGGTCAGGGGATTGCCCATGCCGCCGGTCACCAGGTTGAAGACGATCCGCGCCATGCTCTGCACCAGTGGCAGGGCGGGGTCGGACCAAGTCGCCATGATCCGCTCGGGCAGTCGGTCGCCGTCCAGGGCCAGCGGATTGAGGCGGATACTGAAATTCGGCCAGCGGTCCACGGTCATGGAGAAGAACTCCTCCTCGCGGCGCAGATCGCCGATCTCCGCGTAAACGTCCGAGAGCGTGAAGTCGAAGCCATGGGCACCGCTCGCGATCAGGTAATCCACGCCGTGGGAAAGCTGCACCGCGATCCAAGCGGCTTCGTAGGGACTGCAGGCCCCCTTGCCACGCACCACCCGCAGGAGCGGCAGGGCGTCGAAACGGCGTTCGGCAGTTAGAAAGGCGGTTCCGGCCTCGGAAACTTCCAGGATTGGAACCAGATTCGGATGGCCCAGGCCGGTGGCAAATTCCGCCCGCTGCCGCAGCCGTTCCATGACCGGGGCCTGATTGCGGAGCGATGGGGCGAGGGAACGGATCGTTACGGGCAGGCCGTCGGCGACCCGCGACGCGTCGAAGAGAGGCCCGGCCTTGCCTTCGCCTGCCGGGGCCTCGATCCGGTACCGTCCTCCGATTACTTCATCGCCGCGTCTGAACACCGCGCTTTCTTTATCTCGGGTTGGCGTCGGGGTGAAGCAAAACGGTGTGCGGGATGCGGAGGGAGGGTTTTGCCTTCCGCGGCGCAGCCGCCGTGGACTGCGTGCAGCCTGCTGCCGCTGTCCCGATGCAGCCTGCTGCGAGGGGCGCTGCACAGGCGAAGCACCGGGTGTGGCGAACCGCGGACGGAGCGGGATACGGAATTCTCCCGTGCTTCACGGCAGCGGGCTGCCTGCCTACAGCGGCAGCAGGCTGCGCGCAGTCCACGGTCGCTACGCGACTTCTCCTCACCCCCGCGAGCGGCGCAGGGAAAAGGCGGCGAAGGCCATGCTGGCGGCGGTCCAGGCTCCCAGCCAGGCGATTGCGGTCGCTGCGGGCGCGGCCATGCGCCAGGTGACGCCTTGGTCGCGGTCGTCCAGGAAGCTGATCCAGTCCTCCGTGCTAACCAGCACCTCGAGGTTATTGTAGGCCATGATGCGCGGCTTCACGCTTTCCAGCTGCTTGTCCCAGGTGCCGCTGGGCTTCTGGCCTTCCTGTCTTTCCCCGGCGTCTTCTTCCCAGCCTTCCGAGTCCTTGCCCCAGACCACGCTGGTTTCCATCAGGCGCTGGCCGGAGTAGCCGGGCACCGCGCTGGCCACCCAGCGGGCCACGGTTTTGCCGGTTTTGGCGCGGGAGCCGTCGCTTTCCGAAGGCTTCCACTGGTCGAGCGGGAAGACGAAGCCGGCGAAGAGGATCTGCGGGATCACCAGCAGCGGCACGGCGAAGGAGGCCTGGGCGGTCTTCTTCGACCAAGCGGAGACCGCCAGGCCCCAAGCCGTCGCGCACATCACCATCGCGACCACGCCGATGGCTTGCCAAAAGTAGCCGGCGACCTGCATGGCCGTTGTGGCGTGGGGCGGATAGATGCTAACTTGGGGATACCAAGGGACCGCCAGGATTGCCCAGAGGAAGGCGACCTGCAGCAGGGTGAGCAGCCCGAAGAACGCGAACTTGGCCGCGAGATAGGGCAGCAGGCCGAGGCCGATGCCGCGTTCGCGCTCGAGGATCGCCCGCTCGCGCACGATCTGGGGAGCGGCATTGCTACACCCGAACCAGAAGGCCACCACCACGCCGAAGAACAGCTTGTAGGGAATCGCCGCCTCATCGACGGAGACGAGGCTCAAGGCTACCCCGATCAGCAGCGGCTGGCCGATCAGGAGCGGGATGCTGCCGCCTTCCTGCTTGAGCAGCTCGAACTGGCGATGGAGCAGCAGGGCACCCTGCCGAAGCGGGCTCTTCGATGACGGCGGTGGTGGCGGGGCGAGTTGTTCGGGCCGCTTGCCCGTGCCTTTCACGGCCTTGGCCTGCCACTGCGCCGGAGATTGCTCGAGGAGCTGATAGATGCCGGAGAGATCTTCCGCGCCGAAATGGCTGCGCGCCGCCCCGCTGTCGCCCTGGAAGACGACCTTGCCGCCATGGACCACCGCGAAGCTGTGCATCCGCCAGACGTTGTCCAGGATATGGGTGGTGCAGACCACGCTGCAGCCGGAATTCGTCACATCGCGCAGCATCGACATCAGCTCCTTTTCCGATGCCGGATCGAGACCGGAAGTCGGCTCGTCGAGGAATAGGATCCGCGGTCGGCTCATCAGCTCGACTGCGACGCTTACGCGCTTGCGCTGGCCGCCGGAAAGTTGGCCGACGCGCTTGGCCAGCATCTCGTGGATGCGGGCGTTCATTTTCTCCAGTGCCGCCGTGTCCTTGGCCTCGAAGTCGCGGTCGCGGTATTGGAAGAAGATCCGCCCGACGATGCGCTCGATCAGCTTCTCGATCTCGTGCTCGGGGACGCTATCGGGCAGCCGCAACCGCGCGCCGAAGCGCAGCGCCTGGTGGACGGTTAGATCGAGGTGGACGATGTCATCCTGCGGCACGAAGCCGATCAGCGAGCGGCGCTCGGCAGGGGAGGCGGGGATCGGCCGCCCGTCTAACAGGATCTCGCCGCGCCCCGGCTTGACCAGATCGCTGACGGCGCGCAACAGCGTCGTCTTGCCGGAGCCGCTGGGGCCGAGGATGCCGACGAAGTGTCCGGCCGGTACGAGCAAGGTCGCGCCATCGAGGGTCCATTTCCCGCCGCCATCGTAGCTCACGCCGATGTCCTCCGCATCCAGCGCGGCACCGAGCGAGTTCGCGCAGGGCAGCAGGCCGCCCTCGCCATCGTAGCGGAAGCAGAGCGGGCCGATCTGGAGGTAATCGCCGAAGACCAGATCGCGGCGGCTGAAGAGCTGGCCGTTCAGCAGCACGCCGCGCTCCTCGAAGCCGCTCGCCTCCACCTGGAAGCCGTCGGGCGTCTCCGCGACCATCGCGCAGTAGGCGCGCCGGGCGTTGGGGGCGTTGCCGGCGGCGACCTGATAGTCGCAGGTGGAATCGCTGCCGATCGAGAGACCTTGGCGGAGTTCGATCCGCGCGACCTCCACGCCGCCGGCGAGAATGCGTGCCCGCTCGGGGACCTTCGCCACCGCGGCAGTCGTCGTCGGTTGCGAGGATTCCGCGCCCTGCCCGCTGAGCCGGAGCAGATACTGGCCCAGGCGGATCTCGGCACCGTCCGGCACGCGGATCTTGCCATCGACGGCCACGCCGCCGACTTCGAATCCCGGGGCTTCCGGTTCGAGGGTCACCTCCTCGCCTGACCAGAAAAGGGTGCCTGCCGCCGGTGCAGCGGGAAGGCACATCTCGAAGGTGTAGGAAGGACCGACGCGGATCTTCTTACCCGGCGGGAGCCGCACCCTGAGGCTGGCACCTTGGATGCAGCGAATTTCCGGCCAGTCGTCCATCGCGCGTGCTTACTTGCGGGGGTCCTTCACCAGCCAGATTTCGCCAGCCCGGGCGCGCTCGGGGGAATCGAAGATCACCGGCGGATCGCTCGGGACCGGCTGCATCGGGATCACGCGCACGTGTTCCTTCAAATCCTCCGCGCTCAACTTGTAGGATGAGCCCAGGTGCTGCGCCAGATAGTCCTTCAATTTGCCGGCGCGGTCCTGGATGATGCGGCGATTGACCGGGTCGGCGGTGTTGCCTTTGTCGGCAAAGCCCAGGACGAAGTAGAAGGTCTTCGGGTTCGCGGCCATTTCGCGGAACCGTGCGCTCTCGAATTCGCTATCGAGGCGACGCCGGGCGTCCACCGAGAGCTTGGTCTCGCCCTTGCCGAAGAACACCGGACCCACCTTCAGGATGTCGCCCTCGCCATGCTTCAGGATCATGTCCTTGTAGGTGAAGAGTAGGGCGATGTTCTCGGCTTCCAGCGCCTTGGTTTCGATCAGGGTGAAGCGGCTCTTGATCTCCTCACTGAAGGTGTTCACCACCTGTTGCTTCGTCTCCACTTCCTTCTTCTTCGCGATGAAGAGCAGCGCGGTGACGACCTTGTCGCCCACCTCGTTGGTGGCGGTGATGGTGATGGCGGCGCGGCCTTCGGGCGTCGGTTTCGTTGGCTTGCCGGAGAAGCGTCCGGTGAGCGGATCGAACTTCAGGCCGTATTCCTCATGGCCGGTCGCGCGGTAATGGAGCTTCGCGCCGCCGGTGGCGGGGATGCCGTCCGGGCCGTATTCCTCGCCTTCGGTTCCGGCGGCGAGGACGAAGCCTTCCTTGCCGTCCGCGGTCTTGTCGCTATCGCGATCTTCGGTGAGGAACTTCGCCTCCACGGCCTTCACGTCGGAACTGAAGTTGATCTTGGGTGACTTTACCCGCGGCTTCCCTTCGCCGGCGGTCACGTAGAAGAAGGTGTCATCGGGGGCGAAATCTTTCTCCGGCCGGAAGCTGTAGGTGACATCGCGGGTCTTGCCATCGCCACCACCATCGATCCGCATTTCGATCCAATCGTCATTGGTGATCGGCAGGATTTGGCCGGCGTTCTTCACCTTGAAACGAAGCACCTCTTCCGCCCCGGGCTTCAGGCTGATTTTCATATCGCTGGTCCACGGCTTCCCATCCTCTGTTAGGAACTCGACCTTTTTGTCGGCGAGCAGGCCGGAGGAGATGAGGAATGCGGCTGCGCCTCCCAGGACGAGCAGGCCGACTCCGGCGAGAAGCCACCAGTAGCGCTTCAGGAAGCCTGCCTTCGGTCGCGCCGGCTTGGGCGGGGGAGGGGGTGGCGGGGTGCTTTCGATCGGACGCGGCGGCGGGGCTTCGACCGAGTATTTGGTCGCGCTCGCGACATCGCGGAAGAACTCCACATCGGAAATCATGTTGTCGCGGAAGGCCTCCTCCACGTGGGCCGCGGCATGGGCGACGCGCAGCCGCAGGCCGCCTTCCTTGACCCAGCGCGAGAGCCGCAGCAGCTCGGCGAGTCCCATCGGGTCGAGCGCGTCGATCTCGCTGAAATCCAGCACCACCTTGCGCTCGCGGCCGATCAGCTGGCTTTCCACCTTCTCCTGCATCCGCACCACGCCCGCGGAATCGAGCACTCCCTTCAAGCGCGCGACTGCCACGCCGCCAACATCCTCTGTAGTGAACTCCATAAATCCTGAATCAAGGGTAACCCGACACTGTGAAGCTGTCATCCGCTGGCCGTGCCGTCGATGCGATTTCGTGTTCGGTCCTCAGGCCCCTTGGCGCAGCTCCTCTAGCAGGAGGCGGATCTCGTCGCGGATTTCCTGGTTCCGCCCGCCCTCGCCGAATACGGACGCCCGGGCCCGCCGCAGGAGGTCTTCCAAGAGCTTGAGCGGCTCGCGGTAGATCGCTTCCGGGGACTCGTCCAAGCGGTCGCCGGGGCCTTTGAAAAAGCCATTGCCGGTGCCGCCTAGCATCCGCAGCAGGAGCGCCAGAGCCTCCCATTGGAGGGCTCCGCCCGCTTCTTGGCGTAACCAGTCCGGGGCCGCGTCCGGCAGAGTGGCACCAGTTGTTAAACGGTCCCGCAGCATGAGGATTTCGTCCGCCACGACCGCGAGGCTGCGCTCCTCCGTGGTGAGGAAAAGCTGTAGGCCCAGGATTCCCAGCGCATAGAGGTCGCAGGCGGATCCGAGCTTCGGGTGCAGCAGTACCTCGACCTTCGGGTAGGCTGCGCCCTCGACGAGTTCCTCTTTTCCCTCCGCCGATGCGGAGCCTGCGAAAAGCCATTCCCGGGGCGAGCCGCCTGCGGTCATCTCGCCCGGCAGCACCCGCGTGCCTGCACCGGTTTCCAAGACGATCTCCAGCCGGTAGCCTTCCTGGCCATCGAGCAAATCGTCGGCCTGCAAGGTTGCTTCCACATTCGCCCTGCCGCCGACCACCTCGGCAACCTTTCTGATCCGCAGGGAGCCGGTCAGGCGGCGGCTGTCGACCGGCCCGGCAATCCGGAAGGGACCGGGTGTGGCCGTCACATCCGGCAGGAAGTGCTTGCCACCTTTTTCGCTGGTGACGACCACGGCACCGCCGCCGCGATTCAAGACGACGCGTGCCGACCACAGCGCGGGCAGGCCCAGGCCGCCCTCGCCGAGCCGGATTCCGAAATGCTCATCGCTCAGGTTCAGGAAGGGCGAGCCGCGGCGGGCGGTCGCTTTCGCCACCGCCTCCACTGCGCCGTAAAGGAGCGCCAGCCGCAGATAAGTGACCTCCGCATCGCCCGCTTCCTCGCCCATTGCGGGGAGCAGGAAGTGCCGCCAAGCGACGTCGCTGCCGCGTTCCTTCGCCAGCTCGCCGTGGACGCCTGGCAGGACTGCCAGCCATTCTTCCGGCACACCGGGATTCCACACGCCGCCGCGCAGGATGGCCGCGAACTCCCGCCAACCGATCACTCCCGCCGGACGGCAGAAGATTTTACCACCTTCCGGATTGAAGCTGCGGCGACCGGGTAGCGCTTCGGTGAAGGGGCGAACGATTTCGCCCGCAGGCGTGCTGGTGCCGGCCACCGACCAGAGATCATCCGCGCGATTCCAGAGGTAGCGGTGGAGCGAGCCGCTGTAGGCGGACAGGCCCTTGGCCTTGAGGATCTCGTCGTCGCGGCAGAGCTCCCACGTTTCGCCGGTCGGCTTCAGGGCGATATCGAGGATCAGCGGGGCCGCGGGTCTTTGCTCGATGCCGAGGCGGAGCGTGGCCATGCCATCGGCCCGCGCGATCTCCTCGCGCAATTCCAGCCAGCGCTTGTCGAGATCGGCATTCGTCCAGGTCTTCGCTAGCACCGGTTGGCTGGCCATGAAGCCTTCGATCCGCTGCACCCAGATTTCCAGCAGCTCGTGGATCGAGCCGGTCGCATCCAGCAGCGCGCCGAGATAGACGGAGGCCTCGGCATGCCGCCGGAGCAGCCAGAAGGGCTCGGTCCGGTCGCCAGCCGCCTGGGCACCGAACACGACCAGTGCCAGTTCCCCGGCATCCGGCCCGCCGAGCGCCACCGTTTTCACGTTTGCCGGAGTCATACCTTGGTCCGCCGCTGCCGCACTGCCCACCATGAGTAAGCAAAAAGCAGGAGCGAGGTCAGCCCGGCCAAGGAGGCGATCGCCAGCGCGGAGTCGCGTTTCCGCTCGACCACGATCGTCCCGCTCGTCGGCTTCAATCGGCCTTCCTGCTCCTCGATGGTGAAAACCCAGTTGCCCGAGGGCAGTTCGGCGGCGCGCAGGCCGCGGCCCTTGGCGTCGTCGTAGAGCGTCGCCGAATCGAGGGAAATGCGTGAGACGCCCTGCCAGTTCGGGATGTTCAGCGCATAGACCATCACCTCGGGGGCGTCGCGGTCCTCGAGCATGACGCGGAATTTGTAGTCTCCGGGCTGGTCAGGCAGCTTGGTGTCGCGCTCGACCTGCCAGGCGAGGTACGGTGCTTGATTGCGGAAAATCTTCGGGGTTTCCGAGGCCAGGCCGCCGAGCAGGGTGATCGCGCCCTCGATCTTCGGAGCCTCCGGGCCTTGAGCCACCACTTTCTGCGACTCCGCCACCGGGTCGAAGCCGGCGGCGACCATGCAGATGTAGGGCTTGGTCTTGCGGCCCACCATTCCGGGCGGCTGGTGGGCCAGCACCACGATGCCGTGGTCGTCCTTCAGGAAGCGGTCCGGGCCCCAGTTGTCTAACAGGGATACGTCCTTCTCGTTAGGCTCCGGATCGTCCTGACCGTCCGAGATCACGAAGAGATAGTAGCCGGCCTTGCTGCCCTTGCGGCTGCGGACCTGGGCCATGGCGAGGCGCAGGTTGGTGTGCCCGTCGCGGAATTCCTGGGTCCGGGTCAGGTCGCTGATGCGGTGCAGGTCGCCCATCCGGTAGCTGAAGCGGCTCTTGGGATCGAGGGTCCGCGAGCGGTCGCCGAAGTAGGTGATATTGATCTGGTCGAATTCCCCGGCCAGCGGCTCGACCTGGCCCTCGCCGGTCAGCAGGCGGCGGAAATAGTCGACGCCCAGATAGTTGAAGGTCTTGTCGGCATTCTCCACCCGCAGGTAGCCCAGCATCTTGGGATCGCTGCCTTCGTAGGGTTCCCAGTGCTTGTGGATGTCCTGCCGCGGCGAGGTCGGGCGGTGGAGCTGGCCGTGGATCAGGTCCGTTACCACGTCGATCGCCTCGTTGGCGGTGGCGGAATCCATCGAGCCGGAGATGTCGACGAGGATCTCGATGTCCTTGCGCAGCACGCCGCCATCAAGAGCCGGTGCGGGAGGAGGCGTTGCATCCTGCGCTCGGGCGATGCCGGTGAGTAGCAGCGCCGCCAGAAGGCAGCGCCGCCATGGAGTCCGCGGATGTCCCGGGTCCGGCTTCACGAGATAGGAAAACGAAGAATTTGGCCGATCTTGAACTTACGGAATTGCCAGCCCCGAACATGGGATACCATCATGCAGTCGTCTAGAAAAAGAACCATGGCCTTAGAAAACCATGCTCAAGGGCCCTCTAGCAGCGCCGGGCGGCTGCGCTCGTTGCAGTCGAGCAGCGCGCATTTGCCCGCGGCGCGGCGGCGCGAGTACGTGCGCCAGGAACTCCGCAAGCTGGTGGAAGAGCTTCCCGCGCACGAGCGTGCGGGGCATCTGGAAGAGATGCTGAAGCTCTTCCCGGCCGATGGTCCTTCTCCCGTGGCAAGTGCGCCGCCGCCGCCTTCTCCGCCTGCACCCGGGATGCCGCCGCCCCTGCCCGCGACTGCTACGACGGATCTCGTCGAACAGCTTTCCCAAGCTCTCGCCGCTCTCGATCCGGCGGCAGCGGCCACCCTTGCCGCGCGGTTGCGGGTTGCGATCGAAGCGCACGCTCCTGCTGCCAGCGGGTCTGCGGGACCGGATTTGCGGGCGATCCTGCGCTGCGAGACCGAGCATTTGCCGCACCTGCAACTCGCCATTACGGTGCTGAAATCCGGCAAGCTGGACATCCGCTCCGCCGAAGCGCTCGAGTTGCTCAACGTGGTCAAGACCGCCGCGCTCCTGATCGATACCTTCGGAGGTGTGGAGTCGGTGTTTTGGAAGATCTGGGGCTCCGCCGCGCCGAAATCGCAATTTAAAGCACCTTTTGAAGCCGGCTTCTTCGCGGAGACCGCGCGCTTGCTGGAAGGCCGGTCCGGCGGCTCCTTTGCCAACTACAGCCGTTCGGTCACGCAGAGCGGCCAGGTGCTGGTCGCGATGCTCGGAGCCCTGCCTGCCGCGCTCGACCGCGTGGCTGCGGCCTGGCTGGACCAGTTCGCGCCGGAGCGGATCGCCGCGGATGTCCGGCGCACCGAGCGCGGCCCGCTCGGCGGCCAGCCGGAGCAACGCTTCTGGCGCGAATACGAATACCGCTGTGCCGATTTCACCGCGGCCCGCCTGTCCGAAAGTTTCTTCCGCCACCTCGTGGAAGGCACCGGCTCGATGCTCGGCACCGGCTCGCACTGACCTTGGAGGCTCAGCACCACAATCGCCCAATTGCCAAATCGCCAATCTCCCAAAAATCCTCAATGTCCGACTACATTCACTGGCGCGAAGGCCTCTTCCTCCAGCCGCACCACCTCCAGCAGTTCCAGCGCGGCGTCCATCATCGCATCGAGCAAGTCGCGCGCCTGGGCGGCAGCCATCCCTACGGGGTGATTGAGATGGATCTGGCCGAGGACGATCTTGAAAATTTCCAGGTCCGCTTCCGCAAGCTGCATGTCCTCTTGCCCGGTGGCACCCTGCTGCGTTTCCCGGAGGAAGCCGACCTGCCTGTGCTCCATATCAAGGAAGCCTTCAGCAGCGGTAAGGAAACCTTGCTGATTCATCTGGCGCTGCCGGTCTGGTTTGAGGAACGCCCGAACGTCGCGGAAGATAACAGTGGTAGTTCCGCGGTCCGCTACACGATCGCCCGCCGCGAGACGAACGACGAGAACACCGGCCAGCACCCGCAGGTCCTGGAGCTGCGCCGCCTGAACGCGGGCCTCTTGTTAGACGGCCCCGAACTGCGCCGCCACGATTACGAACTGCTGCCGGTCTTGCGGATCACGCGGACGGAACGCCAGAACCTGCCGGACATTCCGCGCCGCGATCCGGCCTTCGTTCCGGGGGCGCTGACCCTCGCGGGGATGCCGGGCGTGAGCGAACTGGTGCGCGATCTGGGCAGCCGGATCACAGCGGTGCGGCGCGAGTTCTCCGCGCTGCTGGTGGACAATCCGCCGCTCGGCGAATCCTTCGGCCCGGAATCGCTGCGCTACCTGTTCCGCCTGCGCATCCTCTCTCGCTTCGAGGGCACGATCCCGGCGATCGTCGAGGAGGGCAATATCGCGCCCTTCGATCTCTACCTGCACCTGCGCGAGCTGTTAGGCGAATTCGCCGCGCTGGAACCGGACCAGGAGGACTTCACGAGCGCCGCCTACGATCACACCAATGCCTACCCGTCCTTCGCCGAATTGGTGACGCGGATTCGCAAGTATCTCACGGGACCGAAGCAGCGCTACCGCAGCGTGGATTTCGTGAAGGAAGACCGCCGCTTCATCGCGCCGGTCAGTGCCGAGCTTTTCCACGAGGCCGCGAGCTTCTTCCTGGCCGTGCGCTCCGCTTGGCCCGCCTCCGATCTGGTCACGCTAGTCGAGGATTCCTCGCAATTCCAGCTCCTGCCCGGCGAGGTCGCGCGCGACAAGGTCGCCGTCCGCGGCATCAAGATGAAGGAAGTCCGCAGCCTGCCCTTCGGCCTGCCTCGCGATCCAGGCCTCTATTACTTCCGCATCCTCGCCGAGGACAGCCGCGAACTCTGGGAGCGTTTGACCAACGACACCACCGCTTGCATCCAGTTCTCAGGGGCCGCCGGTTCCGACTTCAAGATCGCCTTCATCATTCCCATCCCCACCCGCACCTCGTGACGGCCCACGAACTCTATCAGCCCGTGTTCGAGTTCATCTGCGAGGCCAGCCGCCTCGCCCGCAACCGGGCGCGCATCGACCCCTCGGAATTGCGGCGCCGGGCGATCACGATCCTAACGGAACTCTCGGACATGGCCCGCCGCGATCCGCTGCTGGCCGATCACGTCCAGCGCCTGCACACGCCGATCAAACACTTCATCGACGGGATGATGGCGCGCCACGTCCTGCAATCGCCGCAGTCGGAAGAGTGGCACGACAACCGCCTCGGCTACGAAGCGAGCCGCCACGGTGACCAGGCCTTCTTCGATAGCTTGAAGGAGGCCCTGCGCGAGCCGCCTTCACCCGCCGCTGCGGAGCGCCTGATGGTTTACTACACCTGCCTCGGCCTCGGCTTCAAGGGCATCGAAACCCCGGACCGGATCCGCGAGCTGATGGAAGAAATGCAGCCGAAGGTTCGCCAGTTCATCGATCTCGATCAACCGGCCAAGCTCGCGCCGCCCGCCTACCTCGGCCTCGACGAGCGCGACCTGGTCCGCCCGCCCAAGGAACGCAAGCTGGCTACGATAGCCGCCGTACTTTGTGCCGTCCTCGCCGGCGGCTCGCTCTATCTTTACGCCTACCTCCGCTTCAACCGCAACCTGCCGGACGAACTCCGCCAGATCATCGGCTCCTCCCAGGACCTCAAGCCCTGGACCAGCGCCGAAGAAGGCAAAGCCCTCGAAGACCGCTCGAAGGAGGTGAAGGAATGAACCGCCCATCCACGGCCCCCCGATCTTCCGAAGACACTTCATTCGTCATTCGGAAATTCGGAATTCGTCATTCCTCCGGTCTGGGCCTCCCCGGCCTGCTCCTGCTGATCGTCTGCGTCCTCACCCTCGCGTCCTTGGGCGCAATGGCCTACCTCCAGTTCAAGATCTGGGGTCTTCTCATCTTCGCTCTCATCGTCGCAGGCCTGATCATCATCGGTCTCCTTTTCTACCTGTTCTTCCGCTGGCTCTCGATGCGCAAGGCGGCGAAGTTCGAGCAGCAGCTCACCGCCTCCACCATGGCCGGCGGTTCCTCCACTGATCCCGCCGAAATCTCCCGCCGCGAGGAGCTGCGGGACAAGTTCAAGTCCGGCCTCAAGACCCTCACCGATAGCGGCAAGAACCTGACCCGCTTCCCGCTCTACGTGATGGTCGGCGAGCCGGGTGCCGGCAAGACCGAGGCGATCCGCCACAGCTCGATCCGCTTCCCGCAGGGCATCAACGACCTGCTGCAAGGCGTCGGTGGCACCTACAACATGGATTGGTGGTTCACGAACGACGCCATCATCCTCGACACCGCCGGCGCGCTGCTGCTCGAACAATCCAACAAGGCGCAGTTCGAGGAATTCCTCGACCAGCTCAAGCACTACCGGCCCGACTATCCGATCACCGGTCTCGTTCTCGCGATCCCCGCGGACAGCCTGCTGATCGATGACCCGCGCCACCTCGAAGAAAAGGCCGGTCGCATCGTCGAGCAGTTCGCGGTGCTCCAGGAATCGCTCGACCTCCGCTACCCGGTCTACGTCATGGTCACCAAGTGCGACCTGATCACCGGCTTCCGCGAGTTCTTCGATGCGCCGGGCAATGAAGCCTTCGAGCCGCAGATGCTCGGCTGGTCGAATCCCGATCCGCTCGATCACGCCTTCGAGCCCTCCCGCACCGCCTCCGTTCTTAATCCGCTCGCCGATCGTCTGCAGCGGGTTCGCGACCGTCTGTTAGGAGCCAATTGGCCGAGCGGCCCCGAGCTCCGCCGCCTCGACTTCCTCGATTCCGTCTATGCCTTCCCGGGCGAGTTCCGTCGCCTCTTCAGCCCGCTCGGAAAGTATCTCGAAATCCTCTTCCACTCCGATCGCTGGAAGAACAAGCGCCCGCCTTTCTTCCGCGGCATCTACTTCACCAGCTCCCTGCGCCAGGGTGCGGTGCTCGACAAGGAACTCGCCTCCGCCCTGAACCTGCCGCTCAGCCGCCTGCCGGAAGTCCGCGGTTACCAGACGGAGAAGTCGATGTTCCTGCGCGATTTCTTCCTCGAGAAGCTCTTCCGCGAGAACGGCCTCGTCACCCGCCTCACCAATATCGGCCGCGGCCTGCGCAACCGGCTGATGCGCTTCTATCTGATCACCTCATCGGTGCTCTTGCTGCTTCTTCTAACAGGCTGGTATGCCAGCCGCCAGCTCGACAAGCGTCTCGCCGCCGAGCGCAATCTCTGGAACCTCGCCAACCAGACTTGGGACAATGGCACCTTCCTGCCGCTCTTCGACCATGGCGGCCCGGAGGGTGCCTGGCGCTACGCCGGGGACCAGCCGGTGATGAACTCCGAGTTCACCCGCGTCGCCTACCACCAGAAGCTCTCCTCGGAAGTCGAGAAGGGCCTCGGCTGGGGCCGCTACTTCGCCCCGCTGCCCGCCTACCGCCAGCTCAGCCACGACCGCGAGCGGGCGCGCATCGTGATCCTCGAAGGCAGCATCATCCGCCCCCTGCTTCAGGCCGCGCGCGAGAATCTGCTCAAGACCCCGCGCACCATCGGCACCACCGACCAGGTGGCGGCCACGGTCTCCTTGGTCGAGCTCGAGGCCTGCATCAACGAGAACCGCGCGATCGCCTCCCAGGAAGACGTCGCCCGGATCTTCGGCCCGATCTACCGCGTCGCCGCGCCGGTGACCTTCGGCTCGGAAGGCAAGCAGGCGGAAGCCTCCGCCGCGATCGAGAAGGAACTCAACCGCCTCATCGCCGAGGCATGGTCCGAGGTCGACTCCGGTGATCTCGACCGCATGCGCTGGATGGCGGAGGGGCCGCCCTACCGCGCGCTCTCGCGGGGCATGAACCTCTTCACCAAGCACAAGATCACCATCGACAACCAGCAGGCTGAAAACGATGGCCAGAGCCAGCGCCGCGAGAAGCTCGCCAGCGACCTGATGGTCTATGAGGACGAGCTGTGGCTGGGCCTGCAGGCCGGGGACGACTTCAAGAAGCTCGAGCAATCCCTTGCCGGGATGGAAGATGCCGGCAAGGCGCTCGACGAGATCACCGGCCCCGTCGCCAGTTCGATGCGCCGGGTTGATTACGCGAAGTTCGACTCACGCCTGCGCGACCTGCTCCCGAAGGTTCCTTCCTTGCTCGCCACGGAATTGGGCCGCTTCCTGGAGGTCGTCGGAAAAGCCGACCCCGTCTGGGCATCCCTCGAAGGCAAGCAGCGCAGCTTCGATCCCGAATCCCCCAAGGCCATCCTCTGGGCCGCTTATCTCGATGCCGCCGATGATGGCACCGCGCACTACCGCAAGCGCCTCGACGCCCTGCTCCAGCACTACCCGCTGCGCGCTCCCGACCACGAACTCGTGCGCCAGTTCCAAGCCCCGCAACCGGGCCAGCTTCAGGTGATGCTCGATGCCTTGGCCAAGCGCGTCGACGATCGCAGCAAAGTCATCCCCGGCTATCCCGAAGCTCCCAAGCTGCCGGAAGAAAAGCCCGATGCCGCGGCGGATCCGGCCAAGGTCCGCGCCCGCGCCGAGGCCGCCAGAAAGCTCCAGCTCCGGCTCAACGAACTTGGCGAGCGCGGCAAGCGCCTGACCCTCGATTTCGATCTCGGAACCAAGGAGTGGCTCCACTCGAAGTATCTCGACGGCCCCTTCGCCGAAGCGCTCAAGGCCCAGCAGGGCCTCATCTTCCGAGCACCCTTCGGGAGAAGTTCACCCGCCCTGCCGCCCGGCCCCGAATTCAGCCGCGCCGCCCAGATCATCAGCCTGCTGGCAGGAGATTTCGCATCGTGCGACAATCTCTTTGCGGGTAGCCGCCACTACAAGCTGAAGGAATCACTCAGCCCCCTGAGATTGGACCTTCTCAATCCCAAGCCGAACCGCCGCGCGCGTTTCGACGTCATCGCCAAGGCGAAGGCCGCGGTCGCCGATGACGGCTTTGGTGTCGTCTCCGTCGAGGCGCAGATCGGAGCCTTCCTGATCCCGGCCGTGGTCAAGCAGGATCGCGATTGGCAATTAATGCCGCCCTTCGTGAAGCAGAAGGAAACCATCATCGCCCAAGGCATCCGCAATGTGAAGGTCGGCAAACCACCCGGTGAACTCCAAGCCAAGCCCGCCGGCCAGCGCGTGCCCATCGGCCCGCTCTCCCTTGCCGATCCGATCAAGGTCACGGTCGAGTGGGAAGCCGCGCAAGGCATGCCATCGTCCTCGGTCGGCGAAGGCGGCGCCTGGGGCACCCTCGACTTCATCGTCGGCCGCTCCGGTAACAACGCCTCGGCCATCCGTGAGATCCCGGTGCTCACCGCCTTCGGCCAGCAGCTCACGCTCCTCTTCACCTTCCCGAGTCCCTATCCCGTTTCCCGCCCGTCGAGCTTCGACAATTGACCGCGATGGACCCGGCCTTCCAGAAGGACTTCCTCCGCGACTTCCGGCGGGGGAATTCCGGCTTGGCGCTCGCCCTTTTCGGCAAGCATCCGGCGTGGAACGACCACATGGATGACTTCGGGCTCGCCACCCCCACGCTGCGAACCTGCAAGCGCCTGCTCTACCTTCAGGGCCTCGCCGCGAATGCCGCCCGCGAGCAGTCGGAAGCGGCTCCGGTCACGCCCTATCGCCATTCCTTGTTCTGGCTCCGCGAGCGCGAGGCGGTGCTGATCCGGTTGGTGGAGTCCGAGGATGGCCGCGGCCGCCACTTCTTCCCGCTGGTGGCAGCCGCGCATCTTGAACTCGCGGATGAAGACCGCGCCCTACGCCTGCTGCTGCCGGCCCTGCGCGGCTTCGTCGATGCCGGCCGCCTGCTGGGCTCGCGCGAGGCGGTGAGCGACCTGCACCAGCGGACCCAAGCCCAATTGGCGGCGGAAATCCGCCACCTGCCGGGAGGAGAAGGGAGGCCCGAAGCTCCTTCCGCGGAGGAAGCCGCGGTATTGAAAGAGCTCGCCGCCTCCGGTCACTTCATGATCCGGCGCGTGCCTGTTTCGCGCTACGATCCCGTAGACTCCATCGCCTTCCTGGCCACCGCATGGCGCACTCTCGGGAGTGATCGACCCCTCTTGGTCGCTTGCGGCGACTCGGACCCGGCACTCACGCTCGCTGCGGGCGAGCCGGAGAAAGCGGATTTCTGGTTTCTACGTAGACCTTGAAGTCAAAACCGCTTGCGCGACGTGCCAAGCGATCCGAGTGTGACAATGCGGCGTTGCATATTGACCGGTGTGACGCACCCTGCGTGGCAATTTGACACCCTTTTCGGGTGCTCCATAGGAGCAAGTTGTATCGCACATTCATGCAATCGTTTGAAGGACAAGGGGCGAAGGCTGCAAACGAGGGCAGGGCACGCGCAATGCTAGGTATCATCAACGAATTGCTCCCGTCTGCGTCTTCACGATGTAAGTACAATTACGAGGGTGGTTTTAGGAATAAATCGAGGCGCTGCGGCGTTTAACCATTAGAACCCAGGAGCACTGGGACCCCTGCCATGTCATACGACTCCGACTCCAGTTTGAAGGTCTACCTTAGGGAGATCTCGCGGACCCCGCTTCTCACCCCTGAAGAAGAGGTGAAGCTCGCCAAAAAGATCAAGAAGGGCGACAACGACGCTCGCACTCACATGATCAAGGCGAACCTCCGCCTCGTCGTGAAGATCGCGCAGGATTACTCCGGCTACGGGCTTCCGATTTCCGACCTGATTTCCGAAGGCAATATCGGCCTGATGAAGGCGGTGGAACGTTTCGACCCGCAGAAGGGTGGCAAGCTTTCGACCTACGCCGCGTGGTGGATCAAGCAGTCGATCAAGCGCGCCCTGGCCAACCAGAGCAAGACGATCCGCCTGCCCGTCCACATGGTGGACAAGATCGCCAAGATGCGCCGGATCTCGACCTTGCTTGGCGAAGCGCTGGGCCGCGAGCCCACCGACGAGGAACTGGCCGACGAAGTCGGCCTGCCCCGCCGCAAGCTCGCCATGCTCAAGCAGGCCTCGCAACGTCCGACCTCGCTCGACGCGCCGATCAATGAAGGCGAAGCGACCGAATACGGTGAAATCATCGGCGACGACCGCGCCGAGGATCCGCTGGAAAGCTTGTCCGAAAGGAACCTGCAAGGGGAGCTGGGCGGCCTGCTCGACGTGCTCGACAAGCGCGAGCGCCGGATCATCGACGAACGCTTCGGCCTCACCGGCAAGACGCCGTTGACGCTCGAAGAGGTCGGCCGCGAATTCGGTGTCACCCGCGAACGCATCCGCCAGCTCCAGAACGTGGCGCTGACCAAGATGCGCAAGGCGCTGCGCCGCAAGGACAAGCCGCTGCCGGCCAGGGCTTCGATGTCCGACGGGCTGCCGGCCACCTGATTTGGTTAACGTATCGCAGTTTCAGCAAGTGTTTGGGGAAACAGCCGCGGGGTAGCCCGCGGCTGTTTTGCGTCCGCAGCGGATCAACGGTCATTGCGGAACTCATCGCGGCCACCCTCAAGGATTACCAAGGCAAACGGGCGGAGCATGTTGGATGAGATGACTTGGTGAAGCTCGATGGACTATGCGGAGATCCGCCGCACTTCGTCGGCGTGTGTCTTCATAGATATGCCTGCCATTTCTTCACCGGAAATTCACATGACAATTCCTTCATGGGAAATTCACGCGAAGAGCGTTGCCGGAATCCCTTGTATACCTAGCTTCGCGAGCCATGCCATACAAGCTACCAAAACTACTGACATTCACCGCGCTCCTCTTTCCCCCCTGGCTGTTTGGGCCGACGACCCGTCTTTCGAGGAGATCGACATAATTAAAACCAAGTTCGATTCCTTCAACCTGGTGAATGCCGGCGACGGCTACTTCTACGGCGTCGCTCGTTTTGCGCAGGCGAACAACGGCGGTGCGATCTTCCGGATCGCCCCCGGCCAACAGACCGAAGTGCTCCACACTTTCTCCCGCGTCGCCGATGACAACATCGCCAACTACGGCGGGGCCAACCCCACCTCGGGCCTCGTCCTCGGCCCGGACGGTGCCTTCTACGGTGCCACCCAGGACGGTGGCGCTTATGCCAGCGGGACGATCTACCGCTATTCCGCCGATGGCGTGTTCAGCGTGGTTCACGACATCGGCCAGGCGCCGGGCGAGGGCGGCTATATTAACTCGCTGGTTTTCGCTCCGGACGGCTATCTTTACGGCGTCGCGCAAAACGGCGGGCAGTTTGGCAAGGGGGCCATCCTCCGCGTCAGTACCGGCGGCACCTACGAGACCCTCTATACTTTCGGCCAGCCGGATCCCGGCGGAATCGAGGAGCCGGTGACGCCCCAATCGCTCGCCTTGGGCTCCGATGGAAAGCTCTACGGGGTGACCCTGGTCGGCGGGACTCCCCAGGCCGTACCTGTTGTCGGATCGCCTCCCTTGATCGCCTCCTACGGGAATTTCTTCCGTTACGACGCTCCGGGCGAAATCACCGTGCTGGCGAATTTTGACGCGCAGCAATCCAACGCCCTCCAGTGCGTCGCCACCACCGGCGGGTTCTACGTCACCACCGGCAAGCAACTCGTGCATCTGGATCTCGCGGGCACCAAAACCCAAATCGTCGACTTCAAGGTCGACGGCAAAGGTGGCGACAGCATCAATCCCGGCTCGATTGTCCAGACTGCGGACGGCATCTATGGCGTGACCTATCGTGGAGGCGAGGACGATGGCGGCTTCTGCTACCGCTATGTCGCGGGCGAGGGCCTCACCTATCTCCATGACTTCGGCATGGACTATCGCTCCCGCAGCCGCAGCCTCGTCGTCGGTAACGACGATCTTGTCTACGGTGTCGCTGGCTATCCCGAGGAGGACGGCAGCGCGGCCCGCAGCACGGCCACCAACGCCAAGGCGAAAGGCCAAGCCAAGGCCAAAGCCAAGGCCGGCAAAGCGGCGGCCCGCAGCTTCCGCTTCCGCGACCTCTCGCTGCCCTCGAACTTCGTCCCCATCGCCAAGCCCGATAAGGCCTGGCTCCCGGCCAAGGCTGTGGATGGCAAGCGCGAGATCGTCATCAACGTCCTGGCCAACGACCGCGACCGTGATCGCGATCGCCTGACTCTGGGTGAGATCGGCGAGGTCGTCGGTGCCACCGTGACGATCGCCGAAACCCCGAAGGGCCCGCGCCTCCGCTTCACGACCACCGAGGCGGATCCCGCCAGCCGCAAGATCACCTATCAGGTCCTCGATGGCAAAGGCGGTGTCTCCACCGGCACCGTTGCCCTCCTCTCCCCGGCCACCGGCCGCTTCAAGGGCACGGCGACCAGCGGAGAAAGCACCGGCGGCGAGTTGCTCGTCACCATCAGCAAGCAAAATGCCGTGAGCGCCACCTTCACCACGGGCGGTCGCAAATACACCGGTAAGGCCAGCCTCGATCTGGACGACAGCGCGGACATCGCCCTCAGGTCGAAAGGCCGGACCTCGCTGAATCTCCACCTCGCCCTCGAGCGCGGCACCGCCCGTCAATTGAACGCGACCGTGGCCATCGGCAGCGATACCTACACCGCCACCTGCACGCCGGTCGCGAAGTGATACGACGGCTTCCTCTGCATCGTCCCGGCGCGCTCTTGCGCCGGGACGTTGTCGTTTTTCGGCTCTAAATTGAGGAGCCCGAATTCGGGTGAAAAGTGACCTTGGATGACATCGGAAGCCGAGATCATTTTTCAGTCTTGAAAGTAACCCGATGTGAAAAAAAGCGCTAGGTGCGCCTTCCTTGGTTACATCCGGAAGTCCTCGCCGAGGTAGTGCTTCCGCGCCATCGGGTCGTTCACCAGCACTTCCGAAGCGCCTTCGAGGATCACGCGCCCGTCGTGGATCAAAAAGGCGCGGTCCACGATCGAGAGGGTCTCGCGCACCGAGTGGTCGGTGATCAGGATCGCCAGGCCGTCGCGTTCCCGGAGTTCGCGGACGATCGCCTTGATGTCTTCCACGGCGATCGGGTCGATGCCTGCGAAGGGCTCGTCGAGCATCAGCAGGCGCGGCTCGGTGCAGAGGGCGCGGGCGATGGCGAGACGGCGCTTTTCACCGCCGGAGAGGGCGATCGCTTCCGAGTTCCGGACCCGGGTGATCTTGAAGCGCTCCAACAAATTCTCCGCGCGTGCGATGCGGTCCTTCTTCGAGAGTCCCGGGCGGGTCTCAAGCACGGCCAGCAGGTTCTCGAAGGCGGTCAGCTTGCGGAAGACGGATTCTTCCTGAGGCAGATAGCCGAGCCCGAGGCGGGCACGGCGGTGCATCGGCATGCGCGAGATGTCGCTGCCATTGAACTGCACGCTGCCGGCGTCCGGCGGCACCAGCCCGGCGATCATGTAGAAGGAGGTGGTCTTGCCGGCACCGTTCGGGCCGAGCAGGCCGACGATCTCGCCGGGCGAGACGGTGAGTGTCACGCCGTCCACCACGGCGCGCCCGGCGTAGCATTTGCGGAGTCCGGTGGCGGTGAGCAGGGCGTGACCGTTCGAGGAGGAGGAGGAAGGGGGCATCTCAGCGGTTCTTCGGTTTGTCACCGCTGTTGGGAGGCTTCGGGCCGTTGTTCGGCTTGTTCCCATCCTTGGGCTTTTCCTTCATGTCCTTGAGTTGCATCTCGGCAGTGAGGGAGCCGCCCTTGGTCACCGCATACAATGGCTGGCCGTCTTTGAGGGTCACCACGATGTAGGCATTGTCGCCAGCGACGGAGACCGGATTCCCGTCGATCAGGGCCCACGGCGAACCGCCTTGCAGCAGGATCTCCTCTTTCTCGAAATCGTAGACGACAAGGTGGGCGGCGGCTTTCATCGGCTTCTTGCCCTCTTCTTTCGGCTTGTAGTCGATCATTACGGTGCCCGACGCCATCAGGCGGCTGATCTCGCTCTCCCCGCCCAAGCCTCCGGCCTTTTTCTTGTCTTTCTCCGCCTTCCATTTCGCGGCGAGTTCCGGATCGACGGGTGGCTTTTCGGCTTTGTCGGCTCCTTCGCCGGGTGCAGGAGCAGCACCTTCGGTAGGCGCGGGTGCCGGTGCCGGAGTGGTGCCCTCCTTGGGCGGGGGCTGGACCACGGGATCCTGTCCGGCGGCCTGGCGGGCGGCTTTTTCAGCGGCGATCTTCTCCATCTCGGCCCGCTTCGCCGCCTTGGATCCCTCGGCGGCGGGATCCGTCTTCCTGAAGACCTTCAACTCCTTCTGGGCGGTCATGGTGAACTCCGGGTTCACCACCTTCACGTTCTTCAAGAAAACGATCAGGCCCTCGTTGTTGTCGATGAAGCCCCCGCCATCCGAAGTGATGGTCGTCTTCTCGCCGATCTGCATTTCATCGAGCACCGGGCGCGGCACGGGGCCGACGGGCTCGGGCGCAGTCTCCGCCAGCATCGCAGGCATGGCGGCGGCTTGGAAAAAGCTGTTCATCGTGATCCGTGCGCCCTCGGACTTGTCATGGGCGTCGGCCAGCAGCTTCTCGGCAGTCTCCCGCGCGGTGGCCACTTGCGGTGCCCGGCTTGCGGCCTCCTCCTTCATCCGGGCGAGGCGCTCCTCGGTCGGTTGCAAGGCGGCCTGCTTTTCCTCGGAACTCATGTTCTCCGTCAGCACCGGGACATCGAGCGCTTTGGGGGCTTCCTCTTGGGCGGGAGCTTGCATGGCGGAAGCCATCAGCATGGTTCCGGCGGCAATGGCCTTGCGGGCGGGAGAGACATTCATGGAAGTGCGGGGCGGGGATTTGGAAACGGCCTTCACGGGGCCATGCAGGAAGCCCCGGTTGTTTTCGGTATCGAAGTCGAGACTCGTGCCATCCAGATTGAGTTTCTCCGACACGAAGGACACGGGGTCCTTCGATCGCAGGATCTTGTCGGAGGCATTGAAGGCGGCCTTCTTCAGGTCGATCGTCCCGCGGTGCGTGCGGTTGGGGCCGAAGAAGTCGATTTTGACATTCTTCGCCTCGATGTCCTTCTTGGTGACGATGGTCATCTCCTCGGCGGTGAGGGTGTTGACCAGTTGCAGATCGAGATTGAAGCTCGGGAGAATCACCCTTTTCAGGACGCTGTTGTCCGGAAACAGGTCGCCTTGCAGGAAACCGGTGGCTTCCTCCTTGTCCGGATCCTTGTCCTTCTCCGGCACCGGGTTTTGAGCGGCGGCCACCGCCAGCGTCGCGCATAACAAACCGCGGGTGAGCAGGCCGGCGGTCAATGGGGAGCGGTGGAAGTGGGGCATGAGAGGAGGAGCGGCGGACGGGAGTTCTCAATCAAGCGCCGTGGGCGGCGTGGTGGATGGCCACCAGTCGGACGAGCAAATCCTCGAGAAATTCGAGGGGAATCTGATTTGGTCCATCGGAAAAAGCATTTGCGGGATCGGAATGCGTTTCGAGGAAGATTCCATCCACCCCGGTGGCGATCGCGGCGCGGGCCAAAACCGGCGCCAATTCGCCGTCACCGCCGGTGGTACCGCCCAGTCCTCCCGGGCGCTGCACGGAGTGGGTGGCATCGAAGATCACCGGCAGACCTTCCTTACGCATCCAGTAGAGCGAGCGCATGTCCGCCACCAGGTTGTTGTAGCCGAAGGTGGTGCCGCGCTCGGTGAGCAGGAAATCCCGGCAGCCGAAAGCGCGCAGCTTGTCGGCGATGTTCACGGTGTCCCAAGGGGCGAGGAACTGGCCTTTCTTGACGTTCACCGCCCGGCCGGTCTTGGCCGCGGCCTCCAGCAGGTCCGTCTGGCGGCAAAGGAAAGCCGGGATTTGCAGCAAGTCGACGTGCTCGGCCGCGATCTCCGCGTCTTGAGGAGAGTGGACATCGGTCGTCACCGGCACCCCGAGTTCCTTGCCGATCTCGCCGAGGATCCGGCAGCCCTCCGCCACGCCCGGACCGCGGAAGGACGAAACCGAGGTCCGGTTCGCCTTGTCGTAGGAGGCTTTGAAAAGGTAGTGGATCCCGGTTTTCTTCGCGATCTCGTTGATCGAGCGGGCCATTTCCCAAGCGAAGGATTCGGACTCCAGCGCACAGGGACCAAGGATGAAGAAGGGCACCGGCCCGCCGACGGGGACGCTGCCAATTTGGAAGGGTTCGAACGACATGATGAAAACTTAAGGAAGTGGAAATAAATCCAAACGACCGTTTACCCTGCAGCTTTCTCGTATAACGGGAGCAAGTTGGCAAGAGCGGTCGTCAGAAGTTTTTCCTCGGTCTCGGTCAGATTGCCCGCCGTTTTTGCCTCCAGCATCTCCAGGGAGTCGATCACGGACTTGGCGGCGCGCAGGTTGACGGACCTCTCGCCGCTGCCGGGGTGGGGGATCTGGCCAAGGAAAAGCCCGGCATTCTGGGCCTGCAGGATGATGAACTCGTTGAATCGCGGGTCGGCGGCAGGCATGGGAGGGGAGGGTGAAGCTCGAACGGAAAAGTGCCAAGTGCCAAGAACGGAAGCGGGTCTGCCGGTACATGAAGCATCCCTGCTGGCAATCCGCCTCCGGAGGCGATCAGGATCGCTGGATTGCTCGAGGTGCCTCGGGTGAAGGGATGATGGCTTTGGCCAGCGCCAGGATGCTGAGACCGAGGAACAGCCATTGGAACCCGATCGACCAGATTTCGACGAGCGCGATATCGCCCGCATCGCGGAAGCTGCCAACTCGTAGGACTGCTGTCGCGGCATTCGTGAAGGGAACGCAAGCAAACCAGATCCATGCCATCCGAAGGGAGGCGGGGTTGGACAGCTTGTCGGAACGAAACGAGAAGCCCGCGATAACAATCAGGAGGGCGATCAGGAGGTAGTTCATGGGTTGGTGGAGGGAAGCTACAAGCCTTGTCCAATTCCGCAGGAGCCGGCCATTGGCAATGAGAATTCAATTTGTAATCGAGGGGCCTGATGACGGGCAAAAAATGGCCCCCGACCGTTTCCGGCCGGGGGCGTTTAGCCAAGCTTCTAGCTTCCTTTGTGGTGCGGGCGCTATGAAACGGTTTCGCAGCCCTCCTCAAAACTGCGGGAACCACGTCCCGCACCACGAGATAACATCGCGCTGTTAGGGCAAAGATGCAAACCGGAGGCAGGTGGGATTTCTACTTAGGCCCGCTGGGGAAAGCGCGGGCTTAATCAGGGCTGCAGGTCGAGGGCGGCCTTTTCGCTGCCGTCCATCAGGAAGGGAATGGACTCGTGAAGGTGGGCGATTTTCCAAGCCCCCAGTTGGACGGATTCCGGAGAGTCGGCTTGGATCGCGTTCACCGGATGCCGATTCCATGCGACGGGCGGGGTGCAAGGAGTTTGAGAAAGCGAGCGATGAAGTCCGCCACCCGGCGATGCCTTGACACCGGAGCGCGGGCCGCTAGGGCTAGGTCAAAGGACTATGCCGCTACAGCACGGAAATTCGCATTTCCCAACCACGCGTTGGACAGGGGTACTGCGCGTGCTCGAAACGGACGATCTGCCGCGTCGTGAAGAAGCGCTCGCCGGCTTGTGCCGGGATTATTGGTATCCCTTGTATGCCTTCGCCCGGAGGTTGGGACGCAGTCAGGAAGATGCCGAAGACCTGACGCAGGGTTTCTTCGTGCATGCGCTGGAGCGGGATGTCTTCGGCCTCGCGGATCGCAATCTGGGGACCCTCCGAACCTTTTTGTTGAAGATATTCCAGCGCTACATCGGCGATGTGCGGGATCGGGAAACGGCCCAGAAGCGGGGCGGCGGCTGGAAGGCCGTGTCACTCCAGATGGAGGATGGAGAGGAGCGCTATTCCATCGAGCTGGCGACGGACGAAACCCCGGAGCTCTTATACGACCGGGTCTGGGCGCAGTCCTTGCTAAGGGCGGCGGTTTCGAGGCTGGGAGCCGGTGAAGAGAGTGCCGGCCGCGGGCAGCAGTTTGAAGTTCTCCAGGCTTTCCTGAGTCCCGACACCGTTTCCGGACAGAACTACGAAGCCGCCGGGCGCGAAATCGACATGACCCCGGAGGCGGCGAGGCAAGCCGTCTCCCGGCTCCGCAAGAAGTTTCGGGAGTGTCTGCGCGAGGAGATCGCCGCGACCCTGCATGAACCGGACGAGGCCCGTATCGATGAAGAACTCGGAGCCCTGAGGGTGGCCTTGGGCGGATGAGATCCCGGTAACCCAGCATCCGATGTCCGAGGAATCGACAGGCGAAGAAGCAGGGTTGCGGAGCCCGAGAGCGAGGGATTTGGCATTGCTCGCCCTCGGGATGGGCGGCGCTGAACCGGAGGAAATGCCGGCCGTGCCGGGTGATGGCGCACTTGAACAAAGCGGTGAATCGATCGGCCGATACCGCTTGCTGACACTGCTTGGCAGCGGCGGCTTCGGCAACGTGTGGCTGGCGGAGCAGACGGAGCCGATCCAGCGGAAAGTCGCCCTCAAGCTGATCAAGCCCGGGATGGATAGCCGGGAGATCATCGCCCGCTTCGAAGCGGAGCGGCAGACCCTGGCGCTGATGGATCACCCGAATATCGCGCGGGTGCTGGATGCGGGTACGAGCACGACCGGCAGGCCTTACTTCGTGCTCGAACTGGTGGACGGCAAGCCGATCACGACCCATTGCGATGAACTGCAGCTCGGGCTCCGCGAACGGCTCGAGCTGTTCATCGATGTCTGCCATGCCGTCCAGCACGCACACCAGAAGGCAATCCTGCATCGCGACCTGAAGCCGTCTAACATCCTGGTCGCGGAGGTGGATGGCAAGATGGTGCCGAAGGTGATCGACTTCGGGATCGCCAAGGCGCTGGGAGTCGCGGACGAGGTGCTGAAATCGAGCCTGCTGGCGACCCGCGCGGGCGTGGTGGTCGGCACGCCCGACTACATGAGCCCGGAACAAGCGGGCAGCGCCGGCGACGTGGACACCCGCAGCGACATCTATGCGCTCGGGGTGATTCTCTACGAATTGCTGACGGGCAGGACGCCACTGGCTTCAGGCGGGCGACCCCGCGCCTTCGACGAAGTGCTGCGGGAAATTCGTGAGGTCGAGCCGCTGCGACCGAGCATCTGTATCGCGAAGGCGACGGCTGGAGAAGAGGGAGCGGGCACGGGGCTTCGCAAGACAGACGCGACCCGGCTGATCCGCTCGCTTCGCGGCGACCTCGACCGGGTGACGATGATGGCTCTGGAGAAGGACCGGCGGCGCCGCTACGGGACCGCCACGGCACTGGCGCTGGACATCAGGGCGCATCTCGACGGGGCGACTGTAACCGCGATGGCCCCGACCTGGAGCTACCGACTGGGGAAGTTCGCGCGGCGCAATGCGGCAGCGCTGGTGGCTGCGGGACTCGTGGCCATGGCGATCGTTGGCGGCACGGTCGTGAGCCTGTGGCAGGCAAGGGAGGCGGAACAAAACCGGAGAACTGCAGAAAGGAATCTGGGGGAGTCGGAACGAAACCGGAAGGAATCGGAACGGAACCGGAAGGAGGCGGAGGAAAACCTCAACAAGGCCAAGGAGGTCATCGACGTCTACCTGAGCGATGTCACCACCCACGCGCGGCTCAACGATGCCGACTTCTCCGATCTGAAGATCTCGTTGTTAGGAAAGGCGATCGGCTTTTACCAGGAACTGGCATCCCGAAGCGGCTCCGATCCGCAAACCCGGGCCGACCAAGCGGTGGCCCTTGGCCGGTTGGCTGCAGTCTATCATAGCATTGGAGACATATCGAAGGCGGTTGAAGCCCAGCGCCAAGCGCTGGAAATCGGAGAATCGCTTGTAAGGGAATTTCCGCAGGATGCCTCCCATGGCCGGGATCTGTCGGCGAGCGCCAATAATCTGGCAGTGATCTTGAGCATGGCGGGTGATCGCGCGGAGGCGGATGTGATGAGGAGGCGTTCCATCGAGCTATTGGAAAAGATCCACGCGGAGAGACCTCTGGACCAGAAGGTCCGCAAGGATCTCTCCCTGGCGCTGGCGAATATGGCAGGCGAGCTGCGGGGTAGCCAAGGAGCGGCCGAAGCGGAGTCGCTCTACGAGCGAGCTACCCAGATTCAGAGAGCCCTCGTCTCGGAATCCGGGGAGCCGATACAGATTCAGCAGCTCGCGCACCTGCGGAACTTGGCTGCCAAGCTTGCCTACTCTCGCGGCGACAATACCAAGTCCGACGCCTGCTATCAGGAAGCGCGGGATCTCTACGAAAACTTGGGACGCGAATTTAAGCTGGATCCGAGTCAGCGGGAGTCCTTGGCGGGGATTCTTACGGGACACGGATTGGTCCTCTGCAGGATGGGGAAACACCTGGAGGGCCTGCAGGCACAGGATCGTTCCTTGGAGATATTCCAAAGTCTCGCCAACGAAGTTCCGAGCCGGCCGGACCTGCGGCAGAATGTGGCGATCGTGAAGATGCACCGGGCGGTTGCGCTGAAAGGCTTGGAACGGCTGCCGGAAGCGACCGCCGCGTGCGAGGAGGGCCTCGTCATCGCGGAGAAGCTCGCGGCGGATTTCCCGGAAGTGCCGAGGTTCCGCACCTCGCCGGTCGTGATCCTTTCTCATCTCGCGAAGCATCGCGGCAAAGCCGAAGCGTGGCAGGACGCGAGGGGGTATCTGCTGCGGGCGATCGAGATCGAGGAGAAGGAGTTCTCGCGCCGGCCGGATCAAGAGCGGGCACCGCTTGCGGATCTGCTGAAGGAGCTCGCGGAGACTGACCTGAAATGCGGTGATCACGAAGGTGCGCTGGCGGCGGCGTGGAAGGTGGCAAGGCTATTCCCACAAGATAGCAAGCGATGCCATGAAGCCGCATCCACCGGGGCGCGTGCGCTCGGACTGCTTGAAGGTGCCGGCTTGCAGCCCGATGGCCCGGCGGAGGATTACGCCCGGAAAATTGTTAGAATGCTCCGCCATGCCGTCGCCGGCGGCTATGCGGATGTGGAGAAGTTTTGCGAGGAGGTGAAGCTTCCCTCGCTGGCGCTGCGCTCCGACTTCCGGGCCTTGCTCAAGGAAGCTCCCGGGCTTGCCGCCGAGAGCAAAAATCTTGAACGCGCCTTGGAGAAGTCACTCGCCGGATTCGCTTACGACTATCCTTCCGATGATCTGGGAAGACGCCGGTGGATAAGGAAGGGTAAAGAGTGGACGGAGACTCAGGCGTCCGGAAGGAACGAGCATCGCTTCTCGGTCGACGCGGCCGTCATGGTCGAAGGCGTGGACGGGACCGAGCTCAAGCGGGCTGATGGAGCCGTTACCCTTTTTCTTCCACATCGGGGAAGCGAGCCAATGGCGATGAAGATCAAGCAGCCTTCCGGCCTTTGGGAGCGCTTCGTATCGATCGAGGACCTCGAGTAAGCGGAAGAAGATAGGTGCCTGGTTTTGATTGCGCCGACTCTTTGTCACGGCGTTCCGATGCTTTCCCTAAGCATGGATGAAGAGAGCGGGTTCAGCGGTTGCCCAAGGCGTAACCGGAGCCCGGCTCCATCATCAAAAAGAATAAACCTGAAGCATATGAATACGGGCAAGAAGATGAAGGTCGTCGTGATCGGCGGCACGGGGCTGATCGGCAGCAATGTGGTGAAGATCCTCGGGGAGCAAGGCCATGAGGTCGTGGTGGGATCTCCGTCCTCGGGCATCAACACCGTCACCGGCGAGGGTCTGGCGGCGGCGCTGGCAGGTGCGCAAGTGGTCATCGACGTGGCGAATTCCCCGTCTTTCGAGGACAAGGCGGTGATGGAGTTCTTCGAGACCTCGGGCCGCAACCTGCTCGCGGCGGAAGCGGCGGCGGGCGTCAAGCATCACGTGGCGCTCTCGGTGGTCGGCACCGAACGAATGCTGGCGAGCGGCTACTTCCGCGGGAAGATGGCGCAGGAGAACCTGATCAAGGCCTTCTCGATTCCTTACACGATCGTCCGCGCGACACAGTTCTTCGAGTTCGCGGGGGCGATGGCCAAAACGGCCACCAAGGGCGAAACGGTTCACGTGCCGCCGGCGATGATGCAGCCGATCGCGGCGGCTGATGTCTCCGCGGCGTTGGCGAAGATCGCGCTTGCGGAGCCCTTGAACGGGATGGTCGAGGTGGCAGGGCCGGAGGCGATCCGCCAGAATGAGTTCATCCGGCAGTACCTGAGCGCGACTGGCGACACCCGGACGGTGATCACGGATCCCAAGGCCTTCTATTTCGGCACGGCCCTGAACGACCGGAGCCTGACACCCGGCGACAAGCCGCTGTATGGCCCGACGCACTTCAAGGACTGGCTGAACCGGTTCCTGGCCACGGTTTGAGCGGGGAATCGCGCCATCAGAGACCCGAAAATCAACGATCATGAATATGATAGATGGAAACCGCGCCATCGCGGCGGGGCTGCTCACGGCGGCAGCGTTCAATGCCCTGTTCCTTTTCGGGAACGGACTTACGATGCTTGTCGTACCATCGGAATGGTATCACTTCGTTCCGGGGGTGAGCCACACCGGCCCCTTCAATCAGCATTTCGTCCGCGATATCGGGCTGATCCAAATGTTCCTGGGGGTCGCATTCGGTATTGGAATGTTCAGTCCCGGGAGCCGGTTCGTCCTGTGGATGGCGGCGACCTCCTGGCTCTGCGCCCATGCCCTGCTGCATGTGTGGGAAGTAATCGAAGGCATCTGCGGACCATCGACCCTCATCCGTGATTTCCCCGCTGTCACGCTCCCGGCCTTGCTTGGCATCGCGCTCGGCATATCGGCGCGGCCCGGCAGGAGGCCTGCCACCAGCCGTTTCGCCTGATTGCCCGGAACTCATGTCTACAGACTGATATTCTGCGGCGTTCGCGACCTCCTCCCGGCTGGCGAGCGCTGCAACTTCCCTCCCCGCTCAGCGCCCGAAAACCAATCTCCAAGCTACCAAAATGAATCTCATCAACCCTGCCGAAAATCCGAAAGTCGATCACCGCATCCGCGAGTTCCTCAAGATGCTCAATTCCGGCGATGGCAAGCCGATCGAAATGCTGACGCCTGCCGCGGCGAGGAAAGTCCTCGTGGATGCCCAGGCATCCGTCCCGCTCGAGCTCCCGGCCTGCGACATCGAGCAGAAGACCGTCGTCCAGGACGGATGGAAAGTCGATCTGACCATTGTCCGCCCCCCAGGCAGCGAGGCGGTGCTGCCGGCTTTCATCTTCGTCCATGGTGGAGGTTGGATCCTCGGCGACTTCCCGACCCACGAGCGGTTCGTCCGCGATCTCGTGGCTGACAGCGGTTTCACCGCGGTGTTCGTGAACTACACTCCGTCTCCCGAGGCGCAATACCCCACGGCGATCAATGAGATCCACGCCGCGGCGAAGTGGGTGGCAGCGCACGGCGAAGAGATCAAGGTGGATGGCAAGCAACTGGCCATCGTAGGCAACAGCGTGGGTGGCAATATGACCGCTGCCGTCGCGCTCATGGCGAAGCAGCGGGGCGGGCCGGACTTCCGATGCCAGATCATGCTCTGGCCGGTGACGGACGCCAACTTCGGCACCGGTTCATATCTTGAATACGCGGAAGGCTACTTCCTTTCGCGGGCGATGATGATGTGGTTCTGGGACGCCTATGCGCCCGATCCGGATAAGCGCCGGGAGATCCATGCCTCGCCGCTGCAAGCGACGGCGGCGCAACTCGAGGGATTGCCTCCCGCCTTGATTCAGGTGGCCGGGAATGACGTCCTGCGGGACGAGGGGCTGGCCTACGCACGCAAGCTTGATGGAGCCGGCGTGGATGTGACCGCGGTGCGCTATGAGAGCCTCATCCACGATTACGGGTTGCTCAATGCGATCAGCCAGGTGCCGGCGGTGCGAGATGCCCTGCACCAGACCTCGGAGATGTTGAAGAAGCACCTCAAACCAGGTGTCGCCACTTCGAGCGCCCTGGCTCTTCGATTTTGAGCGAACGGCTCCTGAAAACCTTTTTCGGTTCCAGAAACATGAAGTATCTAACAGACAAGGTGGCGCTCGTCACCGGAGCCTCGAAGGGCATCGGTGCCGCCATTGCCAGGGCGCTCGCCGCGGAAGGCGCATCGGTCGTCGTGAACTATGCGTCGAGCCGGGAGGGCGCCGAGCGGGTGGTCGCGGAGATTGCCGCCGCGGGTGGCGAGGCCATCGCGATCCAAGCGAGTGTCTCGGAGCCGGAGGACGTGAGGAGGCTCTTCGCGGAAACCAAAAAGGCTTATGGCAAACTCGACGTGCTGGTGAACAACGCCGGCGTCTTCAAGTTCGAGCCTTTCGAGAGGATCACGGTTGCCGAGTTCCAGCGCGAGTTTTCCACCAACGTGCTCGGTTCCATCCTGACCATCCAGGAGGCGATCAAGCAATTCGGGTTCGAGGGCGGGTCCGTGATCAACGTCAGTTCTCTGGCGGGCAGTCATTCACTGCCGAATGGAATCTTGTATTCCGCGACGAAGGCGGCGGTGGAGAATCTGACCCAAGGGCTCTCGGCGGAGCTAGGTTCGCGGAAGATCCGGGTCAACGCGATTGCTCCTGGCTATACCCGAAGTGAAGGGACCGTGGCCGAAGGCCTGTTCGGTGAGGAAAGCGTGAAGCAGTATATTACCCTTACGCCGCTGGGAAGAATTGGAGACCCCGGGGACATCGCGGCCGTCGCCGCCTTCCTGGCCTCGAGCGGATCTTACTGGGTGACTGGAGAAACGATCCGGGTCGCGGGTGGAGCGAGGTGATCCGACGGGGGTCAGCCAGCAGTCTCGGGCTCCTTGCACGGGACGTTCTCGTAGAAAACGAGGCGATTGCCAAAGGGATCGCCAATGCGGATTTCCTTGGTGCCCCACGGGGTTTCCTCGGGATCTCCCGGTCTGGAATACTTATACTCCTTTGCCCGCAGTTCCTGGCAATAGGCGAGCAGGCCGGGTGTCTCGATGCGCAGCGCGGAGCCCGGGGAGGCATCGCCGTGATGCTCCGAGAGATGGATCACACATTCCCCGCGGGAGATCTGGCAGTAGAGGGGAAAGTTCTCGCCGAAACGGTGCTCCCAATCGATTTTGAAACCGAAGAAGCCGACGTAATGTTCCTTCGCTTTCGCTTCGTCGAAGATACGGAGAATCGGGATGGCGGCTTTCATGGTGATTGAGGGGTTGCTCAAGGTGCTGCAAAGCCGTGGGTCCAATACAAGCTCGGCTCTCCGGATCCGATCCGGAACACGCGCTCGCCATTCACCCCGGCTGCCGAGCTGTCCGAGATTGGAGTCATGCCACTGGCGGCGTCCGTGGCATTGCGCCAGGTCTTCAGATCGCGGCTGCACCGAAGCAAGTGGGTATAGCCGGAGGAACGTGCCAAGCCGCTGATGGGAACCCGCAGAAGCCGCTGGCCGCCCTCGATCTTTGCGAGAGGTGTCGTCTGGCGGACGCGTGGGTCGCTGCCGAATAGGAACTCCAGATTGCTGGAGAACCCGTCGCCATCCACGTCCGCCTCGCGGTCGGCGGGCAGGCCATGGTGCAAGGACCACGCGCTGTATCCATCGCCCCCTTGGCGGAGGCGGACGTCGTCATAGATGATATTTCCTCCCTGATCCGTGGTCGTGGAGCGGAGCTCGACCGTGAGAGAGCCTTGGGGGGAAGCCAGCACCGGAATCTCTTTCAAGGTATAGCCGTCATCCCAGGTCTGGTGAATGTTGCGGACCAGCGAGGCGACGCGCCGCCCGTTGGCGTGGACTTCTCCGGTCATGTCCTGCTCACCCCAGTAGATGTGACGGGCGTAGAGGAACGAGAAAGTATAGGCTGCCCCGGGCTGCAGGCCGGTGATGGTCTGGGCGATCCCCCCGGGCCCATGGCCGCCGGTATCGAGCGCCTTGCTGCCCTCCGGGGCATTGGCTCCGCCGTACGCGATGATATCCACGTTTTCCCGGGTCACCAGCCAGCCGGGCAGGGAAGATCCGGACAGGTGGGGACTGCCGGCGGGGCCGCTGTTAAAGGGGTCGGTGTCGGGATCGCTGGTGGGGTCCTCGAATCCGCCGTTAGCGAGCCTCCGCCCGCCCCGCGAATCATTGATCGCGGTCAGCGAGGTCCACGCCTTCTGCGGCGGTAGGGGCAGGCTCCCGGTCGTCACGGCGATGCTATCCAGCAGAAATCCCTTCGGACCGGCGGTCAGGGATTCGATCCGCAGGGTCGCGGTGGCAGCAAGAGCCGTGAATTCGAGGCCGCCATGAAGGTATTCGTTGCTCTGGCCGTTGTGAATCTCGCCGATCGCTTGGCCGTTGATCAGCACCCGGGCATGGGACAGGATCCATTCTTCCTCGTTGTCGTCGCGGTAGGCGAGCGAGACGGTATGCACCGAGCCAGCCTGGAGGCCGGCGATGCTCTGCTGGATGAAGCCGCCACGCAGAGCCAAGCTCTTGCTCCCGGCGTAGACCTTGGCCTGGGTGCTCTCGATGGCCACTCCGGAATTGGTCCAGCCGGTGAGACTGTTCTCAAATCCCCAGTTGGCACCGGTGGGCGCAGCGGACGCGAACTGGCAGATGGAAACAAACGGCCATGCCGAGCGCGGGAGCCGGCTTACTCGAACCTTGATCATGGGAAACACACGGGGGGATGGTTTCGCTTGGGCGACGGAACCGGGGTCGCCTTCGGCTTCCGGGAAGCTAGCGATAACGCGGCACGGGATCAAGCGGCCGGTTTTGGGATGGTTGTCCTCCCTCAATCGAGGTGATGGTATCGTCGTGACTCGTTGAAAATGATCGTCCAAGATCCCGCTGGCGGGTGCCGGAACCGAACGATGCTTGGCAGCCGGGGCCGATCCGGTAGCTTCGCCGTCCCTGCCCGATGGATTCCGATTCTCTCAGCCGCCGCTTGCTCGGATCCGTCTCCCGGGACTTCTTCCGTCCGCTGTCGCGGCCGTCCGCCGCGATCTACATCGACTGCGCGGACCGGATCGCCGAAGCGGCCGGGGATGCCGGGCGGATTCCCCATGCGGATGCGATTGCACTGGTGCGCGAGACCCTCGGATCCCACCCGGATATCCAGCTCGGGGAAGACGAGGGCGCCTCGCTGCGGGATGCGCGGCAGCGTGCGGGCCAGCTTTTCAACCGCCTCTGCGATTCCGGCTGGGTGGAGGATCAGCAGCTCGGACTTCATGAGCGTTGGTCGCTGGTCTCGCCCGGCCTGCGCCCGCTGCTGCGGCTGCTGCGGGAATTGGCGGAGGATGAAGTCGCCGAGCTGACCACCTTCGCGGACACGGTGCGGGGTGTTTGTGAGACCTTGGAGCGGCCTGAGATTCTTGATCCGCATTTCAGGACGCCGGACGAACTGCGTGCGACCGTCACCGACCTGAACTCGCGGCTGGAGAATGCGGTGATCCAGCTCCACGGTGTGGAGAAGCTGATCTCGATCTTCGACCAGCGGCAGCGCGCCAGCGAGTCGCCCGCCGAGACCCTGCGGCTGCTTTACGCGGAGTTCGGTGCCGGCCAGCACATGGTCTGTTACGATGCCCTTCGTAGGAACGGCCTGCTACCGCGGCTGCAGGCGATCCGCATCAAGGTTTCGGACATCCGCGACCAGCCGCTGGTCAAGGAGCGCCTGGCCGAAGGCTTATCCGGCCACTACGGCTGGCAGGCAGATGACGCCTATGCGCGCGGCGAGCGGGCCCTGCGCGATCTTGAACGCCGCCTTTCTTCGATCCGTTTGGTGGCCGATGCGATCGACGCGCGCATGGCGGGGTTCAACCGCCTGTCCCAGCAGCGCTACACCTATCAGACCGAACTTCGCGGACGTCGGCCGGAGGTCGTAAAGTCGTATTGCGCCGCGGTCAACGCAGCCCATGCCGGAAGCAAGCTGGTCTCGCTGCGCGATGCGGAGCCGGACTTCATCCTGATGGTGCCTGAGATGCGCTGCTTTTACGGCGTGGAGTCGCTGGCCCGAACCCGGAGGACCCGCGCTGCCGCGGATCTTTCCTTCAGTCTCGGCGGCGAGCGCGAGAACGACGAGGAGGATACCCTCGAAGCTCTCAAGGAGCGCCAGCGCCTCGCCCTCACGCCGCAGCGTGCGGCACGGCTGGTGGCCCGCCTGATGGACGAAGTAGCGGGCACCGCCGGCACCGAGACCTTCGCTTCCGCCACCATCGACGACCTGCTCGATCTCCTCGCCACCGCTGCCTACGACCACGCCACCATGGCCGACGGCCGGGTACTGCGCTGGGCCGTGGACGGTCCGCGCCGCCTGGACGGTCTCGATCCCGCGTCCATTCCCATGGACGAGCAGGCGGAATGGAACATCGAGCGTTTTACCATCACCCGCCAAGCATGAGCGATTCCGATCCCCACTGGCCGCGCTTCTGGCCGGACGTCCCCGATACCGACCGCGCCCCGATGCGCGAGATCCTCGCCGAGTTGCTCGGTCGCGGCACTTTGCTCGGCACCGAGGGCAGCGGCCGCGATCTCTTCTTGCTCGCCCGCGATCACTACCAGGAGCATCTCAAGGATTTCCTCGCGCCGCTCGGCTTGGAACTGATCGTGGATGACGATTTCTATTTGCTCCAGGCGCGTCCGCGCCCGGAGGCTTGCCTGCTGCTCGCGCAGTTCACGAAGGATGAGACGCTGCTTCTGTTAGTCTTGTGGCGCGCCTGGGACGATCACCGCAATAGCCGCGCGGAGCAGTCCATCGTGATCACCGTTGATGACCTCTGGCAACGTTTCAAGGCGACCTTCGAGAACATCGAGCCGCCGGAGAAGACTCACTTGGAGCAAGTGCTCGCGCGCCTGAAACGCCACCGCCTGGTCCGCACCCAAAGGACCGATCCGGCGGCACCGATCGGCGAGATGTTGATCGAGATCCTGCCGAGCCTCGCCCGCACCATCCCCTTCGATTCCATCGAAGCCTGGCTCGCCCGCACCGCCCTTTACCAACCGGCCCCGGCCGAAGCCACCGCTTGAACTCTCCCATGCGCGTTCACCTCAGTCGCATCCTCGCCATCAACTGGTATGGCTATCGCGACTTCATCGATGTCTCGGGCCTGACCCTGATCACCGGGGCCAATGGTTCCGGGAAGAGCGCGCTGCTGGACTTGCTCCAGTTCGTGATGCTCGGCGAGTCCTTGAGTCGCTTCAACAAGGCCGCCGCCGGTGCCGGCAGCGGCCGGACCCTGCGCGGCTACTGCCTCTGCGATACCAATACGGTGGGCAAGGACGGCCAGGAGAGATTCCTGAGGCCGAGCGGGGTGACCTTGGCGGCGCTGGAGTTCGTCTGGCCCGCGGGCTCGGGCGAAGAAGAACCGCGCCGCGAGACCTGGGGCGCGCGCATCGAATACGAAGGCCCGACGGCCAAGCCGCGGACGCTGTGGTTCGCGGTTCCAAGCCGCTTGGAGAAGGACGACTTCCTCGCGCCGCAATTGCTCGACGACTCGATGGCCTTCCTCTCCGAAGAGGAGTTCCGCGTCCACGTCCGCCGCGATCTGGAGGGCGACGTGTGGGACCGCCAGGCAACTTATCTGGAAGAGATGGCCTCGCGCTCGCATCTCGGATTCGACCGGATCCAGATGAACAAGACCTTGCCCAACTCGATGGCCTTCCAGCCGGTCGAGAGCTTCGAGAAATTCATCCGCGAGTATTTGTTGGAGCCGGGCTTGCCGGATGTGAAGGCGGTGCGCGCCAGTGTTGATGCCCACCGCCGTGCGAAGGATCGGCTGGATACGATGCACGACCAGCACCAGCGCCTGGTCCGCATTTGTGAGCAACACGGGGCCTATCTCACCGCGCGCAAGGAGGCTGCGCTCTTCGGTCATTTGCGCGATGCCCTGATCCATGAGGAGAAGTGCGAGATTCTGGAAGGACGCCGCACCAAGCTGGAGCAACTCCGCCGCCAGAACGAGGAGCAGCGGGCCGATCAGGAGGGTGCGATCGCCGAGCGGAATGAGCTTCAGCAGCAGCTCGATGCGGTGCGCCTGGTCGCGGGCAATGACTCGCAAATCGCCCACCTCGCTCAAGGTCGTTCGCGCCGCGACGAGGTCGGCAAAGAGATCGAACTCCTGCGGGAAGCCGCGAAGACGGCGCGGCAGTTCCTTCACGACCGCACGCAGTACTGGAAGCAGTGGCTCAAACATGCTTCCGAACTCGGTCTGGAAGAACCGGAACAAGCGGCCGAGTGGCTCAAGCAGATGCAGGGTGCGGATGAAGCGCCCGCGCTCGATGCCGCCACGCGGATGGCCCGCATCTATCAGATCCTGGAGGACGAGGGTAAGGAACAGCTCCGTCCGATCGAGGAGAGGATCAAGGAGTGCGAGACCCGCGAATCGCGCCTCAAGCGGGAGCTCGACGATCTCGCCAACAAGGGCAGCACCTTCGCCTCGCCCTTGCTCGATGCCCTGCGCTCGCGTGGGCAGAAGGCGGTGGCACTCGGCCGCGTGATCGAGGTGAAGCCGGATGCGGAGCCGTGGTGGCCGTTGCTCGAATCCTTGCTCGGCCCGAACCGGCAGGCGGTGCTCGCGGAAGATTTCACCGCGGCGTGGGATCAGGCGCAGCGCCTCGGCCACATTGATGAGCCGCTGGTGAACTCCGGCGAACTTGGCAAAGATTCGAAAGCCAAGCCCGGTAGTGTCGCTGCGCTTTTCGACACCTGCCACAATGCGGCGCGGGCCTATTTGGAGCACCTCTACGGCGACCTTGTCGCGGTGGATAAGGTCAAGCAACTCGACAAGCACCCGCGCGCGCTTTCCAAGGATGGCTGGCTGAAGGATCCGCCGTTGCGCATGCATCTTTCGCCATCGAAGGAATTCACGATCGGCGAGGAAGGCCTGCGCCGTCTACGTACGCTGCGCGAAGAGGAACTGGAAACCGTCCGGGAAGAACTCTCGCGCCAGAACCGCTCGCGTGATGATTGGAAGACCTGGCTGCATCGCGGCAAGCAGTGGCACCTCGACGATGCCGATCCGCCGGCCGGGACTTCCGGGCTGCGCGATCTGCCACGTCTCAAGAAGGAAGCGCAGGGTCTCGATGAAACGATCCGTCTGCTCGCCACGCCGGAACGCGAGGCCACGGTCGAGAAGCTGCGCGTGCTCGATAGGACCTTCCAAGGCGTGATCGAACGCATCGGCCGCCTGAACGGCGCGCTTGCGAAATTCGAGCAGCAGGAGCGCGAGCAGTTGGACGGCATCGCGATTTCCGTGGAGGAAGAGCAGTCCGCCCTGCAAGACCGCCGCCTCGGCCGCGAGCGTCTTGATGGCATTCGCGATGCGGAGATCGAGGAAAAGATCGAATCGGCCCGCGAGCAGTTCCCGAAGTGGCAGCAGCGCATCGACGCCGCGCGTGCCTTCGCCGACATCCAGCGCCACGATTCCGAGAAGGCCCGCGATACCCGTGATCTGGAGCGCGTCGCCCTCGCAGAGAAGCATCCGGACACCGCCGAATTCTTCGATGCTGCGGACGATGAAAACGTCCGCTACGACAGCCGCCGCCGCGAACTGGAGGAGCACGAGCTTGAGCGCTATCGCGTCGAAGCGGAGGACGCACAGAGGCAGTGGGAGGACCGTCTCCAGCACCAGGTGCTCGATGTCCTCAAGGAGAAGCTCGACGAAGCCGAGCGCACCAAGAAGGAGCTGAACCGCGCGATGGATCACGTCATCGGCGGCATGCGCTATCAGCTCTCGATGCGGGCGGACCGCACCCACAGCGCCATCTGGACGCTCGTCGACAAGGGGTTGAATCCGGCGATGGAACTCTTCGCCGCGGGCGGCAAGGAGGACATCGAACGCGCGAAGCAGGCGCTGATGGTCGCGATCGAGAATGCCGAAGACCCGCGCCACCAGAAGGCGCTCGATTACCGCTACTATCACCACTGGGACATCCAGGCCACGCCCGCGGGCAAGGGCGAGGGCTCGGCGATCTCGCTCAACAAAAGCGCCAAGAAGCAGAGCGGCGGCGAAAACCAAGCTCCCTTCTTCGTCGCCATGCTCGCCGCCTTCCAGCGCGTCTACGATCTCGGCAAGAAAGATCACCGCCGCAACCTCGGTCTGGTGGTGATGGACGAGGCCTTCTCGAAGCTCTCCGGCGACCGCATCGACGCCTGTCTCGCTCTCGCCCGGAACTTCGGCCTGCAACTTGTGATGGCCTTCCCGGAAGACCGCTTGCCGACGATGATCCAGCACGCCCAGACTGTGGTGCAGGCCAAGGTCGAGCGCGCTTACGACGAGCAGAGCGGCAACGTCACCCACATCCGCAACTGGTGCGCCCGGGTTGACCGGAAGCGGCTGATCGAGGCGCTGTCATGAAGCATCCCGCGTGGCTCGTCGAACTGCACCGGCAGTGGTACGCTGCCCGCGGGAAGAAACTCGACGCCAAGTCCCGCCCCTTCTCCCGCGATTGGCCCGATCTGCTTGTACACGCGGGAGTGATTTCGGCGGAGGACGTTGCCACTGCGGAACGCGAGGCCACCAAGTTCGCCGGGACCGGCAGGGTTGTTCTAACAAGGAATCGCTACCGCCGCTACCTCATCGAGCGCATCGCCCTGCCCCTGGCATCGGAAGCGTGGCTGCAGGGCTTGTTCGAATCGCCATTGCCGGCAGAGCTTCATCGCCAAAGCCTGGAGCACGTCGCCGCCGCAGCGGGCCGGAGCCACCCGCTCTATCCGGCATTGTGGTCGGATTGGTTGGAGCAGGTCCGGCAGGAATTCGAAGCGGGCCGCCACCTGCGTCCGCTGTTCTGGAACCGCCCGTCACTGGTCCGACAGATGCTCGAGCTCAGCTTCGGCATCACCGCCAAGGTTTGGCCCGGCGACACCCTCATTCGTGAGGCGAGCGTGGCGCTCGGACTCGGTTCAAAGGACCTCGAACGCTCGCGGCGGGTCCTTGAGTCCTGCCTCGGATCAATGTTCGGGCGCGCTGTCACGCTGGAGATGCTTGGCATCGCCGGCAGCGGCCCGCGGGTTGAAATCGCGGGTGAAGTCTCGCTCCATCTTCCCGATGGCAGAATTCAGCGGATGGATCAGGCGAGGGGCATCTACCACCTCACGTCGGACCTGTTAGATGCGGTCGAGGCCGCCACCCCGGCCAAGCGCATCCTCACCGTTGAGAATACCAAAACCACTCTCCGCCGCCTGGCCTCGCTCAACAGCGACAAGGAGACGCTGGTCCTCGGGTGCGCCTACCCCGGCCAAGGGTTGCGCCGTCTTCTCGCGCTGCTGCCGGGGGATCTTCCTATCTATCATTTCGGCGATACCGACCCCGCGGGCTTCCTGATTCTACTGAAGCTCCGTCAATCCATCGCACGCCCCGTGATCCCTTTCCTGATGCAGCACCGTGAAGGCAAAGCGCTGGCACCGCTCACCGGCTATGACCGTGGGATTCTTCCCTCCTTGCTCGCGGAGCCGCTGCTTGAAGACGTGCGCCCGCAACTTGAGGCAATCTCTTCCAGCGGTGACAAAGGCGACTTCGAACAAGAAACGCTCGGCCGGCCCGGGCTGGCCCACTGGCCATTCTACGGCTGTCACCCGGAGGCGGGCTAGCGCGCCGCTTCTAAAACAGGTCCGAATGTGATCCCGTTCTACCCAGGATCAGTTCATCCGGAAGCAGCTTGTAGATCAGCAGCCAATCCGGGTCGATGTGACAGTCCCGCCAGCCGCTCCAATTTCCAGATAGCGAATGATCGCGAAGCCGCTCCGGCAGCTCGGATCCGGATTGAAGCAGCCCGACAACGGCTTTCAATTTTGCCAAATCCTTCGCTCGCTTCGCCTGTCGTTTGACGTCCTTGCGGAACTGGCCCGTCTGCGTGAGCTTATTCGTCCCAAGAGGCATACAGGTCCTCAAGCGTTTCGAAGGACTCTAACCCGTCTCCCTGCTCCGCTTCAGTCAGAGCCGCGGCGGTAGTCGCATTCGGAACCTTGAGTTCCAGCGGGAATTCTCCGCGGATGGCGATCTGTCGGTAGAGCAAGCGAATCGCCTCGGTCGGGCTAAGTCCGATCGTTTCCAGAATCCGTTCCGTCTCCGCTTTGGTCGCGGAATCGATTCGGGCATGAATGACGGCCGATTGTGCCATGGGACGACTGTATCACGGCTGTGATACGCTGCAACTTCTCGTTCTCCCCGCGGTATTGCCTTCTCAAGCCCCCCGGCACAACGCCGAGATGAGCCTGGAGATCGAGGTGGACATGGTTCTCGCGGATGCGGGCACCTGCAAGCCGTGATCCAGTTCCAGATTGTCGAGAAAGGAGAGGAAATCTCCCTTCGTGATCCGGAGTTTTTCGATGGGTTCGTCCAACTGATGGGCACCGATCTCCAAGACCTCTTGCGCCAACTTCGAAACAAGGGCTGCGATCTCCGTTGGGGGAATTTTCGGGATGAGCTGTTGGCGCTCGGTATTCTTTTTGACCTGCTTCCGGAGAATCCGGAAAGCGATTCCGACGATGCTGACTACGGCGCAGATAAAAAAGAAGGCCAGCAGCAACTGCTGATCCGAAGCCGGTGTGGCCTTCTCGCGGGAAGGGTCCCGCGGAGGCTCACCGATGCTGGCAAGAGAGTAGGTCATGGCCAGCCTTCCGACAGCTTCACTCTCCCCGCGGCATCACTCGCGCCGTCACCGGTTTCCTCCCCAGCAGCTTGCCCGCCGCCGCCTTCACCTCGTCCGGCGTGATCGCCTTGAAGATTGCCGCCAGCGCGCGGTGATGGGTGATTCCCAAACCGAACAGCACATCCACCGCCGCCAGGCGCGCGATCGAGCCGGGCGACTGCATGCCGATGGCAAGACTGGAAAGCACCGTGGCGCGCACCCGCTCGAAGGCTTCCTCCGGAATCCCATCCGCCGCGATCTTCGCAATCTCCGAAGTGAGTTCGCGCTGCGCCAGATCGACCTGCGCCGGATCGGTCGCGAGGTAGAAGCCGAAGAAGCCGGTATCGTGGCCGTGGAACTGCGTGGCACCGACCTGATAGGCGAGACCCAGTTCCTCGCGGATCCGGATGAAGAGCGGCCCGGCCATGTCCGTGCACCATTCCTGAATCATCCGCAGCGCGAAGCGTTCCGGGGCCAGAGCGGAGCAGCCGGGGTAGGCGAGCGCCAGCACCGCCTGCTTTTTCGGCAGGAAGGCCTCGATCTCGAAATCGCCGCCGGTCGTCGCGGCGGGGGCCTGCCACGGCGTGCCGGTCGGCAAGCGACCGATGCCTTCCGCGAGCAAGTCGCGGGCTTGGGCCGGGTCGAAGTCGCCGGCCAGCGCGAGGACCAGATTGCTGCCTTGGAAATGCCGCGAGTGGTGGGCGGATAGGGCGAAGCGGTCGAGCTTGGCCAGGGATTCCTCCGTGCCCAGGGTCGGCAGGCCGTAGCCGCTGCCATTGAAAAGATGCTGCCGGGCGAGCCGGAAGGCCGTCGAAAGCGGGTCCTCCATGGATTCACGCAGCGAGGCCAATTGGCTGGCTTTCTCGCGCTCGATCGAGTCGCCATGCAGGGCCGGTTCCGCCAGCACTTCCGCCAGCAGGGGCAGCAAGGCCGAGAAATCGGGCGCTAGGCCGGAGAGCTGGGCCAGCATGGCGTTGTTGCCGGAGGCGGCGCCCAGCGTGGCGCCCAGCGATTCCAGCAGGCCGGCCAATTCGGCGGCGCTGCGGTGCATCGTTCCCTGTGGCAGCGTGGAAGCCAGCAAGGTATTCAGCCCGGCATTCTCGGGAATCTCCGAGATCAGCCCGGCGCGCACCGCGACCTGCGCGGCGAAGACTGGCACGCGATGGTCCGGTAGCAGCGCGATCACCGCGCCATTCGGCAGCGTGAGGCACTCCGGTTCCGGCCGGACCCGTGCGGCTGGCTTCAGACTCGCGGGTGCCGGTGCTTCCTCGGGATCGAGGATCGTGAGGGTCATCTGGTCCTCGGTCAGGCGACCCATCGCGCGGCGCACATCGGCGGCGGTGGTCGCATTCAGGGCGGCGAGGTAGCGGCGTGTGAAATCGAGATCGCGGGCCTCGTGCCAGTTCGAGGCCAGATCGCTGGCCCGTCCGGAAACGCTGGTCAGCGTCTTGAACTGGCTCGCCGCGATCTGGCGGCGGGCCTTGGCCAGATCGTCGTCGAGAGCGGTGGAAGGGAAAGCAGCCAGCTCCTGCAATATGGCCGCAATCAGTTCGTCGCGCTTCTCCGGTTCGACCTCCGCGGAGATCGCGAAGATGCCGTCGCGGCCCGCATTACTCCAGGACCAGGCGGAAATTTCCAGCGCCAGCCCGCGCTCCTCGCGGAGGTGGCGGTAAAGCCGCGCCGAGCGCCCGCGGCCGAGGATCGCTGCGGCGAGGTCGTAGGCCGGCACGTCCGGGTGGCCGAGCGGCGGGATCTTCCAGCCCAAGCTGATCCGGCTGGCGGGGACGGCAAAGCTGGCGCGGCCACGGCGTGGCCCAAGCTGCACACCATCCTGCGGCACCACCGGTTCCGCCCCGCTGCCGCGGGCGAAGCCGCCGAAGTGGCTCGTGATCGCCTCTCGCACCGCCTCGGCATCGAAATCGCCCGCCAGGCACAGGCCGCAGCGGTCGGGGGTGTAGCGGGCGCGGTGGTAGCCGGTCAGGTCCTCATAGCGGATCGCATCGAAAAGCCCGCGGTGGCCGATCACCGGATGACGCCGCGGGTCGGAGGCGAAGGCGGTCGAGAACATCAGGCGGCTGGCCACGTCGTCCGGATCGTCCAGACCCATGTCGATTTCGCGGCGGATCACGTCCTTTTCCTTGTCGAAATCGGCTTCCGGCAGGGCCGGCGCGAAGACCATCGCCGCCAGCACTTCGAGGAAGGTGTCGAGCCCCGTGGCCGGGCCGTCGATGTAGTAAACCGTGCGGTCGAAAGTGGTGTAGGCATTCCAGTGGCCCCCTGCGGCCTGCACCGTGGTAGCCAGCTCGTCCGCGCCGAAACGCCCGCCGCCCTTGAACACCATGTGCTCCAGGAAGTGCGATAGGCCGGATCCCAGCAGGGCTCCTTCGTGCAGGCTGCCGGACTCGACCCAGAGCTGCGCGCTGACCACCGGAACCGCCGGGTCGGGATCGAGAATCAGGGTGAGGCCGTTCGGCAAGCTTTCCAGGGTGGCGGCGGTGGCAGGGTAATCCATGAATTTCCGGCTTGGAGCGACAGAAATGGAGGATACACCGGGGACATGCAACGGTGGATCGTCGCGGGTGTCTTGGTTCTTTTCCTTTTGGGAGGAGGCGGGCTGTTCACCGTGTGGAAGATCAAGCAGCAGCGCCCGGATTTCAGCTACATTCCGCTCCCCTTCAATCCCGCATCCACCGCCGAGCAGCGCGAGGCCACCGTAAAGGAGCTTCGCGACAAACTGCTGACCGATGAAATCCTTACCGGCGTGGTCCGCGACTGCAATATCGTGACCAAGTGGGGACTGCCCTCCGAATCCGCCGCAGTGGCCGAACTCCGCCGCCGCGTGATCATGAAGGCGGAGATCGACACCATCCAGAATGCGCCGACCGAGGTCATGCGCGTGGGTTTCAATGGGGTGGTTTCCGAGCACCAGGAGCTGGAGGCCTTGTCCCAGCGGCTGATCGAAGATGTGCAGCGGGCGATTTCGGGGAAGCCTCCGCAACCGGCCTCCACCGGAACCGGAAAATTCTAACTTTGGTGTGCCGGCCTCTGCCGGGGAGCACCCTGCGGAATATCGCTCAAAGTATCAGCTTGGCGTCTTTTTAGGGCTGGAAACCGAAACAAAAACGAGCATTGATGCGTCTTTGCATCATGCGCTACGGTATCTTCTCCCTTTTCGCGGTCGTTTCCGCTGCGGCGGCCCTCGGCGCACCCATTGAGGTTGAGCCATTTCCGGCCAAGGCAAATTGGACCCTTCCCGGCGGGGAAAGCGGCGTGCTGCTTGAAAAGGGTCAGTCTTCCGCCGTGTCAGTGAAGGTCCCCGGTCTCACCGATAAGGAAAAGGATGTCGGCGGCAGATGGCGCGGCGTCATCTCGGTGGACGTCTATGGCACCGCCCAAGGCGGAAAGGGCACGCTGGAGTTGGAAGCTCTCGACCCGCCGAGCGGCGAGGTATTTGCCAAGACGACCGCCACCGCCGGCGGGCGTGCACCCCGCGCGGAATGGGGTGTCATCGCCTCCTCCGGCCAATCCGGCGCGGAGGCGGAAAGAGCCTTCGACGGCAATCCGGGCACCGACTGGCATACCCGCCACGGCGCGGATCAGGCCAGCCCGCCGCACTGGATCGGTCTGGAATTCGCCGCGCCCCGGAAACTCGAGGGCATCCGCTACCAGCCGCGCCCCGGCGGCTATGCGAATGGCGTCGCCAAGAACTACCGCTTGGAAATCCGCAAGCCCGGCGCGGATTGGGAAACCGTGGCCAAGGGCGAATCGCCCAAGCAAGTCGCTGACTCCCGCACCCCGCTGGTGCTGAACCTTCCCGGCCCTATCGAGGTGGAGGCCTTCCGCTTCGTGATCGAGAGCGACTGGAGCGGCGGCGGCTTCGGCACCGCCGGCGAGATCGTGCCGCTTGGCATCAGCCTGACCAAGAAGACCGAGCCGGTCGCCGCCACTTCCCGCGCGTGGTTGGAGATCCCGGACAAGCTCATGGATCTCCTGCCCGGGAAAACTTTCGGCCTGCGGGTGCGCGCGGGCGATGGCCAATCGGTCGTGGTCGGCACCCCGCGCTTCAGCCGGGTCAATGAGAAGCCGACCGACAAGCTCTTCGGGCGCTCGAATGGCGGTAGCGGCCCCGACTTGCTGGGGGCAGGCCTGCTCGGTTTCGACGCGCTCACCGAGGACAAGCAATCCGTCCTCACCGTCATGGAGGTCCGCACCGGCAGCCCGGCGGCCAAGGCGAAGCTGAAGGAGGGCGACGTGATCCTCTCGTCCAGCGAACTCCCCTTGCCGCTCAACGAGCTGAATCCCGGCTGGGACTGGTTCCGCCACAGCCACGAGGCCGCGCTCGGCCGGAACTCGGAGATCCTCCTGAAATCCGGCAAGCGCTCGATGCCGCTGGCGATCCTTCGCGACGGCCTGCCTCTGACGGTGAATCTGGAACTGCCCCGGACCCGCTCCTTTACCACGATGGATCCCGCCACCGATCCGGAGGCGGCAGCGCTTTTGAAGGACATGCTCGCGTTGTTGGAAGACACCCAGCGCGAAAACGGCTCCTGGTCGGACGACATCATCCGCACGACCTTCTCCTCGCTGGCCCTGATGGCCACCGGGGACAAGAAATACCGCGGGCGGGTGAAGAAAGCGGTCGAGTGGTCGATGGAGAAATATCCCAAGCCGGATGCCTACGGGAACCTGGGTTTTTGGTACGGTGCCTACGCCGGGATACTCTACAGCGAGTGGCACCTCCTGACCGGTGACAAGAAGGTGCTGCCCCATCTCGAAGCGCTCCGCGATTGGGCGGTGAACGGGAAGCATAACTCGATCTGGAATGTCCCGGCCCTGGGCCACGGTCCCAGCGGCCTGCCCTATGAGAACAAGGCGCTGGTGGCACCTGCCTGCCATCTTCTCGTATTCGAAGCTTTGGCCTGCCGCTGCGGGATGAAGTCGGGCATCTGGGAAATGATCATGCCCTTCATGGAAATGGCGTGGTCGAATCCGAAGGAAGGCGGCCACGGCTCGCTCGGCTACAACCGTTCCTACAAGGACACCGAGGAATTCTGGTCGCGCAGCGGGCTCTTCTCGATGGCCGCCTATCTCCGCGGCGAACGGCCGGACATGAGTTCGGCCATGGTCGGCTTCATGGAGAAGAATCACCCTTGGATCCGCAATAGCCACGCCTACGGCGAGCCCGGCGGATCATGGGGCCTGCTCGGTCTCAATCTCGTGAAGCCGGAAGCCTACACCGCCGTGATGAAGGAATACGCCTGGTGGTTCTCGCTCGCATGGGAACCGGGCTACGGCCTGCACTTCACCCAGCCGCACATGGGCGCACCCTACATGGGCGAGGAAGATCTGATCAATGCCACCTACGCGCTCGTGCTCCAGGCACCGAAGCGGAATCTCCATCTCACCGGTGCCCACTTCAGCGGCCGCTAAGTCCATGAACCTCCGATTCATCCCCCTGTTATTTCTCGCGCATCCGCTCGCCGGGGCGATCTCGCTGCCGGACAGCGAGGCTGCGCTGGAGATCCGTACCGAGGACACGGCAACCCGCCGCCAGTGGGCGCTCGCCGAGCTGGAACGGGCGCTGGGCGAGCGCGAGTTGAAGAACCTCACGAACGGGCCACGCGCCAGCTTCTTCCGCGAGATACAGTCCAAGCTGTTGGAGGAGCTGATGTTCTCCGGTCCGCTGCCGGAGGATCCTGGCAAGATGATCCGGATCGCGGAGGCACTGTGGAAGGAATACCGCGGCGACTTCACCAACCGGCAGGAGCTCACCACCGCCGCCGCCGTGGCGCTGATGTATGCCAGGAAGGATTGGCCGGAGGATCAGGCCGCGGCGCGCTATCTCTATTTCCGCGACTCCCGCAAGGCCGGGAAGCTGCACCCGGTTTTCGAAACGCTGGAGACTTGGGAGAAGCGCTTCGTGGTCTCCGCCGGCGGCAATGGCGGCTGGGCAGGGGAGGGCGGTTGGGGGGAGGAATCGCTGGTCTGGCTGCGCGATCACGTGAAGCTGCCGGTGAAGGATTACACCGGGGCTTGTTGGCAGGCTCCCTACCGTCTGGAAAACGTCTTCGGCGATTCGATCCACGGTTCGAATTACTACGCGCCCTTCAACAAGATGATCCACGCCGAGCGCGTGCGGGAGGTCGGCGGGGTTTGCGGTTCGCTGTCGCACTATGGCGCGACCGCGGCACGCGCGAACGGCATCCCGGCGATCACGATGGGCGAGCCCGGGCACTGTGCCTACGCGGTGCGCACCAAGCGCGGCGAGTGGACGCCCGCTTACTCGCTCTCTTGGGAGCGCGGCCTGCACACTTCGCTATGGGGCCGGACCTGGACCCAGCTCGTGCTTCAGGAAAAAGTCCTCGATGAGAAGTACGCCGCGGATCGGAATTCCCTGCATCTCTGGCAGGCCCGCGCGCTGAAATCGCAGAATCCCGAATTGGCCGAGAAGGCCTACAAGCTCGCGCTCGCCGCCCAGCCGCTGGCCCAGCCGGCATGGCTCGAATACGTCACCTGGCTGCGGGATTCGCGGAAGCTCGAAGCCCTCCAGTGGAAGAAGGTCTACGACGAATCCCTGGTCGCGCTGGCCTCCTACCCGGAGGCCGCATGGGAGGTCGCCCAGATCATCCAGACCGCGATGATCAAGGATGTGCCGCAGGAGGAGCGGATTCCTTTCCTGCTGTCCTTCCACAATGCCATCGCCAGCCAGAACGGTCCGGTGATGTGGGACCTTCCCAAGGCGCTCGACGAGCAGGCGAAGCTGCTCGGGAATCCCGCGCAGGAACTGGAGTTCTTCGAGCAAGTCGTGACCCTTCAGGCGAAGTCGGAGAGCTGGCTCGCGCCGGTCGTCGCCTGGGGCAGCGAACGCTTCGGCAAGGGCGGGGATACCCGCTGGTTCGAGGCGCTCGGCCGCGGTCTCTCGACTGGCACCGGCGGCGTCGCCGGGGATGCGACGCGCAAGGCGCTGCGCCCGGCGATCTTGGCTGCAGCGGCGACCGGCAACATCGACGCCTTCCAGGCCCTCGCCAAAGTGGTGAGCAATCCCGAAGGCCCGAATCTCCCGCCGCTGGAACCTTTCTCCGGGGAGCTGCTATCGTCAGGCGGGCTGGTCCGGCTTTCGACGACCTCGAATTGGGACTCCCCCGAAAGCCATGCCGCCATTCTGGAGGAGAAGGGTGGCCGCTCGCACACCGCTGCGGAGGTCCACCCGCATGTGATCGTCCGTCTCGCGAAACTCGGTGAGCTTTCCGGAATCGTGGTGGCGGATGCCTCGACCGGCTACAACGCCAGCCGCATCGTGCCGATCAAGGTATCCGTCTCGGAAGACGGCCTGAGCTGGCAGGAGGTTTTCCGCAGCGAGAAGCCCGGCGGCCCCTGGCGAATCCCCTTGGAGGGCAAGGTCCCGCGCGCCGGCTGGGTCAAGGTCGAGCGCGACGACGAGCGCAAGGAGGTCTTCCATCTCTCGGCGGTTCACGTTTACGGAAGGAGGCTGCAGTGAAAAAGTTCCAAGTAAGAAGGACCAAGTGCCAAAGGAAGTCATGGATCGTCGCCGGAATGCTGGCGCTGGCGTCACTGGCACCAGCAGCGGAGCGGGCGGTCGATTTTCCGGCGGCGCTGGAGCAGGCGAAAAAGGGCGGCCAGGACATCGCGGTGCTCTTCCACGGCTCGGACTGGTGCCAGGCCGGGAAGAAGTATGCAGACCACTGGCGCGCCGAGGCTTTCCCGAACGCTGCTGGCGATGATCTGCTGGTGCTCGATATCGACCGGAAGGAAGAACCTTCCCCAGCCGACGAGGCTTTGGCGAAGCGCAACGAAGCCTGTCCGGTGAAGCCGCGGAGCTTGCCGGCGATCGCCCTTTTCGACCGCGAGGGCCGCTTGGTGGCATTGCGCGAGGGCACCCCGGAACTCGAATCGCTCGGCAAGCCGGAGCAGACGGTCCAGAAGGCCGTCGAGCTGCGCAAGAAGCGCGACGATCTCTGGAAGAAGGCCGAGGGAGCCCGTGGTCCGCAGCGCGCCGGCCTGCTTGCCGACGGCTTGGATCTGCTGGGGCTCGGGACGGGTCCCAAGAAGGTCTATGAGCCGGTGGTCGCGGAAATGCTCAAGGCCGATCCCGACGACCGCTCCGGCATGGTTGCCCGCTACACCTTTCCCGGGCGCAAGCTGCTGGACACCGCGGTGGAGGATGGCAAGGCCGGGAAGTTCAAGGAAGCGGACGACGAGATCGGCGGCTGGCTGAAGAAGACGCAGCTCACCAAGGCTCAGCGGCAGGAGGCGCTGGCGGCACGCTTCGCCCTCTACCAGCGCTGGCCGGAGAAAAAGGCAGAACTGCCCGCGCTTCTCAAGGAGATCGCCAAGCTCGATCCGAAGTCGGATTTGGGCGAGGCCGCGGATTCCTATCTGGCGATCCTGGCGAAGGAGAAGTGATCAGGAAAACAGCCGTTTCTCGAGCTTCTTCAAGAAGCGCTCCTCGCTGCTCGAAATGCCGTCGGCTCCCAGGATCTTGTAGAGCCAGGTGATCGCCGGGGCGGAGGTGCCGTCGCGGCGGATGAGATCGGCGTGGGAGTCCACGAAGGCGTCGGTATTGCCCGCGTCGGACGCCGCCTCGCGGGCCTTGGCGAAAGCTTGGAAAATGAAGATCTCCCGTGGATGCGGGGACTCCCAGCCGAGGGCGTCGAGCGCTGTGGTCAAGACCTCGTCTTCCGCCAGCGACAAGTGGTTGTCGAGGTAGAGGGCGAGGAACAAAAGTTCGATTAAAGACTGGCGGGACTCTTGCGTCATGGGCGGCTCCTTCCGGAGAGGGGACTAACAGTTGAGGGGAAAATGACAACCCGATTCCAATTGCCCCGTAAGCGGGCCCTTGAAACCGCGGAATTCCGCGGGAATTCTTAATTTTTCCGAACAAACTTCAGCCAACTTGAGTTGGACATGTGCGTTAATTTGTATAACAAAGAAAACAGATGAAAGCCCTAGCAGCAATGGCCGCTTGCCTTCTGGTGGTGCCCGCGATGGCGGCTCCGAAAGAGGAGAAGGAAAAGAAGGAGAAGGTTTCCCTGGATGAGACGCTTTTCGACGAAGGCTTGTGGGAAAAGAACCTGACCGACTTGAAAGGCCCGGAACCGGAGCCTGACAAGGATAAGGAGAAAATCCGCGAGGAGCTCAAGAAAAAGGGCGTGTATGTCGGCAAGGACCAAACGGACGGTTTCGCATGGCTATCCTCCGCGAAGGACGGCCTGCGCTCGCCTCCCAAGGAGTTCAAACTGATGGGCCAGGAAGTGGGCGAGGTGGTGCTCCGCGGCCGCGAAGGCAAGCCGATTGACGCCACCGTTTCCGTTTTCAACCGCGGTGACGACGGCGAGATCCCTTTCGCCACCTTCGACGCGAAGATGAAGGAGTGGAAGGGCTACCTCGACACCAAGCTGGTCGGCGTGCGCTCCGAGACCCGCAATGCCCAGCAGGGTGCCGTGCCGATCACGGGCTGGATGTGGAAGAAGGGCAACACGGCGATCGCGCTGGAAGGCAGCATCAACCGCTCCGAAAAGCGCGCAGAGTTCATCCGCCTGCGTTTCGCTTCGGTGTCCGCGGCCAAGGGTGCACCGACCAAGATGGCCCGCCGCGGAACCTTCGGCGACAACGTGAAGAAAGACGACAAGGGCTTCACCTTCGTCGAAGGCATCCCGATGGTGGACCAGGGCCAGAAGGGCTACTGCGTGGTGGCCTCGATCGAGCGCGTCGCCCGTTACTTCGGCTCGACCATGGACCAGCACGAGATGGCCCAGCTCGCGAATACCGACGAGGCCGGAACCAGCGGCGACGAGATGGAGAAGGCTTTCCAGCGCGTGACCGGCAAGATCCACCTGCGGACCCTCAAGCTGATCGAGTACGACAACCGCCAGGCCGAGCGTGATCTGCGCAACTACAATTCCGCCGCGAAGAAGAAGGGGGTTAAGACCTTCGACATCGACACCGACTACTACTACGTCGATCCCCGCCAATTCTGGTTCAATGCCGACAAGGACACCTTCCGCGAGATCAAGCGCATCCAGCCCGGATACGCGCAGTTCAGCCGCAAGATCAAGGAATACGTGGATCAGGGAATCCCGCTCTGCTGGACCCTGTATCTGGGCATGTTCAAGGAAGGCGACCTGCCCCAGAGCTACGGCGGCCACATGCGCCTGATCTTCGGCTACAACCCGACCACCGAGGAAATCTACTACACCGACTCCTGGGGCGAAGGCCACGAAAAGAAGAAGATGCGCATGGACCAAGCCTACTGCATGACCATGGCGCTCTACTCGATGGTGCCGAACCAGTAACCCGCTCTTCCAGTTCTTAACGAGCGCCGTCTCCGCAAGGGGACGGCGCTTTTTCTTTCCTCCTGAGGAGTCCGGCTCAATTACCCCGCGACCACGAACTTCGGATCGTAGAAGAAGATCGCCTTCACCGCTCCTTCCGCATCGTTGTAAAACATCACGACGTAATTGCCCTTCATGTCGGGCCGGAAGAAGCTCAGCAGCGTCTCCTTGTCGCGTGCGTAGAGGTTTACGTCGCCGGCCGATTTTCCCAGTTCGATGGTGGTGGTCATCAGCCGCTTGACGCTGCTCATCGTCTTCTCCTTATCGGCTTCCCGCTGGTAGGAGAAGATCGTCTCCGGCTCGTCGCACATGCTCAGCACGGTCAAGCGGAAGCTGTTTTCCGTATCCCGCTGCTTGAGCCGCAGGATCTTGATCGCCCAGTGCTCCGGCTTGTCCTTGTCAGCGGGGATCTTCTCGGAGAAGGCGATCAGGCTGACGGTCTCGCCCTGCTCCACGGTGAAAGTGGTCGTGCCCTCCTCGACGCCATCCTTGCTGATGGCGATCTTCTTGGCTCCCGGTGCCAGGCCGATTCCCCCGGTGCGCTCGCCGAGCTTGTAGCCTTTCGGGTAGCGGTCCTGGCCGTCGATCTTGAGATGAACATTGCCGGTTCCTGCGCCGACCGCGTTGACCAGGCGGATGAAGCCGACCTTCGGTGGCTCCTCCTGCGCCGACAATCCGGCAGGTAGCAGGATGGCGATGAGGGCGATAAAACTCCGGCGCTTAAAAATCGTTCTCATGGGTTACGCGGGGGCGATAGGTATCGGTGTTGATCGATTCGTCATCCTTGCGCTCGCCTGGATCGGCGAAAACGGTGAACACCTTCTTGGTTTCGGAGAGCACTTCAACCGGCTTTCCCGAGCCTTCCGGAGGGGTGTAAACGGCTTGGCCGACGACCCAGACCCGGAAGTTCCGGGAGCGCAGGGTCGACGCTTCATAGATCCGCGCGAAGACCTCCTCCGCGGCGGAATCGGTCCACTGGATCTTGGTGCCCTGCTCATACATCTCGCGGTTGCCGAAGACCGGCTTCTCCGCGGGGTCGTGTGCGCTGGCGATATCGGCGGCCGAGGCAAAGGGTCGCGAATAGAGAACCGCCTGTGCTACCCGGTCGGCGATCTTGGTCTGCTTGGGGGCGCCGATCTCCAGGTTCTGGGTGGGAGCCGCCATCTGGTTGGTGGTTTGATGGTTTTTCGAGGGGACTTCGCAGAGCCGCGGATCCTGTTCGAGCATCCCGGCGGCCAAGGCGCGGATGGTATCGGCGGTCGCGGTATTGAGATTCACCGCACCGCGCATGTCCACCATCTCCCCCTCGCGTTCGCCCAAGTCGTCCGAGCTTCCCTTGCCCGCATGGAAAAGGTCCAGCAGGTGGGCGGCATGCAGGCCGGGCTTGGTTTTAACGGCGAAGCGCTGGTGCTCGGCGCGCCCGATCCGCAGGGTATTGCCGCCGCCGTTGGATTCGGTGGCGGAGGATGGACTGGTAGCGTCGGGCCAACTGGCTTGGCCTCCCGGGAGCGAGCCGTCGCGGAGGCTATTGGTATCCCCTGAGATGAGACTCCCGTCCTGCTTCGCATAGGTCGGACGCCACATTACCGGGTCATAGGTCCGGCCGAGTTCCGTCGCGCTGTAGAAGCGTCCGCGATTGGAAAGGCGCATCGGTGCCCGCTCCTTCTCCGGATTCGGGACACCGGAGGTGTAGCTAGGATCGTCCGGATTGGTTAGAGCGGTGCCTGGGGGTGGTCGCACGCCATAGGGGAAGTCATGGCCTCCATCCGGCCATTCTGAGGGCAGAACACGGCCGTAAACCTTCGGTTTGGTCGCACCGTCGCTGCTATATATTGTTCCCCAGCGCACGGTCCGGCGGTTCGGGCTGTAGTTCTCAGGATACTGGTTAGCAGCCTGCTGCATTTTATGATAAAATGACATCCGCGGGTCGCCCATGTTGTTGTCGAATGGCCCGAAAGCCGCGGGTTGAGTTGAAAGGCTGTGCGCGGGAACGTTGGCAGTGGAAAACTGTCGGGGCTCGCGGGGAAAGTCGATGCTGGCGGAGCGCCGCCACATGTTGCCGCGGGATTGGTCTACCATTTTCCCGTTCCAGCGGAAGCGGTAGCCACTCCCGCCGTCGGCGCTGATCGGTGCGCCGTTGACAGCAAGGGTGAGCGGCCCTGCGATGAAGTCCGAGGCCGAGCCGACGTCGATCTTGAATTCCGTCCGGCAGGCGTAGACCTTGATCTCGTTGGGCCGCAAGGTCACTTGAAAGGCTGGCTGCCATTTGTAGCCTTCCTCTTCCACCGCCACCGGCGCGGCGACCGTGTTGTCGGTCACAAGGTCCTCGAAGGAGATCGAGGGGATCGGGCCTACTTGGAACGTTAGATCGGTTTCGAAGGAGAGCTGGGCCATCCCGCTCACCGTCTGGTCGGTCATGTTCCAGAGTTCCGGAAAGGTCCCCACGCTGAAGACGGCATAAAGACGGCCGTTTTCGCGTCTTACGTCGGCCCAGCGGAAGGTCGTCGCGAATTCGCTGACCAGAGGATAGCCGTCCAGACCGCGGTAGTTGTCCTTGCTGTCATTGCCGCCGAAACTCTGGGTCGGATCACTATCCGTATCGGCATAATCGAAGGCGTTCGCGGCCAGTGTCCGCAGATAGTCGTCGGGGAAGCCGCCCTTGCGGTCCTCGAATTCGGGCAGGCCGGTTTCGATCCAGCTCGCGAATTCGTTCACCGCGGACGGGCGGGACTTGGCGAGCAAGGCGTTCAGGTTGAGCTTCGGCTTCCCTGCGGCGTCCGCGGAAATGCCGGGAGCATACGGAACCGTCGCCCGCTCCTCGTAGGGCTCGCTCACCGGACTGACACTGCGTTCCAGCGCCGCGGCAACCTCGTCCTCCAGCAGGCCGGTACGCGTGTCGCGCTTCAAAGGGGCCTTGAAGCCTGCTGCCGCCGCGATCGAGCCAGGGGAAAGCATCAGCGGCCGTCCGTCCACGATCTTGGCGGTCAGGTCATTGTCGGTGTTTTCGACCGCCTTGGGATCCAGCACGCGGATCGCCACCTGATCGAGCTTGAGCTCATCTTCGTCGGTCGGCTTCGCATTGATCCCGGAGGCAGGGAAAGGCCATTCGTTGCGGACGAGCTTGTCCGGATCGCCAACCGTCTTGGCGTCCAGCTTGCCCTGCATGTCTTCCACCCAGTAGGCATAGCGCGCCACCGTTTCACCCTTGGAGTCCTGCACCGGGATCCACTCGACCCGCGGCGCATCCTGCCAAGGAAGGGCCTTGATCGAAGTAAAGTCCGCGTCGTCCTCGTCCACTTCTTCGATCTCGGGCGATTTGACCTTGCCGTTGCTCTGCGGCAGCTCCTTGGAACTGAAGAGCGGCAGGTAGCGGTAGTTCACGGTGTTCCCGCCGCCCTCGCCGCGGACCACGAAGAGTTGCGCCGGTGCTTCCTTCGTGGAGTTGTTCTCCACGTTCGGCGATTGGCTGGCGATCACCAGGTAGTCGTCGTTCGCGGTTTCCGCGCGCAGCAGGGCGTTGAAGTCCTCCAGGCCCGCCCGTGCTGCCAGGTCGGCGCGCTTGGCATCGGCGAAGGAGCGTGCGGTCTTGCGCTCGATCCCGATGATCGAGAGCAGGCCGATCGCGAGGATCAGCATGGCGACGGCGACGATGATCACCGCGGGCAGCGTGAAGCCGGGGGAGAGCGATCGGGGGTGGCGGCGGCGTTCAAGCATCGTTTCCGTATCTCTGGATCGCCTCGTAGGTTTCGAGGTTCGGGTTGTTGAGCGCTTCCCCCGGCTTGCCGCGCAGCGGGCTGCTGTTCCATTCCTCCGGAGTCGTCAGCTTGCCGAGCAACTCGCGGCGGGCGATCACCAGGCGCACTCGCACGGCAGCGGGTGCCTTGGTCAGGTCGCCGCCCTTCCAGTCCTCCCACCGGCCGTTCGCGGTGCGCTCCAGCGGCTGCGCCTCGAAGGAAAGCACGCCGAATGCCACCGGCTCGTCGGTCAACTCGGTTTTGAAAAGGGCCGCGGGCGTGTCGTCCTTGAGTGCCTCGAATACGTCGCCGCTCTCCCGGAAGCCACGCATCAGGCAGCGCACCGTCACGCCGCCCACCTCGATGTCCTTGAGATAGTAGTGGACCGCGCACAGGTCGGCATTGCGCTTCTCCTCGGATTGCGCGTCGTCCGGCTGCAGGGCCAGGAAGCCGAGATCGCCCTGCTTCCAGTCGGAGCCGCTGTTCTTGAACTGCGTATCCTTGTGCCACTCGGCCTTGGCCAGATCGCTGCCGATCTGGTGGAGCAGGGCCCGGGCCTCGCGCTCCGCGGCCACGCTGCCCGAACCGCGTTCATAGCCATCGCCCGCCCGGGACAGCAGGGAAGCCGCCACGAAAAGGATCACCGAGCCGATGGCCATGGTGACCAGCAACTCGACCAGCGAGAATCCGCCGCGATGTCCGGGATCCTTCATGGCAGTTTGGTGTAAAAGTCCATCGCGCGGCGGCTATCCCGCGGCGCGACCGCCGGTCGCTCGATACTCACCTTGACCGTCAGCATCAGCGGGAAATCCTTGCGACTCTCGTCCTCCACGCCGCTGAGCTTGGCCAGGAAGACCGCGTCCTGACTGGCGACTTCCTTGGTGCCACTTTCGTAGGCACCGGGATCCACCTTGCCGAGCAGCTTGCCGTCCCCGCCGAAAGCCAGGCAGAGCACGTCCCCGTCTCCGAATTTCTCACCCGCTTGGAGTGTTGGCAGGTACTCGGAGATGCCTTGGCGCGCCAGATTCAGCTCCGCCATGCAGTTCTCCACAATCAGCGGCGCCCGCGTTTCGGCCCGCGAGGCGCTGCCGCTTTCACCTGCCTGCAGCAGGGCCGCGAGCGAAAGCGGCGTGACGATTGCCAGCACGCCGATCGAAACCATGATTTCCACCAGGGATGCGCCGCGCCGGAGACAGGATTTGGGAGGGGCTGCCTTCATCATTCGAGTTTCCATGGCCGCGCGACCACCCGGCCGATGCGTAGCGAGCTGAAGCCACCGCCGGTGATCGCCACCGGTTGGCCGTTGCGGTAATTGCCGCTGCCGAGTTTCACCGCGACCGGATCGGAGCCTTCCGGCCATGCCAGCCCGCCGCGGGTATTGAAGGCGAGCACGTGGACGGAGGCATGGTTCTGGCCATCCTTCCAGGTCAGCGTCACCTTGTTCTCGTCCAGGAGGTTTTCAAATTCCTGCACCTTGCCGTCGAAGAAGACCACACCGCCAGGGACCACGTGCCAGCGCTCAAGTTGCCGTGCCGCGAGATCCGCACCGCCGCTCGGCAGCTCGTCCACCTCGAAGAGACCGAAGCGGCAGTTGTCGTCGGTATCGCCGGGCTGCGGTTCCGCGATCGCGAGGATCACCGGCTTGCGCCGCGTGATCGCGGCGGTGCGCGCTTGCTCGATCGCGGCTGAGAATTGATCCGCGGTGGTGCGCTGTGTCTTCGAGGCATTGCCGCCCAAAAGCGATAGCCCCATCGCGGTGAGCGCACCGATGATGCCCATCACGACCAGCAGCTCGATCAAGCTGAAGCCCGCGGCAAATCGGGGGTGGGGATGGGGCGGAGGTTTCACGGGACAATCAAAAACTCACGGATCGGACATTGCCCGCCTGACGTTACGATGTAAACGTCCAAGGTTCCGTCGGCGGCACCTTGGGCTCCAATTCGCGATTGCAACGATCCTGTCAAATTCACGCTCTTTGCCCCCTGTCCACGTGACAGGTACGTTGCAGGAATCATGCCGCCGGAGATTTTTCTCATAGACGCCATCGGACCCTTTTTCCGGGGCTACGAACGCCGCCGGATCAATTGGTCGAAGATTCCCTTCACCCACCTTGCCACCACGGGCCCGGAACGCGGAACACAATGGGCCGCGATCCGTGCGGACATGCGTAAATTCACCGCAGAAGCGGCGGCAGCGGGCTTCAACGCGGTCACCCTGGACGACCTGGCGCACCTCGCTCCGCACCCGCTGCACGAGCCGGAGACGGCCGCGCGGATCGCCGTCTTCCGCGAGGAGTTTTCCGCGCTTTTCACGATCGTCCGCGAGGCCGGACTCGATCTCTATGTGACTTCGGATGTATTGCCGGTGACGCCTGCCATCGATGCAGCCTTCGGCACCCGGCGTCAGAAGCTGGAGGAATTCTACCGCTCGCTGGTGGATGACTTCCTGCGGGACTTCCCGCAGGTCCGCGGCCTCGTGCTGCGCATCGGCGAGAGCGACGGGGTGGACGTGAAGGACCCGATCCGCACCCGCCTGCATGTCCGCAGCGCGGCGGAGACCAACCGGCTGTTGCGTCATCTGCTGCCGATCTTCGAGCGCCACGACCGCACGCTGATCCTGCGCACCTGGACGGTCGGCGCGCACCGGGTGGGGGATTTGATCTGGCACCGGCGGACCTTGGCGAAGGCGCTGGGAGGGATTGATTCGCCGAATTTCATCCTCTCCATGAAGTACGGGGAGAGTGACTTCTTCCGCTACCTGCCCCTGAACCGCGCCTTCTTTCGCACCCCCCACCGCAAGCTGGTGGAACTCCAGGCCCGCCGCGAATACGAGGGCGCGGGGGAGTTCCCGAGCTTCATCGGCTGGGATTGCGAGCAGTACGCGCGCGAACTCCAGGGCGATGCGAACTTGGCGGGCATCTCGGTATGGTGCCAGACCGGCGGCTGGCACCGCTTCCGCCGCCTCGCCTTCCTGGAGGAGAACGACCGCGACTTCTGGCTGCGCCTGAACACCGTGGTAGCACTGCGGATTTTCCGCCACCGCGAGTCCGTGGAGGAAGCCGTGGCGGGTCTGGTCGGTCCGGCCCGGGCCCCCGCCACCCTTGAACTGCTGCGTCATGCGGAGACGGTGGTGAAGGAGCTCCACTACATCGGCGACTTCGCCACCCAGAAGCTCTTCTTCCGCCGCGTCCGCATCCCGCCGCTGCTGCACGTCTATTGGGACTGCCTCTTCGTCAATCACGCGGTGCGGAAGGTCCTGCGGCATTTCGTGCGTGATCCCGAGCGGGCCTTGCGCGAGGGCGAGGCGGCCTATGCCTTGTTCCCGCGGATGGTCGAGCTGGCGCGCGTGGCGGAACTGCCGGTCGCGGATATCGAGCACTGGCGGGACTTCTGCCATCTCCTGCGCCTCGCGCGGCGCTATTATTTCCTGCCCTACGATCCGGACCTCGCCGACCGCATCCGCGCCTCGAAGAAGGCCTACAAGAAAGCCTGGCCGAGCGAGCGGCGGCAGCGCTACCGCATCAAGCTGTCCTTCGAACCCTTCAAGGTGAAGCGCCAGACCCTCGGCTGGCTGTCCTCGCTGCTGCTTCGGCGGCAGCGCGGCTACCGCCTGATCGACCACCTTTTCACCCTCAATCTCCTCGGCCTCATCTTCCGCCTCTTCCGCCCGGGCAAGAGTAAGGCGGTCCCGAAATTCCTGCGCAAGAGCGCGATGGGCGTGGATGCGCTGTTCCGTTAGGCCGGCTTTTGGTCCCAACGGGACGCCTTATAAAAGCCCGGCACGCAGCGCCGGGTAAGCAGGTAGGCGGTTCCGTGTCCTATAGGGACACCTTATGCGGGGAACGGTCGTGGGTGGAAAAAACGCAACTGATCGAGGCGACCTTTGCCAAAATGATTCCACCACTCCGGGGGGTATAGGCGTTCTTCCGGGATCGATCATCGCCCCTTGTCGAAATCCCTCATCCCCTCTGAAAACTCCTTGAGGCCATCTGAGACTTTCTTCAGCGCTTCATCGGAAATGGCCGAGATGCGGCCGTCTGCACCGATGGTGAAGTAGTCCACCATCCGCCCCGTCGCATCGCTAAGGACCGTGCGATCATACTGGCCGTCATTGTTCGAATCCGCTTGGGCAACCGTGAGTCCGCATTCGGGATAGACCGTGCACATCCTCTTGCCTTGGAGCGTTATGAAATGAACGACCTTCTTCCCCTCATGGAAGATCGTCGTATCGATCTGCTCGAACTTTCCCGTCCCGAGGAGGTCACGCTCCTCGTGCTTGAGGATAACCTTTCCGTTCCTAGAGGTCTGCCAGCGCTTGTAGTTGATGGCATTTCCTCCATTCGTTGCCGCTTCATAATACTCGGGCTTCAAGGTCGCGACCTCCTCGGCACGGAGGGGCAATTGGCTAGTGAAGAGGACGAGGAAGAGCAGGGGGAGAATGCGAATATTCATGGAAGGGACGGTGGTCTTTTAACCCATCTTCCGATGGTCGGCGTTTCCGCCGTGCAATCAAGCCCGCGATGGGATGGGCTTCCAAGCGAGGGGGGCTGGGACCACCGCTTGGCCAAGTCCACCCTCACTCTCCCGCCTTCACCCGCACAAACAAATTCCCCCCCCCCGCCGGGATCGGAACCACGATGGTCTGCCCGCCACCCGGAAAAGTCCCCACCGTATCCCACTCGTCCAAATCGGCGCTCGATTCCACCGTGTAGGTAATTCCCTGCGCCCCGGGGAACGAAATCTGATAGCCCGGCGGCGACACCGCCGGCCCGAAGGCCGGCCGGAAGATCGATGCGGCACTCAGCGGATTGGTCCCGAAGGCGATCTCGTCGGCATCGCTCTGCGTGTCGTTGTCGTCGTCCGGATCGCTCGAATCCACGATGCCGTCGCCGTCGCTATCCGGACTGCTGGCGGCTAGGAAGGTGACGCTCAAGTTGTCGATCGCGATGCCCTGCGAGGGCGGTGCCGGGATGCTGAAGGTCTGGCCGGTATTGGGCTGCCCGGGGCTGTATGGTTCGCCCCCGAATTGCGTCCATGTGAATGCCAAGGCTTCTCCACCGGTGCCGGTAAGGCCGAGCGAGGAAACGCCTTCCGCCGGGGCGGGATCCTGATCCACGCCGATGTTCACGGCACTCATCCCGGCCGCCGGGCCATTGGTGGCGGTGACGGCACCTTCATAACAAATGAAGTGGAGAACGGTCCCGCTTGCTACCACGGCCATCCCGTCTTCATCGTTCTGGATTTGGGCGATCGCCTTGTGGAAGAGGCGGTAGCCCGAGGCCGTGGTCGCACCCGCCGTGAAGGTATCCAGCGTATGAGTTGCGTAGGAGGCGCCGCCGTTGCCGTTGTAGAGGACCAGCGACACCGCGGAGAGCGGCCCGGTATAACCGGGTGCCACCGCGATTTCGACGAATTCGCCGATGTCGGTGCTGGCGTCGTCGTAGTGGAACTCATTGACGAAAATATCGGATGGAAGGACCACCGTCGCCGGGCCGGGAGTGAATGTGATGCGCAACTCGAAGCTGGCACCGGGCGGGATCGCCAGGCCGCTTGCGGTGGCGGATAGCGGGGTGGTGGCACCGCCGCTCACCGCCCCGGAAGGCAGGCCGGTATTCGCGGTGTAGCCCAGGGACGGCAGCGGAATACTAGAGCCATCGTAGAAAATCGCGGCGCTCAAGGTATCCGCCCGGCCACCGAGGGCGGAACGCCATTGCTCGACATCGAGGGCGATCTGCAAGCCGGTCAGGACCTGGGGCGAGCCATTGACGAAGGTGGCACTGGTGACCGTTCCAATCCCGTCAGGCAGGAAGCCCGGCGAGGAATCGGCGGGCGAACCATAGGCCCGCAGCCCGGTCGTGGAAGAGGAGCCGTCATCGCTGCCGCGCCAGCTCATACCGCCGGTCGTGGTCCAAGGGGCGGGATCATGGTTGCCGGCGAAGCCGTTGAAATTCTCCGTGACGATGTCGCCCACGCCGCCGAGCACATAAGGGCCGTCCGAATTCTCCACTTGAAGGACCGCATTGTCCGGATCATGTCCGGAGGCGAGTGCGGAAATGGTCACGCTGCGCTGGGCGTCGACCAGGAAGTTCCGCGGCGTGCGGATGCCGACGCTGCCGCTCAATTGCCCCGCGGGAATCTGCAGGACGGGCAGGATCGGCAGCGCCGCCTCCGCGTCGTCCGAGGACAGCACGATATTCACCGCTTCCGGCAGGATCGCGGGCAGGGTCACGGTAACCGCGACGGTGCCGTCCGGCATGCCCTCCAGCACGGCGGGCAGGGACAGCGCGAGTTGTAGGTTCGGCAAGTCGGCATCGAGCTCGAAATCCCCGAAGAGCGCGAAGTGATCGGAGGCCGTGGCGCTGGTCCCGGTGGCAAGCGGCTCGCCGGCTTTCAACAGGCCGGACGTGTTCGATGTATCCAAGGCGGAATTGTAAATCTCCGTGCCATGCATGCGCCCGGCAATCGCCGGAGACACCATCATCAGGTCGAGCACGTTGCCGCTGCTGGGGAAGGTCGTCGCGGAGCCATCCAATTGCCGTGGATCCAGCTTCATTACGCCCGGTGTGCTGAAGTACGCGAGCGGGTTATTTGAATAGGTGACCGGCAGGGTGATATCGGCTCCGAGGTCGAAGCTTGCCGGTAGCCCGTTCGGCAGGATCTCATAGGTGCGGTTGGCACCGACCAGATTGAAGTCGCCGGCGATGATGTAGTTATCGTCCTCGCTCAGGCCCTGCGAGGCGAGGTAACCGGCGAGGCGCTTCATTTCGACAAGGCGGCGGAAGCGGTCGTCCGTGCCGTCTCCGGATTTCAAATGCGCGCCGATGAAGACGGGATCATTGAGCGTGCCCGGGACATCGACCTTCACCACCGGCAGGAAGCGGGTCATCTCGCGGGCGCCCGGAGGCGAGGCGACGATCCCGGTGAAGAGATAGGGAAAGCGCGAAAGCGTGATGACGCGCAGCCCGTTGTCGATCGGGGCCGCGTAGGCGGGAAGACTTCCCGAGACCGGCGAGAGGTGGATGTGGGTGTAACCGAGACTGGCGGCCAGCGCGTTCACATCGTCCGGCAGGTCGGCGGAGTCGATCTCCTCCAGCGAGACCACATCGGCATCGATCCGCGCCAGGACCGCTTTGACCGACTCATGATCCGGCGTGCCCGGATGCCCGAGGCTATAGACCGGGGCTGCTCCTTCGAATTGCGCGCCGATATTGAACGAGGCGACGCGAATCTCCACGGCAGAGGCCAAGGATCCTAGCGCCAGGAGGGAGAGTAGGGCTTTAACCGGCACGAATCTGGCAAGTGTAGCAGAACGGATGCCGGGGATCATTCGGGAAATTGGGACTTTTTCGCCACGCCGCGATGGATTGGAATGGCGGCGTGAAGGGATTGGCCATCGCCGCGATCACGATGCTCATTTTCGCGGCCTGTCAGGAGGGACACGCCGGGAAGCCGTCGCCGCCGCTTGCGCCTGTGCCGGCGAAACCTGCCCCCGTTGAAAAGGCCGCGCCGCCGCAGCCCAAGGAAGGCAGGCTCACCGAGATCAGCTTGGAGGCATTTTTCCCGCGCCAGCAGGCCGGGACGGTGCTGGTCTACGACGCGCGTCCTTCATTTGTCAGCGGCTTCGGCAAGATTCCCGGGGCGATTTCCTGGCCGCGCGGGGATTTCAACAGCCAGGTGGCCGCCCGCGAGATCGAGATTCGCGCCGCGCTGAAGGCGGGCAAAATCGTGGTCATCTATTGCACGGATGCCGCCTGCCCGGATTCCCGTGCGGTCGCGGAAAGGCTCGCGGCGCGCGGTCACGACGTCTCGATTCTCCAAGGCGGCTACGCCGATTGGAAGACGGCGGGCATGCCGACGGAGTGAAACCTTGAAATCCCGGCTGGCATGGACCTGTATGGGTGAATCCATGTCCATGACCCCGCGTTCCTTGATTCTCGCACTCGCCGCGGTGGGTGCCGCCACCTTCGCCTTCATGAGCCAGAGCCCTGCCGAGCCCGCGAAGGCCGGTGCCGCGAAGAAGAAGATCGTTTTCGTCGCCGGTAACCCGAGCCACCCGAAAGGCGAGCACGAGCACCGCGCCGGCTGCATGCTGCTGGCCGACCAACTCAACAAGAGCGGCCTGCCGGTGGAAGCCACCGTGGTCACCAACGGTTGGCCGGAAGACGAGAAGGTCTTCGACGGCGCTTCGGCGGTGGTCATCTATTCGGACGGCGGCGGCGGTCACCCTGCCATGAAGCACCTCGCCAAGCTCAAGGAACTGGCGGACGCCGGCACCGGCATCGGCTGCATCCACTACGCCGTGGAAGTGCCGAAGGGCGAGGGCGGCCAGACCTTCCTCGACGTCATCGGCGGCTATTTCGAATCGGATTGGTCCGTGAATCCGCACTGGAATGGCAAGTTCAAGCCGGCCAAGCACGAGATCAGCCGTGGTATCGGCGAGTTCAACATGCTCGACGAGTGGTATTACCACATGCGCTTCCGCGAGAAGATGGAAGGTGTGACCCCGATCCTCACCGACCTCCCGCCGAAGGAATCGCTCAGCCGCCCGGATGGCGCGCACGAGGGGAATCCGGCGGTCCGCGCCGCCGTGCTCGAGCGCAAGGAACCGCAGCACGTGATGTGGGCCTTCGAGCGCAGCGCTGGCAAGAGCCGGGCCTTCGGCTTCACCGGCGGCCATTTCCACAAGAACTGGAAGAACGACGATCACCGCGGCATCGTCCTCAATGCCGTCGCGTGGATCGCGCACGTCGATGTCCCTGCGAACGGCGTCTCCTCGAAGACCCCGACCGACGAGGAGATGACCGCGAATCTGGACAAGAAGTGAAGTAGCGCGGCTCTCCGAGCCGCGACTGCTCACGTCCCCGCCCACCGGAGGCCGCCGTTCCTCCCAATCGTCTCCCCCAACAATAACGGGAAGAACTATCCGCGGCTCAAGGGCCGCTCAGAGGTAGCCGCGAACCTAACGCCGTGAGCGGTTCGGAAAGGCCCGCCCCGAGGACAGGTCGCAGGAATTCCCGGACCCGTATCAGGAAGCGGCGCGCTTCCACTGCCAGACGGGGCCGTCCTCGGGGTGATTCAACTCCCCGGCAAAGGCGAAGCCGGTTTTCTCGCAGATTCGCGTGGAGGGGCCCTGCTCCGGCTCGGTGTGGGCGATCAGTTCCCGCGCTCCCGATTGCTTGGCGATCTTCACGAGTTCCCCGGCCATGGCAGTGCCGTAACCCTTGTTCCAGTAAGGGGGGAAGGTGAACCACGCGAGTTCCGTCTGACCGGAGCCATCCGGGGGGCCCTTGAAGGCGCAAGTGCCGACCACCTGCTGGTCATCGGTGATTGCCAAATAGCCGCCCCAGGGCGGCGTATTGCCCGTCGCGATGGTCGAGTTGAGAACGTCCATCAGGATCTCGGAGATGGCGTCGTAATTGTGACAGCCGAAATCGATGTCGGGGGTGATGGGGAGGAGTGTGAGTGCCATGTTCGTGGCCCCATCTTCACGCGGGAAATGCCCTTGCCAAGTGCGATCCTCGGCACGCCCCCCTGCATTTTCCGGGGCCCGGGCCCGGAAATCGGACGGCGGGACCCTTTGCGTTCGCGGTCGCAGGATTGAAAAGGGCTCCCAAATCGTGGCGGACTGCGCCCTCCGGTCACGCATTGAAATATCGGGTGCATTCCGAGCGTCGAATGATCTGGAGCTTCCGGTCGAGCGGGGCGAATCGAGAAACCCACCGGAATGCACGTGAAGCCCCATGCTTTCATTGCCTTCCGGCACCTTTCACACGCCCGACCGCTTCGGCTGGCTTGAGTTCGCCGAGTAAGACTGCTGCACTCTCCATTAAGCCTCATGAATCCCGTCAAACCCATCGTCTCCTTCGCCTGTCTCCTCGCGTTCGCCGCTTCCGCCCAGGATGAAATGGCGCACGGCGCTCCGCTCCAGGAAGCCGCGGCACGCATGAAAGTCCCGCCGGGCTTCGCGGTCGATCTCGTCGCCGGCGAGCCCGAGGTCGTCCAACCGATCGCGATGAGCTTCGACGCCCGCGGCCGGATCTGGGTGGCTGAAGGGATGACCTATCCGATCCGCGCGAAGGAAGGAGAGGGGAAGGACCGCATCCTGATCTTCGAGGACGCCGATGCCAACGGTAGCTTCGAGACGCGCAAGGTCTTCGCCGAGGGGCTCAATCTCGTCAGCGGGATCGAGACCGGCTTCGGCGGCCTCTTCATCGGCGCGGCTCCCTACCTGATGTTTTTGCCCGATGCCGATGGCGACGACCGCGCCGATGGCCCGCCGGAGATCCTGCTCGATGGCTTCGGCTACCACGACACGCACGAGACGCTGAACTCCTTCATCTGGGGTCCGGATGGATGGCTCTACGGCTGCCATGGCATCTTCACCCATTCCAAGGTTGGCAAGCCCGGCACGCCGGACGCGGAGCGCGTGCCGCTCAATGCGGGCATCTGGCGCTTCCATCCCGTGACCCGCAAGTTCGAGGTCTTCGCCTGGGGCACCTCGAATCCCTGGGGTCTCGATTTCAACGACCGTGGCGAAGCCTTTTGCGAGGCCTGCGTGATCCCGCACCTCTGGCACATCATTCCCGGCGGCTACTACCAGCGGCAGGCGGGCTCGCACTTCAATCCCTACATCTACGAGCCGATCGAGACCATCGCCGACCACCGCCATTGGGTGGGGAATATCAAGGATCACGCCCACTGGGGCCATGAGAATGAAATCCCGAAGAACGTCTCCGAAGCGGGCGGCGGTCACGCTCATTGCGGGTTCGCGGTGTGTCTCAGCGATTCCTTCCCCGCGGAGTTCCGGGATAGCGCGATCTTCTTCAATCTTCACGGCCACCGCCTGAACCGCGACCAGTTGGTGCAAAAGGGCTCGGGCTTCGTCGGCAAGCACGCTCCGGATCTGATGTTCTCCAATGACCAATGGTTCCTCGGCGTGGCCATCGAGCCGGGTCCGGATGGCGCGCTCTACTTTACCGATTGGCATGATCCGACCAGTTGCCACCGGACCGATCCGCTGCGCTGGGACCGCAGCAATGGCCGGCTCTTCCGCCTCCGTCACGGCGACGCCAAGCCGTGGAAGGGCGATCTAACAAAACTACCCGACCTCGAACTCGCCAAGCTTCAGGCCGGTCGCGACGAGTGGGCGCTGCGCACCGGCCGCCGTATCCTCCAGGAGCGCGTGGCGAAGGGCGCGGAGCTTGATCCCGCGGCCCGCGTCTTCCTGCTGCAGACCTTGCTCGATCATCCCGATGAAACCCGCCGACTGCGTGCGATGTGGTGTCTCTCCGCCTGCGGCTCGATGGTGAAGGAACCGATGTTCACGGATGCCAGCGAACCGGTTCGCGCTTGGGCGGTGCGGCTTGCGGCGCAGTCGGGCGGAACCGATGGCGCGGCATGGCAAGCCTTGGCAGAGAAGGAGCAGTCTCCCGTGGTGCTCTTGTCCCTTTGCTCGGCCTTGCAGAAGCTGCCGCCGGCCCGCGCGCTGGAAGTGGCCGAACGCATCGCGCCGAAGATCAATCCCGAGGATGCGAATCTGCCGAAGCTGTTCTGGTTCGGCTTCGAGGCCTTGGTTCAACGCAATGAAAAGCGTGCCATGCAGATCGCGCTGAGCTGCCCGGACGAGCGCATCATCGCGTGGACCGCGCGCCGCCTTGCTTCTCCGGATGTCCTCTTGGAGGCCATCGCTACCGGGGGTCCCAAAACCGCGGTCATGCTCGACGCCTTGACCGGACGTCTCGACAAGGCACCCGACGAGCGCCTCAGCCCCGGCCACCTCGCCATCCTCGCGAAGATTGCCGCGGGCCCTGATAGCGAGCTCAAGGTCAGGGCGGAGAACCTTGCGGCACGGGCCGGTGACAAGGAAGCCGTCGGCAAACTCTGGGCCGCGTTGGAGGATCGCAAGGCTGCCGTGCCCCAGCGGCTCGAAGCCCTGCGCCTCCTCAAGCCTTCGCTCGGCAAGGGCGATGAGAAGCGCCTCGCCGGCCTGATGGATGATGCCGACCTGCGCCTGCCCGCGCTGCTGGCCTTGCCGCCGCTGTTGGGGAATCCCGCCACGGTCGACCGCATCGCCGGCTTCGAGCCGCAGGAGAAGCTCGCCGTCAGCCGTCTCGCCGCGCGCGAGGGCAGGGGCGAGCTGCTGATCGAATGGCTTGAAGCGATGAAGCTCATCGACAAGGACGTGCCCGCCGACGCCGTGGCACGGCTTCGCGAAAGCAAGGATCCTGAGCTGGTGAAACGGGTCGAGGCGCGTTGGGGCAAGCTCTCCACGGACCAGGCCGCGCGCCGCGCTACCATCGTCGAATGGCGCGGCAAGTTGACCCCCGAATCCATCGCCAAGGCCGAGCGTGCCAAGGGCCGCGCGATCTTCGACCGCACCTGCGCCGCTTGCCACAAGCTCTTCGGTGAAGGGTCCGACATCGGACCCGAACTCACCGGCGGCGACCGCGGCAATGTCGACCACTGGCTTGAGAACATCCTCGATCCCGGCGCGCTCATCGGCCAGGGCTACGAGCTTCACCAGATCGAGAAGAACGACGGCACCGTGGTAGCCGGCATGCTGGCCTCGCAGAATGACAATGAAGTCATCCTGAAAATGGTCGGAGTCGAAACCCGGGTGGCGAAGAAGGACATCAAGTCCGACAAGGCGCTCGGCACTTCGATGATGCCGGAGGGCTTGCTCACCGGGCTGTCCGATGAGGAGGTGCGGGATCTGATCGCCTACCTGATGTCACCGGCACAGGTGAAGCCGTAGGGGTTGGCAAAATGACGAATGACGAATTCTCGAATGTCGAATGAAGTGTGTCTTGGAGGGAGCGGGAGTTCGGGCGACAGCCTGGCTCCCTTACCACAAGCCATTCGGAAATTCGTCATTCGTCATTTGCATCCGGGGTCCTCGCGCGCCGTTCGTTTGGGTTTTCGCCCCCGTGCCCTCCATCATTCGGAAGGCACGGGGGCGACAGCCGTCGGGCGGGCGGATCGTGTTAGATCCGGAATTGCCACATGGCTTCCGCGTCGCGGTCCCGCCATGCCGGCCGGCGCGCGATCGGATCTTGCAGGGTGCGCACCGTCTTGCGTCCGCCGGTGAAGACGAAGCTTTCGACTTCGATCTCCACCACTTCGAGGCCCATGTAGTAGGTATCGCGGAGCGTGGACACGGCCTCGGCGCCGAAGGCCTGGGCCAGGTGCTCGCGCAGCAGGGCGGCTTCTTTCTTGCCGAGGAAGAGGAAGGCCGGCGTTTCGCCATGTTCGCACTTCGAGCGGATCAGGTCGGAGACGGCACTGGTATTCCAGACGCCGTTGAGTTCCAGTTCGGCAGCGAGGGTGGCGCTGTCGGGGAACGGGGTATCATGTTGCGTGTTCATTCAGTTGTGTGGGAGTGGGTGCCCGGGGAGGGCCAGCAAACTACGTGCCGTGACCCCGGTTTTATCAAACAGGGCCGGATGATCCTCCTGAAAGGATTGTCGTTAGGGCTCGTATGTCGGCGCCTATGAAACGATGCCCGGGGGCGGGAAAAAATCTCTAACCGGCCACGATCCCGACACCTTGGCGGCCCGGATCCATGAATGCCGCTCCCGGATCCGGCGCTTGCTTCGCCTTTGAAATCATTGGGAAGAGGCGCATTCGTGACATTTCGGGTCTGCCGGATGCTTCCTCCATGAAGTAGTCCGGCTCCCCATGAACGTCCATTCCGCTCCCCGCCGTGTTTTTCGGCCCCGCCACCGCTCGTGGCACCGCCATTCCCCCGGCAGGGCTTCATGGAATGAATGGGTCGGGGACGCCCGGCCACCTGGTGACGACCGGATCCGTGGCGTGGCGGGGTTGTTCGTTAAAGTGGTCCTTGTTCTAACGGCGCTGGTCGTGGCCGCCTTATTCTTCCGTTAGGCGCTCACGGGATCTCCAGCAACCGCTCTCCGAACACCCCGATTACGGTGGTGTCCCCGCAACGGGTGAAGGCATTCACATGCTGATGGCCGTGGATGAAGTAAGCCGGCTTGACCCGCTCGATATATCTCAGGAAGGCGTCGAAGCCCTGGTGCACCTCGTCGTCCCGCTCGTGGATCCCGCGCGGTGAATTGTGGGCGATGAACACATCCACCGCCGGGAAGGCATCGAGCACCGCCGATACCTCCTCCTGATCGTATAGGTGGTGCCCCCTCGGCTTGTAGCGCCAGCAGCCGCCGAATCCGCCGAAGCGCAGCCCGCCGTGCTCCGCCACCACTCCATGCAGCGGCGTCACGAAGGGCGCGAACGGCGCATTGCTGTCGTGATTGCCGCGCACCGCGAAAACCTTCTCCGGCGAATAGCGTAGCATCGCCTTCTCAATCGTCCCGTCCCACAGGTCACCAAGCGAGACCAGCAGATCGGTCGGGGTTTCTTCTAACAGGCCGACCTGCATGTCGTCGTCGGCGATGAGGATGAGCATCATGCCCAGGATAATGCCGGTGAAGGTAAATTTCGCCGCTCAAGGCGCGGGCTTGCCGTTAGCCCGATGCCTTGAAGGATTCGCCTTCCGCGGCATCGCCGCCGTGGACTGCGTGCAGCCTGCTGCCGCTGTCCCGATGCAGCCTGCTGCGAGGGGCGCTGCAAAGGCGAAGCACTGGGAAATGGCGAGCTGCGGACGGAGCTTGGATGCAGAACTCTCCCGTGCTTCACGGCAGCAGGCTGCCTGCCGAAAGCGGCAGCGGGCTGCGCGCAGTCCACGGTCGCTACGCGACTACCTTCCCGGTGAATTCTTAAAGGCATTGGTCCCTAGTCTGCGCCCGGAATCACTTCCCCGCCTTCCCCGGATACCCCTCCCACAGCCACTCCAGCGCTCCGGCCAGGGTCTGCTTGGTGACCCGGCCATCGGTGTGGCCTGCACCTTCGGAGAAGACGTAGCGATACTGATAACCCTTCGCCTTCAGGGCCGCGGCCATGCGCTGGTTCGCCATGACCCAGTTGTGCAGTGATGCCTCGTCCTTCTTCGAGCCGTTATCATTCTCGCTGACCTGGAGCCAGATCCGGATCAGCTTCGGCTTTTCCTTGGGGATGAAATTCTCGTGATACTCCCAGGCGCCGTGCGGGGACTTCGGGTCGACGGGCGATTGCTGGTCGACGTAGGTGCCGGAGTAGGTCAGCACGCGGTGATACCACTCCGGGTGGAACCAGGCCATGGTGAAGGCCGCCGCGCCGCCCGAGCTTCCGCCCATCGTCGCCCGGGCCTCGGGGTCCTTGGTAAACTTCAATTTGGAGTCCTTCTCGATCTGCGGCAGGACTTCCTTCTCGATGAACTCCGCGTATTGGCCGGAGACCGTGTCGTATTCCAGACCGCGCTGGCTGCCCTTCGAATCGCCGCCGCCGGAGTTGATCATGATCGCCACCATCGCCGGCACGCGCTTCTCGTGGATCAGGTTGTCCAGCACCTTCGGCAGGACCCCCATGTAGCCGAGCCCGTCCTGCGCGATGATGAAGGGCGCAGGCTTCCTGCGGTTCAATTGCTCCGGGATGTAGACCGCCACCTTGCGCTCGTAGGGGACGGTGCCCGGCTGGTTCTTGGCGATGCCCTTGTAGATCTTGCTGTCCTCCGACTTCATCGTGAACTCGCGGATCTCACCCTTCGGCACGCCTTCCTTCACTGCCAGTTCCGGCGCGTCCGCATAGTCCGGGCCGATGCTGAACTCGACGTTGTCGGTGGTCTTGGCCGGGGAGGCCGGTTCGGCGTTTAGGAGGGCCGGGCTGGCGGCGAGGACGAGGCAGCAGGCGAGGGATCGTTTCATGATCGGTAGTTCGGAGTTTGAAGAATCACGCGCTCTCCCCGGACAGCCAGGCCTTGCGCGCCGCTGCGAGATGGATCGTGCCGGTGAGATACGTCTTCGCCCGGCCGCCAATGATCACGCGATCGCCGCGGAGCATGCAGCTCAGCTCGCCGCCGCGGGTGGAGACCTGGCGGGCGGTCAATTCGTGCCTGCCGATCTGCGCGGACCAGTAGGGTGAGAGCGTGCAGTGCGCCGAGCCCGTCACCGGGTCCTCGTTCACCCCGGCATTCGGCGCGAAGAAGCGGGATACGAAATCGCACTCCATGCCCCGCGCGGTGGCGATCACGCCCAGGGTATCCAAGCGGCTGAGTTCGGCGAAGTCGGGCTTCAGCGCGAGCACTTCCTCCTCCGTCTCATAGACCGCGAGGTAATCGCGCGCTGACTTGGCGGTGAAGGCGGGGTATTTTCCCAGGCCCTTCACCAGGGCTGCCGGCACGTCGCAGGCCGCCGCGGGCAGGGCCGGGAAATCCAGCGAGAGCACTTCGCCGCGGCGGCTGACCCCGAGGTCGCCGGACTTGGTCTTGAAGCTCACTTCGTCACCCTCGAGCCCGCGGTGGCGGAAGAGGACATGTGCCGCCGCGAGGGTGGCGTGGCCGCACAATCCGACCTCCACGGTCGGCGTGAACCAGCGCAGTTCGAAGCCCTCCGGACCCGTCACCACGAAGGCCGTTTCCGGCTGGTTGTTCTCCGCGGCGATGGCCTGCAAGGTCTCCTCCGGCAACCACCCTTCTAACAGGCATACGCCCGCGGGGTTTCCGGAAAAGAGCCGGCTCGTAAAGGCATCCACTTGGAAATACGGGAGGTCCATGGGTTGGGTAAGGGTAAGGGTGGGAAATGAAATCGGGTGGCTACCCCTCGTTTATAGACCGGGTTCCCGCCCCTAGTCATGAAAATCCTGCGACACGGGCGGGATTCTTTCGCGAAGCTTCAAGCAGCTGGGGACGTCGGTACACGAAAAGGCCTATCCCCGGGTGGCGGAGGATAGGCCGGAGATCTGAAAACGGGATGCTCAGGCGATGCCGACGAAGCCCTTCGAAACGAGGTAATCGAGCACCACGGCGAGGGCCTCGCTCACGGTGGTGGCGCCTTCGGCGTAGGCGATCTTCAGCAGCTTCTTGTCGGCCTTGAGAGTCGCCTTGTCATGGGTGGCCAGATAGAGCGCGCCCGGGGCCGTGGTGAAGTTTTCATACTGGTAGGTAAGCTTCGGCGTGAAGAATTCGATCGTGCTATCGCCGAAGGTGGCGCTGGTCGTATTTCCCACCAGCGAGCCGCCGCCGGCCGTGCCGCCGAACAGGTCGTCACTGCGGAGGTTGAAGAGGCTCTTGTTGGTGTTGGCCAGTGAGAAAGCGGCCGGCTTGCTACCAAGGACGGTGAAGGACTTGGCGGCGGAATTGATCACCACCACCTGTTCCGTCGCTTCGGCACGGCTCTGGATGTAATAAACGAGGGTCGAGTCGCTGCCCTTCTGGCTAAGGCTGGCCTCGAGCTTCTCGAACTTCGATTTGATCGTGCCCTTGAAAATTTGCACGCTGGTGTTCGGGACGACGATTCCCCCGGCGAGGGAGGCGGCGGTGCCGAGGGCGAACATGGAGAGGACGGTTAGAAGAGTCTTTTTCATGGTGTGGGAGTGCTAGGGCGGGGTTGTGGAATCTGCTTCCACTGCTTAAGGTTAGTTAAATATCAACCAGCCTTGTCTTGCAAGGGGATTTGTATGGCGCTGCGGTCGACCTCATGCTTGATCGGGGCATTGCTTCCGCCCTTTGATGTCCGCGAAATCCGGCATTTTCCTGATCCTGCTTTTGCTGCTCGGCGCGGCCGGGTTCTTCCTATTCGCACCGCAGGAGCTGCCGGAATCCGGAGCGGTGTCCGGGCCGGCAGGCAAGGCCGGTCCGGCCAAGGAGCTTCGCAGCGGTGAACGGCCGGAAACCGCTCGCCGGGAATCCGCACGCGCCGCCCGTTCCGCGGAGGAGGGCCGCGAGGCCACCCGGACCTTGCGCAGTTCGGTGACCGTCGAGTTGTCCCCGGACATGAAAGCCTTCGGAGAGGGTGCCGCGCTGGATGAAGCGACGGCTGCGGCGCTGGAAGCCGGGCGGCTGCAGGGAGCGGAACTCCATGCAGCACTGGGCGCGCTCGGCAGATCGGGCGGGGAGGGCATGGCCAAGGCCTGGGAGATCGTCCGCGACGAGCACGATCCCGCGGCCAAGCTGGCGGTGATGCGCTCCGCCGCCGCGAAGGGCGGGCCGGGACTGGCCGCGATTCTCAAGGACGGGCTGGCCGCGGCCCACCCGCAGATCCGCTACGAGGCGGTCGAACTGGTCGAGCCGCTGCAGGGGAAGGACGAGGCAACGCGCCGCGAGGTGCTAGGAGCGGCGGCGTCCGGCGATGCCGCGGTGGCAGCAGGAGCGCTCGGGCAGCTCGCCCAAGATCCGCGGAAGGAAGATCTGGCGCTGATGTTCCGCTTCCTCGACCACCCGGATGCCGAGGTGGCGGCATCCGCGCGCGGGACGATCGACTTCTACGTGGATGCGGAGTTCAAGACCACCGCCGAGGCTCAGGTGTGGTGGCAGGGGAACCAAGCGCAGTTCGACGACGAGTTGGAGCCGGTGGAATGAGGCACCGTGGCGGTCCGCCTAGTTCTCCACCAAGGCCTGCGGGATGGTCCGCACCTGCTTCTTGAGAGCGCGGATGACCTTCGGGGCGGCGAGGACGAAGAGCCGCACGCGGTCCTCGCTGTCGCGCGACCATTGCAGGTCGATCTCGCTGCGGACCCCGCTGACCTTCACCGGGAAAAGCGCGTTCTTCGAGCCGTGGGGACGCTGTTCCTCGATGCGGTCCATGAGGTTCTTCACCTGCTTGTCCTCGAAGCCCGAGTCGACGTTCTCCAGGATGCAGCCGAAAACGTAGGGCAGATACTCGGTCTGAGTGCGGATCTCGATGCCGCGCCGCGGCGTGTAGGCGAGCTCCAGTTCGTCAAGGATCTCCTCGGAGCTGCTGCGGCTGCGGCGTTCCAGAGAGCGCGCAAGGATCCACCCTGCGAAGAGCCCGCAGCATATAATGCCGGGCAGAATCAAATAAGCGTAGGACATTCAGGTCTCGTATTCCGGTCATCTCGGGGGGAGTGGCTGGTTTCAGGGGGGCATGGTATATGACCAAGCGGAGGGCTCCGGCGTTCAATGTTCGCGGAGCGGATCGTGCCATGCGCTTGCATTGGCGCGCTGCTCCATCTCTCTTGACGGCAGATGCGCGGAGTTAGACTCGTCCTGATCCTGGCCGCGGCCCTCCCGGCCGCGGCTGCGCCCGCCTTTCTCCCCTACAGTACCGACGAGAATACCCTGCACCTCTGGCACCTCGACGAGGCGGGGCCGCCCTTCAAGGACGACGGGGTCAGCCCCACGCCCTTGCTCGGGCTTTTCAATGGCGCGGAGGCGGGCAAGGCGCCCTTTCCGGGCTTCGGTGCCGCGGTCTCCTTCGAGCATCCGGCGCTGCAAAGCACCTCGCCGCCCTGGCCGTACGGGCCGATCCTGCTGGCCAAGCCCGCGCTCGACCAAGGCTGGAAGGACAACGTCGATCCGCCTTTCCCTCTCACCGGGGCCGACGGTGCCTTCACCTTCGAGGCGCTGGTCAAGCTCGACTGCCTGCCGCAGGACTCGCCGAGCCAGGCGCTCGACATCGTCAGCATGGATGACGAGGACAGCGCGAACCGGACCTTCATCTTCCGCATCGAGAAGCCGGGCTTCCTGTGCTTCCTGCCGATTACCGGCACGGCGGTGCGCGGCGGCGGTCTGGCCACCATCCCGGTGACCGGTCCCCACGCGATCGTGCCCGGGGAATGGTTCCACACGGCGGTGGCGTACGATGGCCGCGAAACCGCGGTGAACAATCTCAAGCTTTACTGGACCCGCCTCTCCGCGGGCAACGAGGTGGCCAACCTGATCGGCCAGGGCACGCTCACCGCCGACCTCGGCCACCGCTTGGGCGACTTCGCGATCGGCAACTCGGGCCAGACGAGCGGCAACGGGCCTTGGGAATACTTCCCGGGATCGATCGATGAAGTGCGGATGAGCAGCATCGCCCGCCCGCCCTACGACTTCTGCTTTGTCAGCGAGGATGCGAAGTACCGGGCGGTCGAGATCACGCGCCGCCAGCCGATGAGGATCCCGCAGCTCGGGATGATGCTCCGCCAGGTGTCCGTCGCCGAGAGCCCGATCGCCATGCCGCCGCAGGGCAAGCCGCTGGTGCTCGGCTGGGGCCTGCACCGTCTGGATTTCGACTTCAGCCTGCTACCGGGAGTCGATGCCGACCCGTTGGCGGTGCGCTCCCGGCTCGAGGGGCTGGACGACGAGTGGCACCCCTCGGCGCGCGGGATGACGATGGAATGGGAGATGCTCGATGCCGCGGGCAAGTCGCTGGCGCGCCGCTTGTTTCCGGTGACCGGCGCCAGCACCGGCTGGGAACTCGATGCGATCAATTCGCCCACGGTCCACCGTTCCGAGCCGCTGTTCATCCCGGAGGCCACCCGGCGCCTGCGGGTGACGGTTTCCTCCGGAACCCCCGATACCACCGGGACCTGGGTGATCGACGACCTGAGCCTGACCCGCTCCAAGGCGCCCGCCAACAATCTCTGGCCGAACGGCTCCTTCCGGGCCGGCGAACGCACCAACCAGATCGGCGGGATCCCCGCCGGCTGGGTGCGGCGCGGCAGCGAGCCGGCGATCGCCCGCCTGATGCAGCTCAATTCCGGACCGGCGCTCGGCCTGCTGGATGCCGCGCAGGATCACTCTGCGATGTGGATCTCCCAGCAGGATCTGCAGGAACTGCCGGCGAAGGGCGGCGAAACCTATCTCCTTTCCTGGGCGGAGGCCTACAACGTCATCCCCGGGGCCTCGCTGCGTGCCACCTACATCAACGTGCCGGCCGGGCACTATACCTTCCGCGCGATTGCCGTGGGCAACGATCCGGCGGTGGGGACCACCCACCTCGCGTTCCCCGTGGTCGTGGAGGAGCCGTTCTGGAGCCGGGGCTGGTTCATCCCGGCGGTGGTGGCGGGCGGTTTCCTGATGGTCGGGCTCGCCTCTTTCGCCGCCTATCGCCGGCGCTCCCGCCATCGCCTCGCCGCGATCAAGCTGCAGCACGCCGTCGAGCGCGACCGCGCCCGCATCGCGCGCGACATGCACGATGACCTGGGGACGCGGGTGACCGTACTCAACCTGGCGGCTTCCTTCGTCCGGCGCGCGATCGGTGGCGATCCTGAGAAGGCCCGGCAGCAGATCGTCCGGCTCGAATCCGCCGCGCGGGATCTGGTCAATGCGATGGACGGCTTGGTCTGGGCGGTCAATCCGTCCAATGACACGCTCGACCATCTGGCCACGCACTTGTCCGCGGTCGCTCAGGAAATCTTCCGCGATAGCCAGGCGAAGCTGCGGATCTCGATTCCCTCCGACCTGCCGGCGGTTTCGCTGCGCTCGGATTTCCGCCATCACTTCGCGCTCGGGGTGAAGGAAGCGCTGCACAACGCGCTGAAGCACGCGGGTCCCTGCGAGGTGACACTCCGCCTGTCGGTAGCCGGGGGGGATTTGGTCGCGGTGGTCGAGGACAATGGTCCCGGCTTCGATACGACCCTGCAGCGCGAGGGCAACGGCCTGCACAACCTGGCGAACCGTTTCGAGGAGCTTGGCGGAACTTTCCGCATCGATTCTGCGCCCGGGAAGGGTACCCGCGCGGTGTTCAGTTGCCACCTGCCGCGGATTCCGTCATTGCCCCCGTCATGACTCCGGCCAAGCGCTCCATTGCCATCGTCGAAGATGACTCCGCCCTCAGGGAAACATTCCGCGAAACGCTCAACGCTTCCGACGTGTGGCGCGTGACGGGGTGCTACGGTCGCGCGGAGTCGGCATTGCCCGCGATCCAGAAGGATCCGCCGGATGCGTGTGTGGTGGACATCCAGCTTCCCGGGCTGTCCGGGATCCAGCTCCTGCGCAAGCTGAAGCCGCTATGTCCGCAGACGCAGTTCCTGATGGTTACGGTGTTCGAGGATGCCGACCGGGTCTTCGAAGCGCTGGCCGCGGGAGCCTCGGGCTACGTGCTGAAGAAGGACATCGACTCGAAGCTGCTGGAGTCCCTCGAAGACGTGGTGGCCGGGGGCTCGCCGATGTCGAGCGGGATCGCGCGGAAGGTGGTGCAGCACTTCCAGATCCCGGTCGCGGAGCGGGATGAGGACTACCATCTCACGGCCCGGGAGAAGGAGACGCTGGACCTGCTGGCGAAGGGCTACCTCTACAAAGAGATCGCGCACGAGCTGGGAGTCCGGATGGAGACGGTGAGTTTCCACCTCGGAAACATCTACCGGAAGCTCCACGTGCGGACGCGGACCGAGGCGGTGCTGAAATACATGAAGCGGGATTCGGACGGCTAAGGGGGCGCCCAAGGAGATTCTTCCTGAATCCGAGGCCTCTTCCGATCCATAAGCCCCCTTACCCCCATGCGGCCTTTGAAAAGCAGCGTGAGGAATGAGGGGGCATCGCCCAGGACCGTATTGACCGCCCGGTCCATCTTTTAAAGGCGGAGTGTATCCGTCCGTGCTGTTGCAATGGTGTCGGAGCTTGGAACCACCCGGGAGCCGCAGGAAAGGGCCGCCGGACCCGGAGGAGCTGAAGAGCCCGTCGGGACTTCCGAGGATTACCAGAAATCGCCTTCCGGGTCAAAGCTCAAGTGTTCAAATGCTCATTTGACACCTTTTGATCGGGAAAATTGATGGAGGCCGAAAAAGGGGGACATCGCGTCGTTTAACCTCGGCGCTTGATGGGGTCGAAGACCAGCTTTCGTCGTTACTGCCCCAATCCGCCGCGAGCGGCAATGTCGGTGGGGCAGTCCTTCTGGCAGCCCAATGTCAGGTCGTCTGCTCCGTTGCTATCTCGGGCGAGACTTTGAAAAGACCCTTCTCACCACAAGCACAAGGATCAGGAAAAGCAGAAGACATCCCCCGATAATCAGGAAGTTTGGGGACTTTTCGCGGGCTCCGTTTTCAGTGACAGGATTGGCGTTCTGACGAAGGCTGTCTTCTTTCTTTGGTCTGAGCGGTTTGGGCGTCGTGTCCGAAGAAACGATTGGCTGATTGGGAAGGTAAGTATCCGGCCCGAGATCCGGTGGCTGGGTGTCGGTGAAAACGACCTTCCTCCACTTCTCTTCCTCAGGCCGGATAGCTTCTCCCATTTTGTCGGAGGCCTTGTCAACAGCACCTCCTTGGTAGATAACTGGAATCGACGGATCGCCCTTGACGGACCGGAAGATATCGACCAGTTCAGCCTGATGATCTGAGGTTGCATTTCTCAAATGCAGACTTCCGGGCTCGAATTCCAAGACCAGTTTCTGATTGAGATAGGACGACTCGCTTGTCCGATATTCGCGGATCCGTCTGTTGATCAGGATTTCGGTGCGACCGTCATTGTCGAAGTCGGTGAAATAATAGGCAGCCTCCGAAGTCGTCTTCGGGTACGGCCCGGGTAATCTTCCGCTGTCGGTCCAGAGCGTCTTTTCAGAGGGAGCAACCGATAAGATCTCAAGGGATTCGGGACCCAGGCCGATTCGTGCGGACGCTAGTGCCAGAATCTGCTCTCCTCCTGCGATGGGGAGAAACAGGGCACCGTTCACCGTTGAGGTCGCGAAGGGAAACCCGGCTTCCCCGAGCCTCGATTCGCTCGTGCCGGGATTGTAGATTTCGGCCCCGTTCTCGTTCAGAACGGCGAAGACGTGTAAGGGAAAACGCTTCTCCCAGCCGACTTCGGCCCCCGCTAGCCAAGCTTTACCGTGACCTTTGAAACCCGCGGCATCCCGCCAGAAGAGGGGCTTAAATTCGAGAGAAATTGAAGATGGCGGTTCCTTTTTGGAAGCGGCCACTGCATCGGTGACCTTCTTCCAATACGCTCCGACCACTGCAGGCGGACCCTCCTCTCCTGCGGCCCCCCCGCTAAACAGAACCGCAGCGAGGGAGACAGCCCAAAGAAAAGAGCCGGTCTCAATGGGTAATTTCATCGTAGTAAGGTTCCACGTCTGGGATATATTCCAAGTTGTATTGTGGGCCGGAGCCCCGCACCACATTCCCGTTCACCCTGGTCCAATAACGACGACCATTGTAGCGGGTGACAATCTCCTTGGTGATGGTTTCGGCAGGAATGTTCGCGGTGGCGGTTCCTGGATGGAGGGTGTTTTTGATATAGGCGGTACCTTCGGCAAACTTGGTTACAGTCAACTCGTGCCACCCTTCGATCACATTGGCTTTCCAGCGTGCAAATTGGATGATCCGATTCTGGGAACCTGTTTGTTGCGAGATTCCCCAACCATTATCGTATCCACCCACAGGAAATCCATTTCGGACATCCCATTGAGATGGAGGGTTAATAAGGGTGCGATGGAAACCAATGTCAATTCCGACAGTTTCTGGAATCCGTTCAAACTGATCGCAATTCTGGCGTATATCAAACGTGGAATAGCCGGATTCATGGCAGAGCATCGCTTTATACCAGTCGTTGAATTCAGGCATTTGTCGGGTCCCGTCGAAGATTGCTGTCGGGAAAGACTCGACAAAAATGCGCACGGGAGCCGGCATGGCTGCCACGATGGCTGCGGTGGTGTTGGCCCTCCCGGCATCGCCCGGATTGACCCCTAGCACTGCGAAGCTGATCGCATTAGATTCCATGACCTCTCCGCCGGGCAATCGCACTCTTGCAAACAAGCGGTAGTCGCCGGGCTGTAGTCCGCCCTGCGGAAGCGACGGAAGCCTGTCTTCCCACCGCTCGTTTGCTCGAATTGAGACAGCCGTCGGGGCCCCCTCGATGGACCGGAGCCGGTGCCATTGCCAGACATCAAATTTTGCGCCTTCGGAGTTGCCCCAATTGCCGACCTTGAACTTGTAGAGCATGAACCAATCCACGGCAACATCGGCGGGAATGGCTGGATCGCTTCCATCCTCATTCATGAGTTCGAATTGGATGTTCGGCGTCGTATCGGCGGCGTTGATCTCGAAGTAGAAGCGGTGGTTCGCACTTTGAGGGCGTGTCACGGCTGCACCGGCTGCAACCCCGCCTGTCGGGACACGAGGACTTGTCACCGGGGCGTGTTCTAGTAACGGAGCGCTGCCGCCGACCAAATGGATTGCCAGCGCTTTTGCGGCCACGGGAAGAGATTCGTCGGTTTCAGATTCTCCGAACTTAAGAGCCATTTTGATCTGATGGCCTCTGATGATATGGGTGTCGTCCGGCAGCATTTCAACGATATCCGCAAGCGGGACGAGCGAGTTTTCATCCTCGTAGAGGAATATGGGATTTTCCGTAATTAGAACCCGGTTGCCTTGTCCGTCAATTTCTGCTATCACAGGAAGGTCAACGGGAGTGCCGTCTGTGACCAATCCATTCGCCCGAGTCCGCGGGATCACCTTGATATTCGTGATGAAGCCGTCGGGAAAATGACCGATTCGGATTTTGAAGAGCCGGTTGTCCAGGTTGAGGATCGGTTCCAAATGAGTATTCTCCAAACTTGGATTGTTCTTGGTAGCATGAGCTGCCAATTCCGGAAATTCCAGCCTCATCTGACCGTCCAAGCCGTAGTGCGTGTCGGCCGTAGTCGCCCCGGCTTCAATTTCGCGATCATACCACAATTTGAAGTCCCGGATCCGGATGTCATCCGTTTTCGGGGGAGCGAAGCCACAATTGCGTTCCCAGACAAACCCTCCCTGTGCTCCCGCTATCGCCCGCCCTTGAGCATCCAAGTTGGCTCCGATAAATTGGACCGGAAACAGTTGCCAAGTATGCAGTGTTTCTTGATCGGCTACGTCAGCCGTGAGATCATATTCATCCGATTTTTTCTCGTCCTTGCTGATTTCCATCTCGACGAACTCTGTCCCTTCTTCTTCAAGGGTATAATCATCGCTCGCAATATCATCGAAGAAACTGGAAACGTTATTGTTCGAATCCTCCGGCACCAATCCGCCAAGATTAGCACTGAAATGCGCTTTGAGGAAAAGAAACTTGCTGTCCTCCGGAGCTTCCCATTCGCTCTCCAAGCGCACTTGTTGATCGCCCGAATAACCCTGTGCCCTCGTCCAAGTGGACCACTCCCAACTGGCGTGGTAAGCTAGCGCATTGATGGAGTCGAGTTGGAAATATGTGTCGCCAGGATTTCCTTGGACAAACACGGAGCCCGTTTCGGTCCACGCCGAGCGATGGTGAAAGACATTATCAAGATCTACGAAGGGGATCCCAAATGTCAGGGGCGGGAGTCCTGCTGCTTCAATCGGCGCTTGGCCGAAAATGAAATCGTAGAAAGGATCGTTCTCGTCGAAGGTTCGATGGAATTCGATGAAGATTTCCTCCTCTCCACTGTGTGCGGCAAATACCCAGCGTTTCGATGATACGATTTCCGGCCTAACTGGGGGAAGCGATAGCGGGGAGCCCGGATCGGTTCCAGCTTCGTATTCTTCCAGCGCCGTCGCGCCGTCGCCATCCGTATCAGTAGTAGCGTCGGATGGATCGAGCGGATCCAAGTCGTGATCCTCCTCCCAGCCGTCCGGTATGCCGTCACCATCCGTGTCGGGCAAGGCGGGGTTTGTGCCGATGAAAGACTCCGCCAGATCACTTAGTCCATCGAAATCGCTATCTTTTAGGCCGTCGCCAAAGAATTTTATCCGAGCAAAGAAGAGGCCGGGAGGAGGTCCGGGATAAAGCTCCTGCAGGGTGGCCACGAATTCCTTGTTGTTTCCTACTACAAATCCCGGATGATAATTCCAATTTGAAAGGTTGGTCGACCACTGGATTCGATAATGGATGCCTTGCTTGCCGAACCATTTGAATTCGTAGTTGGGATAAGTCCCGACGATTGCGAGGCGCTCGCCGGAACTTGTGGGAATAGAGCCGTCGCGTTCTTCGATAAAATTCGGACGCCCGTCTCCGTCCTTATCGTCATCCGGGCCGGTTTTGGTGCTTGGATCGTTATTGCCATCGCTAGGAGGCAGCGCGTAATAGCTTTCGTAGCCATCTCCCATTCCATCGCCGTCAGTATCGGGATTTCTTGGATCCAAGCCGGCGGCGGCTTCCTGACCATTGGTGAGTCCGTCTCCGTCTTTGTCGCCCGCAGGGTCGAGGCCGATCTCGAAAGCAATCGGAGCGGACATGGCCACGAGGTCGTTGATATCGCGGATCAATCCATAGAGATGATATGTCCCTTCGGACAATCCGTCGAGGGTGCAGGTCCAATTTCCAGGGACAAGCGAGGATACCACTTCCCCGTTGAGATAAATTTCGACGTGGCTTATCTGGCTGAGGCCCCCCGGTCCGCTATGATTTGCCGAAGCGGTGATTTCCACCGAGCCAGCTTCGATGCTGCTGGTCACCGCATGTGACAAGGCGAGTGTCGGCTGCCCTTCGATGATGTTGTTTTGCGAATGAGCGATTGGAAGCAAGGTCGCCAATGAGGTTGCGCCGTTGCCCAACTGGCCGTGGTCATTGCGGCCCCACACCCAGAGCGTGCCGTCTTCCGCCAGGGCCATGCTGGAACCCTGCGTCCCATCGCCGCCGGCCGAAACCATCACGATGTCCTCGAGCTCGCCGGTACCTGCCGTGTTCTTGACCCTCCGGGCATACCCGTTGTCGGCAGCTGTCCCGTCTCCGAGTTGTCCGTAATCGTTGTTTCCCCAAGCCCAGACGCCGCCATTGCCATCCAAGGCCAGGGTATGGCCTGCTCCCGCGGATACTTGAACGATGTTGGCAAGAGGAGAGTCTCCCACCTTGATAGCAAGAACCGGATATGGAACCGTGCCTGCGGCGGTGGTTCCGTTGCCCAAGCGGCCATCGTCGCTTTTGCCAACGGACCAGACAGTTCCTTGCAGAGCCGGGTCGCCTTCTTTCCATCGTAGAACCACGCTGTGAGCCTCCCCGGCGTCAACGTCCCAAGCGTCGGTTAGTTCGGTACTGGCATTGAGTTTCATGGGAAAGGCCCGGGTGGTGCCGGTGGTGTTTCCCAAACCCAGTTGCCCGACGTGATTGTGTCCCCATACCCACACCCGTCCGTTTGTTCCGGAAATCTCTGCAGCGTTCGGCTCCCGGGCAAGACCGAAGGAGTTTCCGGCGGCTACCGATCTGATTCCTTCCAAATCCGGATAGGAGGGGATGTCTCCTCTTTTCACAGCTCCGGCAAATTTGCGGCCGGAACTGCTATTGACCCCATTCCCGAGGCGCCCGGTGGACTGCAATCCCCAACTGACAGGATGACCGTCAGCGAGTAGAGCTACCGTGAATTTCTCTCCTGTGTCGGCATCCGCGCAGTCTAGGAGAAAGTCACCTGTCGTGGTGCTTTTGAGAACCTGTACCGGTGTCGAACTGTCGCTGGTTGAATTGTTGCCAAGCTGGCCATCCCCGTTCTCGCCGAAAGCCCAGATCTTCCTGTTTTTGTCGATCACGAGCGAGTGATCGAAGCCTGCCGAGAGCATGGCGCCGTCGTCGAAGAACCCGGGTGTTTGCAGAACCCGGCCAGGAACCAGAATATCTTGAGCCGATGTAGCGCCGTTGCCGAGACGTCCGCTCGCTTGATTGCCCCAGGACCAGACTTTTCCGCTCACGCTTAACGCCATGCCGTGCTGATATCCGGAGACGATTGCACCGGTGATCCTGTAGTCAGCTATCGCAACGTCGCTTGAATCCTGCCCGACCCAAGCCTTGGCCTTGACGATGGCACTGCGTGTAATTCGAAGATTTTCTCCGGGAGCAAGCAGCGGATCAAAGACGGTGGGCTCGTGGCCATTGAGGGTATAGCGAATCTCTGCCCCGGAAGTGGCTGATGCAACTGCAACGCCGAGCGAAGTCGCTGAGTCCGAACTAGGAGGCAAAAAAATCGGAGTTGCCACCTCGACGCCAAAAACGGAAGATGAAAGCAAGATTAACGTTGCAGTGACAATGTTTCGGGACGGTCGGAGGAGCTTCATTAGATATGATTTGAGTGGGCAGTGGGAGATCCGACATGGCAAGAAGATATCCGTATTGTTAGATTGGCGGCGGGGTTAGGTCTTTAATGGCACTATTTTTGGCACGCCCCTTTGGAAAAATCGAATCTTGCGTCCTCGCCCCCGCCGCAACGCCTCGCGTGCCCGGATTGCAAACCCGCAATCCCAGGCTTGTTCACGGTCCGTCCAGCATGCGGACTGGTGGAATACGATGGCATGGAGGGCCATTCCAACTGGAATGCCACCGCCGCTTTTGCAGTCAAGCCGCGGAAATCATCCCCAATCCGCTTTTGCGGAATCCCAAATCCCCGCAGGTTTTTCGGAAATCTTCCAAGATTCACATCGATGCAATCTGTTGACCGTTAGCTCTTTAATCGTTTCCTATGGATACGCCTAGGTATCCATTCTGCCGGGGTTCGGATAAGAGTTCAGTATCCGCCGGATAGTACCGGGGGGAAAACCCATGAAACTCCAGTCTTACGATGCTTGCGCAGGAGACTTATCGCTGCCGGATTCCCTCGAACACGAGTCATTCCCGGCGGTTGCCGACGAAGCTGATTTTCCCGGGATCACCAAGGTGATCCGGACGATCCGCGAGGAGTATTCGCGACCGCTCAACGTGTCCACCCTGGCGCGGGAATGCGGGATGTCGGTGCGCTCGCTGCACCGGGGCTACCGCGCGGTGACGGGTAACACGGTCGGCCGCGATCTCCTGAACCGCCGGATCGAGGCTGCGGCCGACATGCTGCGCGAGGACGACATCAAGCTGGAGCCAGTGGCGATGGAGACCGGGCTGCGCAACGCCAAGAACCTCTGCCGCCTTTTCAAAGAACATTTCGGGATCACTCCCGGCCAGTGGAAAGAGTCCTTCCACGGCACCTGCGCCCGTAACGCCTGAATCGTTTTGTCCGTCTAAACCCAATGAAGAATTTTCGAGTATTTCCAGGTCAGCATCGTTTTCCGTGCCCTGGGTCGGGGCAAGGAGAGGGCACCGCGCGGTTGGGTTTTCCGCGCGGTGCCCGGCTTGCCAAGCGGGGCTTCGCGCTGATCATCACCCTGACGCTGATGGCACTGCTGACGATACTTTCGATCGGCCTGCTCAGCTTGTCCACGATTTCGCTGCGCACCAGCAGCCAGGGAGACTCGGCGGCCCGCGCCCGGGCCAACGCGCGGCTGGCGCTGATGATGGCGATCGGCGAGCTGCAGCACTTTGCAGGGCTCGATACTCGGGTCACGGCCAAGGCCGACATCCTCGACCAGAACAATCCGCCGGTGCTGGGCGTGTGGAAGAGCTGGGAGGGCACGGACCATGATTCATCGGGCCGGCCGATTTCCCCCGGCAGCTACGAATCGCGCAAGCAGCAGCGCTTCCTGCGCTGGATGGTCTCCGGCGACAACAAGACGCTGCCGGATACGAGCGAGCGCTCGGGCAGCGTGCCGCTGGTGGGCCCGCACACCGTGGGCGATGGTGGCGGCCGCCAAAATCTACAAATCCACCTGGAGCCTGTCCTCATCAAGGAAGGCGTCGAGCACGGTGGCTACGCGTGGTGGGTCAGCGGAGAGAACCAGAAGGCCCGCTTACCCCGGCCGTATGAGCCCGAGACCGACTCGCCGGCCCGTTGGTCGGTCCTGGCGAAGTCCCATTCGGTAGCCGATCCATCGATGTTCCGGATGGACGATCTGCTTGAGACGCCAGAGACGGCACAGAAGGTCATCAGCCACCAGCTCAGCGACCTCGTCGGCAAGCCGGAAGGCGGGCTGCGAGTTTCGAGCGAGTTCTTCCACGACATGTCCGCGGTCTCCAAGGGCCTGCTGACGAATACCGCCACCGGCGGTTGGCGCAAGGACCTCTCCCTGATGACCGAGAACTGGAACCAGCTTGCCAGTTCGAACCTGCCTTTCTTCCGCGCGACGCCGGACAAGGATCTGATGTCGAGCAAGCCGAGCAGCGGGAATGCCTTTGCCTCGCGCTCAATCCTGTATCCGTGGTCGGGCTATCGCGGTAGCGGGGGCGAAATGGCAATCTACCGCCACGGCGCGGTGAGTACCTGGGAGAATCTCAAGGACTACGCCACGGCCTACAAGCGCATCACCGCGACGTCTTCCGGCCGGAACCGGATCGCTCCGGTCTCGACCTCGATCGACGGGGACAATTACAGCTTCATCCACAAGGTGCGGGTACTGCCGGTGGTGGCGCGGATCCAGTGGGTCTTCTCCCACTTCGCGAGCGGTCCGATGGCCCCGAGCAACCTGGTCGAGCCGCGCTTGCTGCTGACGCCGGTATTCACGATGTGGAATCCCTATAGCGTGGAGATCAACGCCGCCCCGGCCGTCTTCCAGCTTCAGAAGCCTCTGCCTGCGGCGCTGAGCTATTCCTTCAACGGGGTCAAAAGCGGAGTCTACAACAGCGTTCTCTCGGGTTCCACGAACTACGGGCGCATGTCGAAGGCGGGCTCGCTGCAATACAAGATCTCAAGTCCGTATGTGCTGGCACCGGGGGAGACCCGGGTGTTCAGCCCTACCGGCAGCACCCAGGTGGATGCTTCGATCCTCGCGCCACCTCCACCCCCTTTGGAACTTGCGCCCGGCTACCGGGCGAAGGGCGGGCACTATTTCCCGCTGATGACGAACGTGGATAACGACCAGCGCATGATGCTGTCCTCGGGGACCATGATCGGCGTCGATGCCAAGTTTGATAATACCTATAGCGACGAGGCTCTGGGGGTGGGCATCTTCCTCGACATGCTGCTGCCGAATTCCAATCCGGCTAACATGCGCCATCTGGCCTACCGCATGACCTACACTCCGGAAATGGCGAAGGCGGTGTACCAGGATTTGCCGGATCTTGCCGATGCCTCCCTGGCCGGCGCCGCCTCCACGCCGGTGCCCTTCATGTCCGCGATCTTCGGCTCGCGGATGGCCAGCCGCACCCACATCCCGGCGAAGGGCCTGGTGCAATCCAGCCCGCTGGTGAACTACACCGCAATGGGCAACAAGGACACGGTAGAGACCACGATCAAGCGTCACTACAACGGCACCCGGCATCCGGTGAATTCGCCTTTCGACTTCAGCTTCGTCGAGCACACGGCGGGCGGTGACAGCTACCTGCCGAATAGCGAAGATTCTTCGCAGCGCGGCTACATCGTCACCGGCTTCCTGAAGGGCGACGGGCTCTCGCGCTGCGTCCTTGCGGAGATCCCGGTCCGCCCGCTCCTGTCCCTCGGCGAACTCCAGAACTGGGACCTGCGCTACGAAAATCCGGTGCCGCCCTTCGCCTTCAACCTGATCGGCAACAGCGCCGCCACGCCGCTGATCCCGGCCAATGCGGTGGTCGATTCCGGGAACGCCGCCCCGGTCGCCGTCAATCTCCAGCACGACGACTCCTATTGCGCGAACCACGTGTTGTTCGACGACTGGTTCTTCTCCTCGATTGCCCCCGATCCGAGCAATTACGGGACCTCGGGCAAGACGCTGCAGCAGACCTTCACTTCCTTCGTGACGGGCGAGAAGCCGCTGGGCAACGCCGCTTACCGCCCGATCCGCGAGGATGCCGGCGCTGACGCCGCGAAGGCCACCAAGATTTACGATACCTACGTGAAGGGCACCAATGCCTGGAAATCGGTCGCCTCGCGGATCGAGGTGGACGGGATGTTCAACGTGAACTCGACCTCGGTGATCGCGTGGCAGGCGCTGCTCGGCCATGCGCGGGACCAGAAGGTGCCCTATATCAAGGAAGCCGGTGGCGCGTGGAGCGTGGATACCTCCGAAGAGTTGGATCATCCATTCAGCCGCTTCAGCATCGCCGGTGACGCGGAGGCGGGAAAAGGCGGGTCCTCCGGGAATTTTGCGGAAGCCACCGAGTTTGCGGGCTTCCGGACGCTGGATGAGGATCTGATCGAAGAACTCGCGAGGGAGATCGTGGAGCAAGTCCGCGAGCGCGGGCCTTTCCTGTCGCTCTCGGAATTCGTCAACCGCCAGCTTTCGTCGGGTGAACTGGCCTTGGCCGGAGCGGTGCAGACCGCGCTCGACCAACTGGCGAAGAAGGGCGCGAGCAACCCCTACTCGATCATCCAGGGCTTGTCCAAGGATGCGGTTTCAAATCCCGACCGTCCGCAGGATGCGGAATACCGCTTCCCTGCGGCAGCGGCGGGCGAGAGCGCCTATGGCTTGCCGGGCTGGACGCGGCAGGCGGACGTGTTGAGGCCGCTGGCGCCGATTCTTTCAGCACGCGACGACACCTTCACGATCCGCGCGCACGGTGATGCCCGCGACGACAAGGGTGTGATCATCAGCCGCGCGATGTGCGAGGCCGTGGTGCAGCGCTCGCGCGACTACGTGGATGGCACGGACGCGGCGGACCTCGCGACGGCGCCGACGAAGGATGTGAACAAAGCCTTCGGGCGGCGTTTCTCAATTGTCAGCTTCCGCTGGCTTAGCCCCTCGGAAATCTGACATAGTCCGCCCATGAGACTGCTGGTACTTCTAATTGCCTTCCTTCCTTTTTCGTCCTTTGCCCAGGAAAAGTCCCGGACCTGCCGGATCCTGGTGATGGGCGAGCGCGGGAGCGTTCCTTCGAAGCTCTACCTTTACGACGGGAAGGCGGCGCGGGAGATCGAGCAGCCGCGGATGAACCTTTCAAAGAGGTATGAGATGCCCGCGGGTGCGCTCTCGCTGAAGATGCTTCTCGCACCGCCGGTTGAGGGTCAGCCGGTCGATCCGGCGGCACCGGTCGCCGCGGTCCCCGAGAACGTCGGGGCCTTCTATCTGCTGCTGACTGCGGATCCGACGAACAAGGCCGTGCCGGTGCGGATGCAGGTGATCGATGCCTCGGTGGAGAACTTCAAGCCGGGGCAGATGCTGTGGTACAATCTGACCGGTGTGGATATCGGCGGCCAGGTGGGCAAGCAGCAGGTGGTGGTGAAGGCCCGCTCGAAGCTGATCTCCGATCCGCCGGCCGCGGCGCGGGGAGACTACAACGTGAACCTGTCCTATCGCGCCTCCGCTACCGCCCCGCTCTATCCGGTGTTCGAGACCAAGTGGATTCACGATCCGGCGGCGCGTACCGTGCTCTTCATCGTGCCGGAAGCCGGTAGCCCGATTCCGCGGGTGATGGCCTTCCCCGATAATCCCGAGGTAAAAGAAGAGGGAAAGAATCCCTGATTGCCTTCGTTTTGCTCTCACTCATGCAATCCCGTTTGTTGCGTTCGTTTCGTATCGCCTTCCTTGCCCTGCCGCTGGTTCTGCCCTGCGTCCGTGCGCAAGAATGGAAACCGCTTTTCAATGGCAAGGACCTCACCGGCTGGAGCGGCGATCCGCGGCTGTGGAAGGTGCAGCAGGGGGTCTTGACCGGCGAGACCGACGACGACAAAAAGAAGGTCGCGGCGAATACCTTCCTGATTTGGGAGGGCGGTGAGCCGGCGGACTTCGAAGTGGAATACAAGGCGCGCGTGAGCGGCAACAATTCCGGCCTGCAGTATCGCAGCAAGGTCGTGGACAAGGCGGCCTGGCTCGTCGGCGGCTACCAGATGGATTTGCATCCCGATGCGAAGTACCTGGGCATGCTTTATGAGGAGCGCGGCCGCGGCATCGCTTGCGAGAGCGGGCAACAGGTCGAGCTTGGTGCGACGCCGAAGGTGACGGGGCAATTCCAACGCCCTGCGACCAAGCTCGAGGACTGGAACGAGTACAAGGTGATCGCGAGCGGCGATACCCTTCAGCATTTCGTGAACGGCCAGCAGATCGCGGAGATCAAGGATGTGGATGCGGACCGCCGCGCTTTGAAGGGCGTATTGGCGCTGCAGCTTCACGCCGGGCCTGCGATGAAGGCGGAATTCAAGGATCTGCGGATCCGCGCGGTGGCTCCGGGCAAGGTGACGCCGCCCGCTGCCAAGGGCGCGAAGACCGCCGAGCCGCTGGCGAAATGGATCTGGCAGAATCCCAAGCCGGGCGACAACGAGAAGGCGTTCTTCCGCCGCGAGTTCGATCTTCCGAAAGACGTCACGGCAGCTTCGATCACCGTGACGGCCGACAACTGGCAGCGCGTTTGGGTCAACGGCAAGGAGTTGCCTTGGGGAAGCGATTGGGCGGTGCCGGGGAGCCATGATGTCGGCAAGCTGATCCGGCCGGGCGCCCGCAACGTGATAGCCGTGGAAGGGCGCAATCAGGGCGGTGCCGCGGCCATGGCCCTGCGCTTCAGCGCGACTTTCAAGGATGGCACGAAGAAGTTCATGGTTTCCGACGAAAGCTGGCTGGCGGGTATCGAGGGTTCCCGCGGCTGGCAGGAGGAGCGCTTCACCCACAAGGATTGGAAACCGGCGGTGGTGATCGCCACGATGGGCGATGAGCCGTGGGGCAAGATCATCGAACCGGAAGGCAGCAGCAACATGACCGCCGAGGATATGACTGCCGAGCTGGAGGTGGTGGACGGCTTCCGCGTCGAGCGTCTCTACAAGGTGCCGCAAGTGCAGGGCTCCTGGGTCGCGATGACGGTGGATGGGGCCGGCAAGCTGCTGTGCTCCGATCAATATGGGAAGATTTACAAGGTGGTGCCGCCGACGAAGCCGGACGAGCCGACGGTGGTGACGCCGACGGCGATTCCGCTGAGCGGTGCGCACGGGCTGCTGTGGCACGCGGGAGCGCTCTATGTGACGGTCAATGAAGGTAGCGACAAGGCCGGGGTGTATCGGGTGACCGACAGCGACCGCGATGGCGAACCGGACAAGCCGGAACTGCTCTTGGAAGTCGATGGTCGCGGCGAGCACGGTCCGCACGGCTTGGCGGCTTCGCCCGATGGCAAGTTCCTCTACTTCGTGGCCGGGAATTTCACGAACCTGCCGGAGATGAAGTCCTCGCTTCCGCCGAAGGTCTGGCAGGAGGACCAACTGCTGCCGCGCCGGCCCGATGCGAAGGGCCACGCCCATGACCGGATGGCACCGGGCGGCTGGATCGCCCGCATGAATCTGGCGGATTCGAAGTGGCAGCTCTTCGCGATGGGTTTCCGCAATTCCTACGACATGGCCTTCAACTGGAAGGGCGATCTCTTCGCCTACGATTCCGACATGGAGTGGGATCTCGGGATGCCTTGGTATCGCCCCACGCGGATCAACCACGTGGTGCCGGGGGCTGAATTCGGCTGGCGGAACGGTTCCGGTCCGTGGCCGCAATACTATGAGGATAGTATGTATAGCCAGCTCGACATGGGTCCGGGTTCGCCGACCGGGGTGCTGTCCGGCCGCGGCGCGAAGTTCCCGGAGAAATATCAGCGTGCGATTTACGCGCTGGACTGGACCTACGCGACGATCCACGCGATCCACCTGACCCCGGAAGGCCGCGGCTACAAGGCCGAGCGGGAAGACTTCATCGCGGGCAGCGGATTGCCGGTGACCGATGCCGTGATCGGCAAGGATGGCTCGATGTATTTCCTGACCGGCGGGCGCCGGACCGCCTCCGCGCTGTGGCGCGTGACTTACGACGGGGGCGAGGCGGTGAAGCCGGTGGCTTACGAAGCGAAGCCGCTGGAGCTTGAGAGCCTGGCCGGTTCGTGGGAGGGCATGGGCTCGCCCGACCGCTTGACGCGCTATGAATCGCGGCTCGCGGTCGAGACCGCGGGGCCCGCGGCGATTGCCAAGGAACTGGCGCGGGAAAGCGATCCGTGGCGGGCGATCAGCGGCGCGATGGCGCTGGCGCGCACCGGCAGCGCGTCGCAGCGCAAGCCGGCGCTCGAAGCCCTGAACGGCCTCGATTGGACCAAGCTGGACAAGCAGCAGCGGATCAACTGGCTGCGCGCCACCGGACTGGTCTTCGCGCGCCATGGCGAGCCTTCCGATACCGAGCGCGCCGCGGTGCTGGCGAAGATCAATGCCGCCTTCCCCGCGGACGACGCCGACCTCGATCGCGAATTGTGCCGCGTGCTGTCCTATCTCCAGGCACCCGGCATTGTCGGCCGCACCCTGTCCCTGATGGATACGACCGGCCCGGCGCTGGCACCGGATTGGCTGGATGTCGCCAAGCGCAATGCCAACTATGGCGCGACGGTCTCGCGGATGGTGGAGAACTTGCCGCCGGCACAGATCATCCACTACATCTACTGCCTGCGGGTGGTGAAGGGGCCGTGGTCGGTGGACGAGCGGAAGCGCTTCTTCGCTTGGTTCGACCGCCTCCTGAAGAAGAGCGGTGGCGAAAGCTACGCGGGGTTCATCAAGGATCTGCGCAACCAGACCCTGGCCACCTGCACCACGGAAGAGCGCGAGTGGATCGAGAAGCTTGCTCCCACCGTGATTCCTCATCCGCTGGCCGATCTGCCCCGTGTCACCGGTCCGGGTCGCGAATGGTCGACCGCGGAGATCGAGAGGCTGGCCAACGAAGGCTTGAGCGGCCGCGACAAGGAGAACGGCAAGAAGATGTATCAGGCTTCGCTTTGTGCGGCCTGCCACCGCTTCGGCGGCGAGGGCGGCTCGGCCGGGCCTGACCTCTCCGCGGTCGGCGGGCGTTTCAGTGTCAAGGATCTCGCGGAGGCGATTCTCGAGCCAAGCAAGGTCGTTTCGGATCAGTACGCGTTCGATACGATTACCAAGCGCGACGGCTCGCAGATCGTCGGCAAGTTGATCGAGGAGAAGGACGAGCACTGGATCGTCGCGACCAGCCCTTTCGACTTCAGTGCGACGATGGAAATCGAGCGCAACGAAATCAAGGAGATCAAGCCCTCGCCGATTTCGCCGATGCCGGCGGCCTTGGTGAACCGGCTGAATCCCGACGAATTGAAGGATCTGCTGGCTTATCTCTTGGGAAAGTGAGGTGAAGGAATGAAGACTACCGTCCTGTTTTCAGACGCGATCCGAGCCCCGCTGAGTGCCGGGGGAAGGGGTCCTGTCATTGCCTGTTTGGCGGCGTTCTTCGCTTCCGCGGCAGGTGCCGGAGCGGTGGACTTCGCCCATCAGGTGGTGCCCCTGATTCGCGAGCACTGTGGCAAATGCCACACGGGCGACGCGAAGAAGGGTGGCTTCTCGATGAACACCCGGGAGAGTCTGTTAGAGGGCTCGGAGAACGGGGCCGTGCTGGAAGCGGGGAAGGCGGACGACAGCCTGTTCCTGGAGGTGCTGCATTCGGACGACAAGAGCGACCGGATGCCGCCGAAGGGTGCCCGGGTTCCGGCCGAGCAGCTTGCCCTGCTGCGGGATTGGATCAACGAGGGTGTGACCTGGGAGCCCGGCTTTACCTTTGGCAAGGATGCCTACGAACCTCCCTTGAAGCCGCGCCGGCCGGAGATGCCGCCGGTGGCGGACGGCCGTGAACATCCGGTGGACCGGCTGGTCGATGCCTACTTCAAGGAGAACAAGATCGCGCGCCCGCAGCCGCTTGAGGATGCGGCCTTCATCCGCCGGCTTTCGCTCGATCTGGTGGGGTTGATGCCTTCGCCCGAGGAGGTGCAGGCCTTCGTGGCTGACACCGGCGCGGACAAGCGCGAGCGCCTGGTCACCGCGATCCTGGCGCGCGATACGGACTATGCCGAACACTGGCTGAGCTTCTGGAACGATCTTCTGCGGAACGACTATCAGGGGACCGGCTACATCGATGGCGGGCGGAAGCCGGTGACCAAGTGGCTTTATCAATCGCTGGTTTCCAACAAGCCTTATGACACGTTCGCCCGCGAGCTGCTGGCTCCGCCGAACGATGAATCGCGCGGCTTCATCGATGGCATCCAATGGCGCGGCAGCGTGAATGCCAGCCAGGTGCGGGAGGTGCAGTTCGCGCAATCGATCTCCCAGACTTTCCTGGGGCTGAACATGAAATGCGCTTCCTGCCACGACAGCTTCGTGGACCGTTGGAAGCTCGATCAGGCATACGGCTTGGCGGCGATCTATGCCAACGCACCGCTGGAGATCGCGCGCTGCGACAAGCCAACCGGCAAGATGGCCAAGGCCGGCTGGATCTTTCCCGAGCTCGGCGAGGTCGATGCCACCGCGCCGCAGCCGGAGCGCCTGAAGCAGCTTGCCGGGCTGATGACGCATCCGGACAACGGCCGCTTCACCCGCACGATCGTCAACCGTCTCTGGCACCGGCTGATGGGCCGCGGCATTGTCCATCCGGTGGATGCCATGGACACGGCCCCGTGGAGCGAGGATCTGCTCGACTACCTGGCGGTGCGCTTCACCGACGATGGCTACGATTTGAAGAAGGCGCTGGCGGTGATCGTCTCCTCGGAGGCTTACCAATCGCAGTGCGTGGCGGTCGAGCAGGGGAAGGATCCGAAGGTTTTCCGCGGGCCCTTGCAGAAGCGGATGAGCGCCGAGCAATTCGTGGATGCGGTGTGGAGTTTAACCGGCACCGCGCCCGAGAAGGCCGCACCTGGAGTGCCGCGCACGAAAGCCGGTAGCCCGGTGGCTTTGACCGCCAAGTGGATTTGGTCGGATGCCGGCGCTTCGGCATCGGCACCCGTGGGCGAGACCCTGGTGCTGGCCACCGAGGTCGAGCTGCCGGCTGCGCCGGTGGCGGTGCCCGCCGTCTTCATCGCCGACAACGAGGCGGAGGTCTACGTCAACGGCGTGAATGTCGCCAGCGAGAAGGGTTCGCCTTCCGGGCCGCAGAAGCGGCAGGTGGAGCTGGGCCATTTCCGCGCGGGGCGGAACACGCTGATGGTGGTCGCCCGCAACGGTGGCACGGCGCCGAATCCCGCCGGGGTGATTTTCGAAGCGCATGCCCGGATGGCGGATGGCAGGAAGATCGTGATCGCGAGCGGGGATTCCTGGAAGACCAGCGTGTCCTTGCCGGATTCCCGCGGTCGTTTCGTGAGGCCGCCGCGTGATTGGAAGCCTGCTGCCGAGCTGGCTTCGCCCGGAGTCTGGGACCGCTTTGTCGAGGGCTTGGCGGACGGGCTGGCACCTGCCGGCGAGAAGCCGATGGTGCGCGCCTCACTGGTGAATTGCGATCTGCTGATGCGGGCGCTCGGTCGACCGAACCGCGAGCAGATCGTCAGCATGCGGCCTGACAACATCACGACCCTGGAAGCCATCGACCTGGCGAATGGCGAAATCTTGGCGGGCCTGCTCCAGCACGGGGCGGAAGGCTTGGGCAAGGAGTCGATGCCCGCCGACAAGCTGGTCGAGACGGTCTTCCTGCGCGCCTTGGGACGCCGGCCCTCGGTCGCGGAGAAGGGTGTGCTGGTGCAGCAGATGGGAGCCCGTCCCTCGCGCCAATCGGTGGAGGACCTGCTGTGGCTGGTGCTGGTTTTACCGGAATTTCAATTCGTCCGCTGATTGCCATGAACGATCCTTTTCAAACCGCGGTGCCGACACGGCGTGCCTTCCTCAAGGCGCTCTCCGCTTCGAGTCTCGCCGCGGCGATGTCCGGCGCGCCGCGGGCTTTCGGTTCGGAGGAAGTGTTGCATCCGAAGGCGAAGGCGGACTGCTGCATCCTGCTGTGGATGGCGGGCGGGATGGCCGCGCCGGAGACCTTCGATCCCAAGGCTTACCTGCCCTTCTCGAAGGGCGCGCCGGTGGACAAGATCCTGAGCACCTTCCCGGCGATTAATACGACGTTGGATGGGGTCAAGATCAGCCAAGGGCTGGAAGAGATCGCCAAGCTGATGGATCGGGCGACCCTGATCCGCTCGCACGTCCAGCCGGACCTCGGCAGCATCCTGCACTCTCGGCATCAATATCACTGGCATACCGGCTACGTGCCGCCGCAGACCGTGGCGGCACCGCACATCGGTGCGTGGATGGCCCGCGTCCTCGGTCCGCGGAATCCGGTGATGCCGGCCTTCATCAATATCGGGCAGCGTCTCGAAGGGATCGGCGAGAGCGAGGAATTGAAGGCCTTCACCACGGCCGGCTTTTTCGGCTCGGAGTTCGGGCCATTCAATCTGCCCTATCCGGATGAAGCGGCGCGCTCGGTGCGACCGCCGGAGGGCATGGACGCCGGCCGCTTTACCAATCGTTACAAGCTCTACCGCAAGCTGGTGGATAGCCAGCCGGACCGCGACTTCATGAGCGACTACCAGCAGGAGTCGATGCTGCGCTCGCTGGAGAACGCGCACCGCCTGTTAGGCTCCAAGGAGAAGGAAGCCTTCGACCTGACGCGCGAGTCGAAGGAGGTGCTGGATGCCTATGGCAAGGGGCGCTTCGGCCGCGGTTGTCTGCTGGCGCGGCGGCTCGCGGAGTCCGGGGCGCGCTTCATCGAGGTGACGACCGAATACATTCCTTTCATCCACTGGGATACCCACGAGAACGGTCACGAAACGGTGGTGAAGCTCAAGGAGGAGATCGACCGCCCGATCGCGCGGCTGATCCGGGACCTCGAAGAGCGCCGGATGCTCGACCGCACCCTGGTCATCATCGCCAGCGAATTCAGCCGGGACATGATGATCGAGGGCGTGCCCGGGTCGGTGGCGAAGGACCAGGCGCGAGTGAAGTCCGATACGCTGGAGAACATGACCCACTACGGCCTGCACCGGCATTTCACCGGTGGGTCATCGGTGGTGATGTTCGGCGGCGGGATGAAGAAGGGCTACGTGCACGGTGCCACCGCAGATGAACGGCCGCTGGTGGCGGTCAAGGATCCGGTGAGCATTTCCGATTTGCACGCGACGATTTTCACCGCCATGGGCATTAGCCCGAAGAGCGTCTACGACGTGGAAAAGCGGCCCTTCTACGCCACCGAGGACGGCAAGGGCAAAGCGGTTGAGAAGGTGGTGGCTTGAAGAGCGCCGGGTCGGGACAGCTCGGCTACTACGGGCCCGGATTGAATGAGTGCGGAATACTCCCGCAAAATACCGGCGGGTTTTGCTTGGGGCCGATTTTTGGCACGGACTTAGAATCCAATTTGATCCGCTTACGCCAAAGCCGTGCCTAATTTGTCACAAGCTACCTGATAGATTTCCCTTCGGTCCTGCGGCATGCGCCGTGATTGGAGGAACTCTTGAACCCCCCGGCGGAAACCCAAACCCCGCTGTGGCTCCGGTGCGCGTTAACTGAAAACAACCCATGAAATCCTATTTACCAACCCTCCTCGCGGTGGCCTTCGCGGTGCCGGTGGTGTCTGCCGAGACGCTGCTGTTTTCCGACAACTTTGATATAGGGGATGCTCCAAACTTCGACACGTCCTCCCAGACCGGTCGCCGCAGCGGTACCTTGGCCGCGGACGTCTTCCTGCGCTCGGCCCAGTTCCAGCATAATATCACGGCAAATCAGTTTAAATTCGGAGCCCCGGGCCGGACCCGTTTCGAGAACGCCGCGGGTTGGTACAATTGGGCCTCAGCAAGCTCGGGGCCGGCCATCCTCGCCGCCGGCGGGATTCGGGTCAGCTTCGATTGGATCCCGCTTAATACCACTACCACCAACTGGATTTCCTTCGATACCGGCTTTCAGGGAAGCGGTGCCGGCGAGCCTGGGACCCGGGTGGTCGATGTGCAGACCGACTACGGATTCCTGTTCCGCAACAACGGCGGGACGGAGCGTTGGGATAACGGCACGAACCGGCTCGCTGCCGGCAGCTTTACCCCGGTGGCAACCAATCGCCATGTCGTCATCGACTACGGCTTCCCCAGCTTTGCGAACGGCACGACTGTTAAGGTCAGAATTTCCGTGAATGACGTCGTGTTGACGGGCAGCACCGTCGGCGGTGTCGCTGTTCCCTACGAAACCTTCTTTTGGGACAATAACGACGGTACACTCCATATGGAGCTGGGTGCCAACGAGGGCGGGCATCTGATCGACAACTATTCCGTTTCCACCATACCGGCAATTTTCGACGTGACGACGGACCAGACCGTTTTCAGTTCGGGGCTGGCGCCGAATGGCTTGGTCGCGAATTTGGTCGGGTCCACGTTCGGGAATGGTCCGGAAGCCTCGACCTTCGCCTTGGTCGCCGGGGACGGTGATATCGACAATGCGAGGTTCAAGATCAATGGCAGCCGGATCGAACCCAATAGCGATTTCATCAACGACCCCAACGGCGCGCCCTACAGCATCCGCGTGCAAGCTACCGGCACCGTCAGCGGCGGCACGCAAACCAAGTCACTCACACTCACCTTATTCAATGACGATGACTTGGACGGGCTGCTCGACGACTGGGAGTTGAACTTTGTCGAAAACCTCACCGACCTCAACGGTTTGGGAGACGGCACCGGCAGCGGGGCAGGCAGCGGCGATTTCGACAACGACGGGGTTCTGGATCTGGAAGAGTATAACTACAGCAAAGGGCCCTACCCTGACATCAGCCCCGTGCTCGCGGATACCGATGGTGACACCCTGAACGATGCCGATGAACTCGCCGGCGCTGAATTCCGCGGTCCGACCAACCCCACGCTTGCGGATACGGACAAGGATGGCTTGAGCGACCTGGTCGAGACCAGCCTCAACACCTACATCAGCCCGACCGAAACCGGCTCGAATCCGGTGGAACCGGATTCGGATACGGACGGCGCCCGGGACGGCTACGAGGTGGAGAAGGGGACCAACCCCGTCAGTCCCACATCGCGACCGGCCCTGCCTGCGGCGTTCGCGCTCGTGGAACTCACCGATGACGCCAGCAGCGGTATCGATAGCACCAAGAATTACACCCACGCCATCAGCGGCGGCGGTGCCGCGGAGATCAACGGGGTAACCTTGTCGGTGCTGGATAACACCCCGGCGAACATTCCTCCGAATTTCACTTGGACCGTGGGCCAAGGAAACAAAGGGAGTATCGCGGGCAACAACGGAGACTGGGACCCGGCGCTCGGCAACGTGACCGGAGAGGGCTTGCTTCAGATGCTCGGCAGCTTCGCCTTCGGCGCGAATGGCGATGCCGGCCTGATCCAGACCTACACCTTGAACGGCTTGGTGGTCGGCGAGCCCTACGAGCTGAAGTTCTTCATCCGCAAATGGGATACGGAGGGCAGCGGACGTCCGAATGATCTTGCATTCATCAACGGTGAAACGACCGATATTCCGTTTGGCGGCTTGCTTGAAGACCGCCCGGGAATCGTCCTCCAGAATGGGAATGACAATTCGGCGTACTACCTCCGCTACAACTACGTGGCGCAGGACACCAAGCTCGTCATCCAAGCCGGTCCCCATATCAGCGCTTCTGTCGCCAGCGGTGCCTTCCACTTGTATGGTCTGACCAATGAAGGGCCGTCCGGAATTCCCGTGGTTTTTGCGGTGACCTCCGTCGTCCGCAATGTCGGTAATGAGGTGGTCATCGACTTCACCGGTGCTCCGAATACCGAGTATGAGGTGACCAAGTCGGGCGACCTCGCCACGGCGTTTGCGTCGCTGGTCCCGCCGCTGATGGTGACGACCAACGCCTCCGGAGCGGGTCAGGTCACAGTGCCAGCGGCCGCGGCCGCGGAGTCCAAAGGTTTCTATCGGATCGAAGAATGATGCTTCCTGCAATCCGATGAGTTCCAAGGCTCCGCGACTCCCATGTCGCGGGGCCTTTCCTCCAATAGCGGTTCGTGGAAATTGGCATCGAATTGGAATGCAATTCCATGGCCAAGCCCTCCCGCTTCGAGGAAACCCATGGATGGAAATCGATTCCAACCCTATCGCCGACCGGGGGTGAAAAAGTTCCGGACCCGGCCTGCACGATTCTCCCAAAACCAAACCCAAGCCTATGAAACCTATCCCGACTTCCACGGGGGCCCTGCCAAGGTATCTCCTTGCCTCGCTGCTCCTGTCCTCCTTTCCGGCCCTCGCGCAATCAATCCCGAATCCGAGCTTCGAGACCGATACCTTTCCGAATGGAGTGGGCTACATTTCGGCGAACACTCCGATCACTGGTTGGACTGGCAGTCCGACCAACAGGGTCGGATTGAATCCTTCGTCTTCATCGCCCTTCGCCGACAACGGTTTGATTCCGGAGGGGGCCAAGGTCGCCTTTATCCAAGGTGCTAGCACCGGCCCGTCCACACTCAGCACCACGATCACCGGCTTGACCCCCGGCACCACCTACCACGTGGGCTTCCGGGCCACCACCCGCAGCAACTCGCCCGTGGCGGACAATCCCGCGGGCAACAGCTATCCCGGGAACGCTCCCTTTCTCAATTTCTCCACCAATGGGACGGGCTTGTCCGTGTCCGCCCAGGTCCAGCGGGTCCAGCCGACCAATGCCCTGCCGAAGCTGCCCTACCGCTTCCTGGGCTATGACTTCACCGCCACGGCGAGCAGTCACGTGATGACGCTGACGAATGCCAAACTCGCGGACCACACGGTGGTGGTAGACGACTTCAAGATCGCGGCCTCGACCGGGGCATGGGCGACCAAGGCGTGGACCGGGGATCAGCCCGAGTTCTTCGATGCGGCCTACCCCTACACCCATGCTTACAACTTCAATGGCGGATATTTGAACATCAACAACGTGCCCTTCGTGGGAACCGGCTTGGGGCAGCCGGGATTCTTCTTGACCGGCTTTACTAAAGTTCATCTCGGCCCGGGTGCCGCGGATAACCTGGTAACGGGTACCAGCAAATTGCTGGCCACTCCTTTTTTCTATGATGGCAGCCCGTCGATCACGGTCCAAAACCTGAAGCCGAATACCCAGTATGTGGCCAGCATCTACGGGATCGGTTGGGACGCTCAGACCCCTACTCCCTACCACCGGGCCGCGACCTTCAGCAGCAGCCTGGGAGGTGAGCATCACACGGTGAACCTGAATCAATTCGGCAGGGGCAACGGGTTGATCGTCGAATACCGCTACACTACGGATGCGACCGGTACCCCGGTGACGATCTCGTATCCGCCCCTGTCCCCTTCGGCAGGAACCTTCCACACCGCCGGCTTCAGCAACCGCGAGGCGATCGCCTCGACCCCTGCGAACCAGTGGGTGACGGCAAGTTGGAATGAGGACGAGAGCTCCGGGCTCAGTCCGAACCATCTGTACACCCACGCCTTCAAGTTCGGGGCCGCCACGAATTTCAACGTGAACGGCGTGAACTTCACCGGCGTGGCCGGAGCGAATCCGGGAGGGAGCGGCTTGACCACATCAGGGCTTCCCAACACCTATCTCGGTGATGACAACGAGGTGACGGGCTATTCCACGCCCTTGGCGCGCGATTTCGTCTACGGCGGTTTCCCCACGAACTATAATTTGAGCGGGCTGACACCCGGGCAGAGCTATGTTTTCACTCTCTACTCGGTCGGATGGAGCGACGGCCTCCGCGAAGCGGTCCTCACGGGGCCTGGAAGCGGGAGGGAGACTCACAATCAAACGGAGTTCGGCGACAACGGCGGCATCCGCTTCGAATACACCTACACCGCTCCCGCCACCGGCGTTGCGAACTTCTCCCTGTTCGGTCGCGATGGTGTGAAGTCGATTCACAACTACGGGATGAGCAACCGCGAGGCGGATGCCTTCGTGAACAAGGGACCGGAGATGACGCTGCACCCGACGGGTGGAGAGGTTGCTGTCGGTGCCACCTTCGCCCTGCACTCCGAGGCGATCGGCAGTGCCGGGATGACATATCAGTGGAAGAAGGGGGTCAACGACGTCCCCGGTGGCAACAGTCCGGTGCTGACGCTCGAAGATTTCGGCCCGGGGCACGTGGGTAGCTACACCCTGGTAATCACCAACGATTTCGGCTCGGTAACCAGCGACCCCGCCATTCTGACCCTGACCGACAATGTGCCGAATGACCTCAGCACGGGGATGGGCTACGACGGCCAGCCGCTTGCCGCGGGCCAGATCGATCCGACCTTCAAGATCATCTCCAATCCTGACAACCCCGAGTCCGAGACGGCCTACGTGCAGTCGAACGTTCCGACGGCGTGGATTGCCAATAGCACCACCTCCAAGTGGATCGGACCCCGGGTCGACACGGCCCTGGCGGCGGGTGCTCCTGCGCTCGATACCGAAGTGGCCGGCACCTACGTCTACCGGACCACGCTGGATCTGACCAACTTCGACCTGAGCACGGTGAAGGTCACCGGCAGGTGGTCGTCGGACAACATCGGCACGGAAATCCGGGTCAACGGGACGCCGGTGGGCTTCGCGAATACGGTCGGCAACACCTTCGCGGCCTACGTTCCCTTCGCCATCAACAATGGCGCGTTCCCGGGTCTGCTGACCGGCGGGGTCAACACCTTCGACTTCGTGGTGAACAACGCTACGAACGGCTTCACCGGCCTGAGGCTCGATGGCTTCACCGCCACCGGGAATCTGCCCCCGAACACGCCACCGCACATCGCGGTCCAACCGGCATCCATCACCGCCACCCACCGCCTTCCAGTGGTCCTGGGCGTGGGGGTCAGCGCTTCCTCACCGATCACCTATCAGTGGTATAAGGGAACCGATCCGATTCCGGATGAGACCCTGCCTTACCTCTCGGTTCCGATTGAGGACCTTACCGCCGGTGGCAGCTTCAAGGTCCGCGTGACGTCGGGCACGAGCGTGGATAGCGACATCGCCGTGGTGACGGTAGGCAACGCGATTCCGGTGGTGGTTCCCGATCTGCTGGCAACGCCCAAGGATACGCCGCGGGGAATTGCGCCCTCCCTCGACCTGATCGACGACGACACCGATCCGGACAACGATCCCGTGTTCTTCAACGGCTTCATGGCGGAGACAGCCGAGGGTGGCACGGTCACTCAGTTTGAGGACGAACTCACCTACACCCCGCCGGACGGCTTTGAAGGGGTCGATACTTTCACCTACACGGTGAACGACGGCCTCTGGGGCGGGATCTCGGCACCGGGTACCGTTTCCATCACGGTGGGAAATGCGGCGGCCGCCGTCCCAGTGAACCTCACGCTGGCGTTCGTCGGCGGCGATGTGGTCACGAGCTTCACCGGCTCCCCCGGCAGCAGCTACACGCTGCAGCGTTCGCTGACCTTGGGCAATGACTGGACGGACGTCGATACGGACACCGCGGCCGCGGTGACCGGTGCGGTGGCACTCACCGATCCGGATCCGCCTGCCGGAAAGGCCTTCTACCGGATCTCGTACGTTGTGCCCTAAGTTCCAACTGCCCTAAGTTCCAACTTCCGGACCTGCCAAATCACGGCTCCGCGAGCGACCGCAAGGGCGTTCGCGGAGCCGATTTTCTCATCATGATTCTCCGCCCGCTGTTTCACCCGTTTTTCGTTGTCGCGCTGCTCGCGTTTCCCCGGCTGTGGGCGGATACGCCCGATGCGGTGGTGACGATCAACGAGATCCACTACAATCCGCTGCTTACCCAGGATGCGGAGTGGGTCGAACTGCACAACCAGATGGCGGTGAACGTCGACATCTCCGGCTGGTCGTTGGGCGACGGTGTGACGTTCAAGATCCCGGCGGGCATCGTAATTCCTGGCGGCGGCTACCGGATCATCGCGAAGACTCCCGGCCATGCATCGCTGGCGGGGATTCCCGGGGTGCTCGGGCCCTTTGCTGGCAATCTTTCCAACTCGGGCGAAACGATCGACCTGCTGAATTCCAGCGGACGTCTGATGGACCGGCTCGAGTATTCCGATAGCGGTGACTGGCCGGTGGCGGCGGATGGCGCAGGGGCCACGCTGGCCAAGCGCAAGCCCGGTCTGGCCGCGGCGAACCCCGCGAACTGGCGCGCGAGCCTGGCCCCGGGCGGCTCACCCGCGACGGTGAATTTTCCTTCTCTCGATCAGCCGATCAGCCATGCCCTCGCCGATCAGAATTCCACCTGGCGGTTCTATGACGCCGTGTCTGCTCCTCCGGCCAATTGGAACAGCGCCGCCTTCGCCGATGCCGGCTGGCAGCAGGGCCTTCCTTCCTTCGGCTCACCGTCCACGACTCCTTCGCTCATCGTCACCGCCACTCTCAACGAACGTTTCCGTGCGGGGGCACTCACCGGTTTGGTGGACGGCGCGGCCTTCACCACCTGGCCGGATACCGCGACCGGCGACGGGGCCTCTCAGGACGCGACGGAGGCTGGCGATCCGCGCTACGAGACGAATGCGACTCCCACGGGGCAGCCCGCCGTGAGCTTCGATGGCACCGACGAGTTCCGCACCACGGCCTCGCCGGGCATCGGCCCGACATCGGGCTTCGTCTACTTCGTGGTCTGCAAGGCCAGCGTGCCTCCCGATAACGGCGGGGTCGCCGATGGGAATGGCGACTACATCTTCGACCGCGACATCTCGGTGAGTGACCCGCCGCTGTTCTCGCTGAAGGCGGACGGTGGTCGCTACGGACTCCAGACCCGCTACGACAACAATACGGGAATCGGCGGTCCGGTCTCGACCACTGCGATCTCCCAGACCCAATTCCAGATCGTCGCGGTGAGGCGGAATCCGGCACTGGGCCGTTTTGAAATCTGGGTGGATGGCACACTGGAAGGCACCTCGCCTGACAATGGATCTTCACTCACGCCTCAACCGATCGTGATCGGTTGCCACGCCAACAATTCGAATGCCGGCTTCAAGGGCGAGATCGCCGAGCTGCTGATCTATCGCAATGAGCTGTCCGATTCGGAGTTCCAGTCGGCAGGTGCCTACCTGGAAGCGCAGTATGGCCTTGATACCGCGTTTCCGGATTCACCGGTGCAGACTCCGATCTCCGCGACCGCATCGACTTCCTACTATCGCCGTAGTTTCACGTTCACGGGCGATCCTTCGCGAACGGTGCTGAAGCTGAATCACACCACTGCCGATGGTGCGGTGTTTTATCTCAATGGCCAGGAGCTGACGCGGACGAACATGCCGGGAGGAGCGCCCGGCCACGCCACGTCCGCGGTCTCGGATCAAGTCGTGCCGGTGTCCTCGGGCTTGCAGACGGTTCCTTCCCCGGCGCTGGTCGCGGGCACCAACGTGCTGGGTGTCTCCGTTCATACCGGGGCCTCGGATAATACGGCGTATTTTTCGGCGGAACTCCAGGGTCTCGAGTCGCCGGTCGATCCCAATGCATCTCCGGCGCTGCAGTTGAACGAGATCGCGGCGGCTTCGGCCCCCGGCTTCTTTATCGAGCTCCGCAATCCGGGTGCGGTCCCGGCCTCCACGGCGGGCTTCTCGCTGGAAGTGATCGGCTCGCTGGCTGCGAGCTTCGCATTACCGGCAGCCTCCGTGCCGGCGGGTGGAGTGGTCCAGTTCACCGAGACGCAACTCGGCTTCCGTCCCGCGGCGGGGGACAAGGTGATCCTGCGCAGTCCCGGCGGCTCGCTGGCGGATGTGCAGGCTGCGGACAGCGTGCTGCGCGGTGCTTCGGAACTGTGGCCGGGGCGCTGGCTCTTCCCATCCTCACCCACGCCCGGAGCCGCGAATGCGATCACGCTCCAGCAGGACATCGTGATCAACGAGATCTGCTACCATGCCCCGGAACTCTCCCCGGCGAGCGACGACAAGCAGTGGCTCGAACTCTACAATCGCGGGGCTTCGCCCGTGAACCTTGCGGGTTGGAGCTTCGGATCCGGGATTGAATTCGAGTTCGCTCCTGGAACCGTGATCGCTGCCGGCGGCTATCTGGTGGTGGCGAAGGATCCCTCGGGCCTTCTGACGAATTTCCCCGGGATCAGCATCGTCGGTCCCTACGATTCCAGTTTGGCGGGGAGCGGCGAACGTATCCTTTTGTTAGATGCAGCGGGCAATCCCGCCGATGACGTTTCCTACATCGATGGCGGGCGCTGGCCGGGAGCCGCGGATGGCGAGGGGTCCACCTTGGAGCTGCGGGATCCGCGCTCGGACAATTCTCTGCCCGAGGCATGGGCGGCGAGCAACGAGAGCGCCCGCCGCTCGTGGCAGACCTATACCTATCGGGTTACCGCGGCATCCAGCAGCGTGGGTCCGGATGGCCAGTGGCGCGAGTTCGTCCTCGGGATGCTTGATAGCGGCGATGTGCTGCTGGACGACATCACCGTGACGGAGCGGCCGGGCGTGGCACCGGTGGCGATGATCAACGGCGGCGATTTCCAAAATGGCCTCCCGGGATGGCGCTTCCTTGGCAATCATCGCCACGCCGGGATCGTGCCGGATCCGGATGCGCCGGGCAACATGGTGCTCTACCTCAGTTCCAAGGGGCCGACCGAGCACATGCATAACCACGTCGAGACCACCTTGGCCGCCGGACGGTCGGTGACGAACGGCTGGGAATACGAGATCTCGTTCCGCGCCCGCTGGCTGAGCGGTTCGAATCTGATCAACACGCGGCTCTACTTCAACCGCGCCGCCAAAACCACGGCCCTCTCCCGCACCGACGACCCCGGCACGCCGGGCGGTGCGAATTCCACGGCGCTTGCCAATGCCGGGCCTTCCTTCGCGCATTTCTCGCACTCGCCGGTGGTGCCATCGCCCGGTGAAGCGGTCGTGGTGACCACGCGCGCTATTGATCCGGACGGTCTCGGGGCTTTCACGCTGCGCTATTCCGTGGACGGGGCCGCTCCTGTCGCCGTGGCAATGGCGGCAGGGAGTGACGGCACGACCTTCACGGGCACCATTCCCGGCCAGTCGGCGGCGAAGGTGGTACGATTCTGGGTCTCCGGCAACGATGCGGCTCTTACTCCCGCGACCTCGACATTTCCCGCGGATGGCGCTGACTCGCACGCGCTCTATCAGGTCAACGACAGCCTCGCCGCCACCAACGGCCGCCACAACCTGCGGATCATCATGGCTCCCGCCGACGAGGCCCTGCTCTACCAGCTCAACAATGTGATGAGCAACGAACGGCTCGGATGCACGGTGATTTACGATGAGCGGGAGACCTACTACGATGTGGGCGTGCGCTTGAAGAGCAGCCAGCGCGGGCGTGCGCAGCCGAACCGGGTCGGGTATAACATCGGCTTCAATCGCGATCAGCTCTTCCGCGGTGTCCATCGCACGGTCTCGGTCGACCGCTCGGAAGGGCAGTCGCCCGGTTGCCAGGAGATCCTCTACGATCACATGATGTATGCCAGCGGCAGCGTGCCCGCGGAATACAATGACCTCTGCAAGGTCATCGCACCTAATCCGGCTCACAGCAGCTCCGCCATCCTGCAAATGGCCCGCTATGGCGATGTCTTCCTCGACTCCCAGTTCGCGAACGGCGGGGATGGCACCTCCTACGAATACGAGCTGATCTACTATCCGCTGACCACGGACGCGAATGGCTACAAGCTGCCGGAGCCGGACAACGTCGTCGGCACCGACATCAGGGACCTTGGCGACAACAAGGAGAACTACCGCCACAATTTCCTGATCGAAAACAACGAGGACAAGGATGACTACTCGCGGATCGTCGCGATGGGCAAACAGTTCCAGAAATCTGGAGCCGCTTTCGAGGCCGGCCTCACGGATATCATCGATATCGACCAGTGGTTGAGGGCGCTCGCTTGTTCCTGCGCCAGCGGGGCGGGGGACTCCTTCTTCGCGAATGCCAACCACAACGGGATCTTCTACGCGGGAATCGACGGGCGGGTGCTCTACTTCCCGCACGACATGGACTTCTCCTTCAGCGCGACCCGGGACATTTACGAAAACTCGGAGTTGCAGAAGATCATCGCGAATCCCCTGCGCGAACGGATCTACCTCGGCCATCTCCACGACATTTGCACGCGCGTCTTCAATCAGGACTACATGCAGCCGTGGACCACCCATTACGGAAGCCTCTTGCCGGGCGAGGACTTCGGCGGCCATCTCAACTACATTACCACCCGGTCGAATTATATCTTGGGTCAGGTGAATTCGAAGCTGGCGGAAGTCCCCTTCGTCATCAGCACGAACGGGGGGCTAACTTCCCCACGGGCACGAGTCCGGTGACGCTTGAGGGAACCGGCTGGGTCGATGTCCGGGACATCCGGCTCGCCGGATCCACCGCGCCGTTGCAGGTCACTTGGACCACGAAAACCACTTGGCAGATCTCCGTGCCGCTCGGTGTCGGTGCGAATCTGATTACGCTCGAAGCCTTGAACTTCGCCGGTGAGATGGTCCACAGCGATAGCATCACGGTCACCAATACCGGGAATATCCAGGTGCCCACGCCGGCCATGCTCGTCGTCTCCGAGATCTATTACAATCCTCCGGGCAGCGTCGAAACGACGGAGTATATCGAGCTGATGAATGCGTCTTCCACCATCACGCTCGATCTCAGCAATGTGAATTTCGCTGCCGGGCTGGACTTCACTTTCCCCGGTGGCGCGACGCTGGCCCCCGGCGCACGGACACTGGTCGTCAAGGACGTCGCCGCCTTCACGACAGCCTTCGGCAGCGGCAAGCCGATTGCAGGGACCTTCCCGGCCGCGTTCAATCTCGACAACGGCGGCGGCGCGATCCTTCTCCGCCGTGCGGATGGCTTTGTCCTGCATTCCTTCGAGTACAAGGATGATCCGCCTTGGCCGGTCGAGGCCGATGGCGACGGCTACTCGCTGGTGCTAGTGAATCCCCGCGCGAATCCGGACCATGACAATGGGCTGAACTGGCGGGCGAGCGTGGTGGCCGGCGGTAGCCCCGGTGGCTCGGACTCGCAGAGCTATGCCGAATGGAAGGTGGCCAATGGCAACCCTGCGGACGATGACGACTTGGACGGCGACGGGATGAGCACGCGCCTGGAGTATTTCCTCGGAGGAAATCCGGCGCTGGCGGAGCAAGACCTGGCTCCGATGATTTTCCGGGAGGAGGACGGCTCCTTCATCATGTTGGTCGCCCGCAGCGCATCGGCGGAGGATGTCATGCCCGTTCCGCAGCTCTCCACGAACCTTGCGGTGTGGGGTGACGCGGAGGACGCCGAGTTCCTCGCGACAGAGCGCCTGTCCGGAAGTCCGGCGAAGGATCTGCTGACCTTCCGGGTGGTGCCGCCGCCCGGGGCACTGCAGTGCTTCGTGCGCTTCTCCTTCGGGCCTTGAGCTTGTGACGCGGCGGGAGTTCACTGCCGCCGGTGCGCGAGTTGATCCTCAATGAAGAAATCTACCGGCGGGTGATCGCCGAGCTCGTGCCGCAGGCCACGCGCTTCCTGTGGATCATCACCGCGGACATCAAGGACCTGCACGTGCCCGCGGGCAGGCGGGCCTATCCCTTCCTCAAGGTGCTTGCGGATCTGGTGGAATCCGGAGTGGCGGTGCGCTTGATCCACGCCAAGGAGCCGGGCCCGCGCTTCCGCCAGGACTTCGACCGCTATCCGGTGCTGGTCGAGAGCGAGCTCTTCGAGCGTGTGCTCTGCCCGCGCGTCCACACCAAGGCGGTGGTCGCAGACGGCAAGCGCGCCTTCGTCGGCTCGCCGAATCTCACCGGCGCGGGGATGGGTGCGAGACACGCGGACAAGCGTAACTTCGAGGCCGGCTTCCTGACCGATGAGGCGGAAGATCTGACCAAGCTGATGACCTGGGTGGATGATCTCTTCATCGGCGAATATTGCGGGCGCTGCCGGCTCCGCGACCGCTGCCCCGATCCGCTGGATGGCGATTGAAGGGGAGAAGATTGCCCGCCTTCGTTCTCGTCATTCCGGCCCGGGCTGCTTCAACATTCCGGGGATGAATGCCCTGACTCTCCTCTCGCATCCTTTCAAGCGCACGCTCGCTGCCGCCGTGGCGGGTTGCTGCATGCTCTCTTCCGTCCGCGCGGAGGCCGAACATCCGGAGAAGCCGCTGCTTTGGAAGATCGAGGGCGCGGAGGTGAAGAAGCCTTCTTATCTCTTCGGCACCATCCACGTCGGCAAAGGGCCTGCCGCCACGCTCCATCCCGCCGCGGCCAAGGCCTTCGACGAGGCCACCGCGATCCACGCGGAGGCCCCGATGGACGCCGTCTCCCAAATGGGAGCGGTCAAGCACGTGATGCGTGGCGACGAAACGACCCTGAGCGAGTCAATCGGCCCGGACTTGGTGAAAAAACTGAATGCCGAACTCAAGCGGATCAATCCGGCCCTCGATGCGACCCCCTTCGAGCAGCTCAAGACTTGGTATGTGGCGATCATGTTGCCCTTGCTCAAGCTCCAGCTCGACGGCACGAAGCCGCTGGACATGCTACTGTGGGAAAAGGCCGCGAAGGCGGGCAAGAAGACCGCGGGGATGCAGGCCATCGCTGACCAACTCGCGGGCTTCAATGAGTTCAATGAGAAGGAGCAGGTCGTTCTTCTTTCCGAAACGATCCGCTTCCAGCGCGAGGAGCGGGAAGCCGGCAAGGACTCGCTGCAACTCCTGATCGACGCCTATCTGACCGGTGATACCAAGAAGATCGAGGAGGAGGTCGACAAGTCCTTGAAGGCCACCCTCGAGGGCGAGCACAAGGAACTCGGCGAGCGCCTGATCAAGCGCGTCCTGAAGGATCGCGACGTGATCATGGCGGATTATATCGACGCCACCCTCAAGAAGTCCCCCGAGGATGTCCACTTCTTCGCGGCCGGGGCCGCCCATTACAGCGGCGATAGCAGCGTGCGCGCGCTGCTGGAGAAGAAGGGCTACAAGATCACCCGGATCGAGTGAGATGGATTACACGGATCCGATGGACTCGGGCTCCTTTAGTGAACCGCTCAAACCCGCGGTCTCCGCCACGATTTCGTAGCTCCGCTTGCGATCCTCGTGGCGATAGAAGCCGGAGTGGATGATCAATTCATCCGCGCCGGTTGCCGCGACGAGTTTTTCCAGCTTCTCCCGCACCGTCTCCGGTCCGCCGACGATCGCCGCGCCGAGGTGCTCGTGCACGGCAGCCTTTTCCGCCGCACTCCAGCGGCCGTCCATGCTTGCGACCGGTGGCGGTACCGGGGTCGGCGCGTGACGGATCAGATGAAGGATCTGCTGTTGGACCGAGGTGGAGAGGAAGCGCGCCTCCTCGTCGCTTTCCGCCGCGATCACCGGGACACCGACCATGGCGTAGGGCTCCGGCCAGCGCTCGGAGGCCTGGAAGTTCGTGCGGTAGATTTCCAAGGCTTCGAAGAGAAGACGCGGCGCGAAGTGCGCGGCAAATGCGAAAGGCAAGCCGAGCAGCGCCGCCAGGTGCGCGCTGAAGGTGCTGGATCCGAGCAACCACACCGGCACGTTCGAGTTGGCTCCGGGAATCGCCTTCACCCGCTGTGCCGGATTCGGCCTACCTAGCAGCGCGATCAATTCCTGGACCTGATCCGGGAAGTCATCCGCAGCGGAAGGATCGCGGCGCAGGGCGCGGGAGGTCGTCTGGTCCGTGCCCGGGGCGCGGCCAAGCCCGAGGTCGATCCGGCCAGGATACAAAGCTTCCAAGGTCCCGAACTGCTCGGCGATGATCAGTGGCGGGTGGTTGGGTAGCATGATCCCGCCCGAGCCGATGCGCATCGTTTCCGTTCCCGCCGCGACATGACCGATCAGCACCGAGGTTGCGGCGCTCGCGATGCCCGGGATGTTGTGATGCTCCGCCAGCCAGAAGCGCGTGTAGCCGAGCTTCTCGACATGGCGTGCGAGGTCCACGCTGTTCCGGAAACTGTCCGCCACGGTCCCGCCCTCGACGATCGGTGAAAGATCGAGGACCGAGAGCCGGACGTCGCGGAGAGATTTCATGGCGGGAAAGTTAGAGAGCTCCGGCGAGGCACGTCTCAAGCGCCGGGTAGTCGGTGTAGCCTTCGGGGCCGCCGCCATAGAAGCTGGCGGGGATCGGTTCGTTGAGCGGGGCTCCGGCGCGGAAGCGCTCCGTTAGATCGGGGTTGGCGATGTAGAGTCTTCCGTACGAGATCGCATCGGCTTCGTCATCCGCAAGCAGCTTTTCACCCTGTTCCTTGGTCAGTTCCTGGTTGGCGATGAAGGCCCCGGTGAAGGCCTTGCGCAGGGCAGGGCTGAAACGTGGGCTGGCTTCCAAGGGTTCCCGGACGAAGACGAAGGCGAGTCCGCGCTGGCTGCATTCGCGGATGACATGGCCGTAGGTGGCGGCCGGATCGCTATCGCCGTTGCCATTTGCGGGCAGGGCCGGTGACAGGTGCAGGCCGACGCGATCCGCGCCCCATACGAAGATCGCTGCATCGACCGCTTCGAGCATGAAGCGCGCGCGGTTTTCGATACTGCCGCCGTACGAATCGGTGCGGTGATTCGTGCTGTCGTTCAGGAATTGCTGCGGCAGGTAGCCATTGGCGCCGTGAATCTCCACGCCATCGAAGCCCGCCTTGAGCGCGTTTTCCGCGGCGCGCCGGTAGTCCTCGATGATGCCGGGAATCTCGGAAAGTTCCAGCGCCCGCGGCACATCGTAGGCCTTCGGAGGGCGCAGCAAGCTGACATTGCCCTGTGCGGCGATCGCGCTGGAGGACACGGGCTGCCCGCCATTCAGGTAGTGCGGATCCGAGATGCGGCCGACGTGCCAGAGTTGCGCCAGGATGGTGCCGCCGGCCTCGTGCACCGCCTGCGTCACGAGCTTCCAACCTTCCACCTGCGCGTCCGACCAAAGGCCGGGGGTGTCAGGATAGCCGACGCCTTGGGGCGAGATGGAAGTGGCCTCAGCCAGGATCAGTCCCGCGCTGGCACGCTGACGGTAGTACTCGGCCATCATCGCGTTCGGCACGCGGCCTTCGCTAGCACGGCAGCGGGTGAGGGGTGCCATCACGATGCGGTTGGGGAGGTCCCAAGCACCGATGCGGACAGGTTGTTGGAGTGAGGACATAAGGTTCAGTTCTTCAGGGACGCCATATCGATCACGAAGCGGTACTTCACATCGCCCTTCAGCAGGCGGTCGTAGGCTTCGTTGACCTGTTGGATGTCGATCATCTCGATCTCGCTGGCGATTCCCTTCGCCGCGCAGAAGTCGAGCATCTCCTGGGTCTCGGCGATTCCGCCGATCGCGGATCCGGAGAAGCTGCGGCGTGGCAGCAAGAGATTGAAGGCCGCCACCGGCAGGGGATTCTCCGGTGCGCCGACGAGGGTCAGGTTGCCGTCCAGCTTCAGGAGCGTGAGATAGGCATTGATATCGTGATCGGCCGAGACGGCATCGAGGATGAAGTCGAAGCTGGAAGCATGCTTCTGCATCGCTCCGGCGTCGGTCGAGACCACCACTTCATCGGCACCGAGTTTCAAGCCGTCTTCAACCTTCGAGGGCGAGGTGGTGAAGAGCACGGTGCGGGCTCCCATGGCGTGGGCGAATTTCACGCCCATGTGGCCGAGGCCGCCGAGGCCCACGATGCCGACCTTCTTGCCGGGGCCGACCTTCCAGTGGTGGAGCGGCGAGTAGGTGGTGATGCCCGCGCAGAGCAGCGGGGCTGCTGCCGCGGGATCGAGTCCGTCAGGAATCCTCAGCGTGAAGGCCTCGTCCACGACGATGGAATCCGAGTAGCCGCCGTAGGTGATGCCGCCCGAGTGCTTGTCCTGGCCATTGTAGGTGAAGGTCGGGAATTGCAGGCAGTACCTGCTCGAGGCCGGCCTTGCAGTTTTCGCATTCCCGGCACGAGTCCACCATGCAGCCCACCGCGGCGAGATCGCCGGTCTTGAACTTGGTGACCTCGGCACCGGTCTTGGTGACCCGCCCCACGATCTCGTGACCCGGGACGCAGGGGTAGGTGGTGTTGTGCCACTCGTTGCGGACCTGATGGAGGTCCGAGTGACAGACCCCGCAATAGAGGATTTCGATGTGGACATCGCGCGGGCCCGCTTCGCGGCGCTCGATGGAAAAGGGGGCGAGTGCGGCGGTGGCGCTCTGGGCGGCGTAGGATTTGGAGGAGCTCATGGTTGAGAATGGGGTCTGGCAGGTCTGACGACCTATCCTAGAAAGCGCTGCGCACAAGGCCGCCGTCCACGCGCAGCGCGGCGCCGTTGATCGCGGAGGCGAGCGGGCTGGACAGGAAGGCGATGAAATTTCCGATCTCTTCCGGCTGGATCAACCGGCCGATCAGCGAGGTCGGGCGATTCTCCGCCATGAAACGCTTGCCGGCTTCCTCCAGCGACACGTCTGGAAAGATCTCCTGCACGAACTTCGCCACGCCTTCGGTCAGGGTGGAGCCGGGTAGTACGGCATTCACCGTAACTTTCGAGCCCTTGGTCAGCTCGGCCAGGCTGCGCGAGATCGAGAGCTGCATCGTCTTGGTCGCGCTGTAGTGGGCCATCTCCGGCGCGGGAGTGATTCCCGATTCACTGGAGACGAAGAAGATCCGGCCCCAGTCCTGCGCCAGCATCTTCGCAAGGTAGTGACGCGCCAGGCGCACGCCGCTCATGATGTTCACCTCGAACATTTTCTGCCAGGCCTCGTCGGTCTCGTCGAAGAATCCGACCGCCTCGTAGATGCCCAAGTTGTTCACCAGGATGTCCACATCCGGATACGCCGTGATGGTGGTATCGCAGCCATCCGCGGTGCCGTTATCCGCCGCCAGCGGCAGCAGCTTGGCATCCGGGAGTTCGGCCTTGATGGCCTGGATCGCCTTGTCCACCGCGGAGGCGGAGCGGCCGTTGATGATGACCGTCGCGCCCTCCCGGGCGAGCGAGGTGGCGATGGCTTGGCCGATACCGCCGGAAGAGGCGGTGACCAGTGCGGTTTTTCCTTCGAGATTGAGATTCATGGGAGTGTCACGGGCGGTGGATTGCGTTCGAACGTGGCCTGGTGGAAGTAAGGGTAGGCGAGGGGCGTGGCGCTGGCGGCGTCGAGTTTCGCCACCTGCTCCTTGCTCAGGTTCCAACCAACTGCATCCAGGTTCTGGCGCAACTGTTCTTCGTTGCGCGCGCCGATCACGATGGTCGAAACGGTTGGCCGCTGCAGCAGCCAGTTGATCGCAATCTGCGCGACCGTCTTGCCGGTCTCCGCAGCGACTTCATCCAGCGCATCGACCACGCGGTAGAGATATTCTTCTTCGACCGGCGGGCCGACATCGACATTGAGCTGGGATTGCAGGCGGGTGCCTTCCGGTGGCGGTGAGCCGCGGCGGATCTTGCCGGTCAGGCGTGCCCACCCGAGCGGGCTCCACACCACCGCGCCGACCTTCTGGTCAATCCCCAGCGGCATCAGCTCCCACTCGTAGCTGCGGCCGATCAGCGAGTAGTAGGCCTGGTGGGCGACGTAGCGCGCCCAGCCGTATTTCTCGGCGAGCGCTAGCGACTTCATCAAATGCCAGCCCGAGAAATTCGAGACGCCGAGGTAGCGGATCTTTCCCGCGCGGACCATCTCATCGAGCGTGGACAGCGTTTCCTCGATCGGCGTTTGCGCATCGAAACCGTGGAGTTGGAAAAGATCGATGTAGTCGGTGCCGAGCCGCTTCAGGCTGGCCTCGATGGAGCGGATCAGGTGGTGGCGGGAGGAGCCGATCTCATTCGGGCCCTCGCCCATCCGGAAGGTGGACTTGGTCGAGATCAGCACTTGGTCGCGCTTGCCTTCGATCGCCTTGCCGAGGATCTCCTCGGCATGCCCGGCGGAGTAAACGTCCGCGCTGTCGAACATGTTCAGCCCGGCTTCCAGGCTGATGTCGATGAGGCGCTTGGCTTCATCGACGCCGCTGTCGCCCCAGGCTTCGAACAGCGGGCCCTTGCCGCCGAAAGTGCCGGTGCCGAGCGTCAAAACCGGGACCTTCAGCCCGGAGCCTCCTAGATGACGATATTCCATGGTGGGGTGGGGTTTGTTCGAGATTCATCGAACATCTAAACCCGGATTCTGCGGCGTCAAATGCTAATTCGATCATTGTCGAACAATTCACCCATGCTACCTTGCGCCGCGATGAAGCCCTACACCCATCCGGAACTTGCCGATGTCACCCTGCCGGTGGTGATGCAGGCGCTTTCGGATCCCTGCCGGATCGAGATCCTGCGTAGCTTGATGGATGCCGGTGAACTCGCCTGTGGCGATATCCCGCTGACGATCTCCAAGGCCACCGTTTCGCACCACTTCGCCGTGCTGCGCGAAGCGGGGCTCGTGCTGACCCGTTCCGAGGGCACCCGCTGCTTGAATACGGTGCGTGAGAATGAGTTGGAGAAGCGCTTCCCCGGCCTGATCGCTCTCGTGCTTAGCGAGAAGCCGAAGAAGGTCGCGAAGAAGGCGGTCTCCGCCTGAATGCGAATTTCTTCAACGATTCGCCGGTAAGCGTTCGAACGGGTGGGTGTGCAATCCCCACGCCGCCACCGACGGACGACCCTACTTACTGGGAGCGCCGGGCACCGCCCGGCTGAAGCGACCCCGACGGCGGGCGAGATCACGAGCGTGGATGGAGAGCGCCGTTCTGACTGTGCGGACCGGAAGGTGGAGAAGGCAGTGAGGGACCACTCTGCCCGGCGGTCCCAGTGGGGCTGCCACTGTGTTGTAAGCGGAGGGGCGCGGGTCGCGGTGGCTGCGCCGCTGCAACTTCCAAAAAACCGGGAACAAACCTCCACCTCCTTCCTCCCAACCCTCGGTCCGCCGCTTGCCGCTTTTTTGCTGCACCGCGGCGCGAGCCTCCTAGGATCTCCACAATCCGGAAACCCCGATGAAAACCTTCACTCTCAACGTCAACGGCCAGCCGCGGAAAGCCGAGGTCGAGGAGGATACGCCGCTCCTCTGGATCCTCCGCGATCACCTCGACCTCGTCGGCACGAAATTCGGCTGCGGGATGAGCCTCTGCGGCGCCTGCACTGTCCATGTCGATGGCGAGGCGGTCCGCTCCTGCGTGATGCCCGTCTCGGCGGTCGGCGACAAAAAGGTAGTGACCATCGAGGGCCTTGCCAACGACGGCAAGCTGACCGCGGTCCAGAAAGCCTGGTGCGATCTCGATGTCGCCCAGTGCGGATACTGCCAGGCCGGTCAGATCATGAGCGCCACCGCGCTGCTCCGTGAAAAGCCGAAACCGACCGACGAGGACATCGATCTCGCGATGTCCGGTAATCTCTGCCGCTGCGCGACCTACTGCCGCATCCGCCAAGCCATCCACACCGCCGCCGCCACCCAATGAAAACCACCCTCCCATCGATGGATCGCCGCGGCTTCTTCCGCATCAGCGCGCTGGCCGGCGGCGGCTTCATGCTAGGCGCTTGGAATGCCGTGGCCGCGGAGGAAGCGGCGACCTTCTCGCCGAGCGCTTTCATCCGCATCACTCCGGAAGGACTGGTCACCATCCTTTCGAAGAACCCGGAGGTCGGGCAGGGGATCAAGACCTCGCTGCCGATGATCATTGCCGAGGAACTCGAAGTGCCTTGGGAAAAGGTCACCGTCGAACAGGCGCCGGTGAACGAAAAGGACTTCGGCCGCCAGGTCGCCGGCGGCAGCATGTCCACGCCCACGAACTACGATAAGCATCGTAAGTTGGGCGCGGTCGCCCGGACCATGCTGGTCCAGGCCGCGGCCAATGAGTGGAGCGTTTCTCCCGGCGAATGCGAGGCAATCGCCGGCGAAGTCGTTCACAAGACCAGCGGCAAGAGGCTCTCCTACGGCGCGCTTGCCAGTGCTGCGGCGAAACTGCCGGTGCCCGATGAGAAAACGGTCACATTGAAGAAGGTCGAGGACTTCAAGCTTCTGGGCAAGCGGATCGGCGGCGTCGACAACCCGAAGATTGTCACCGGCCAGCCACTCTTCGGCATCGACCAGAAGCATCCCGGCATGAAGTACGCCGCCTACGTCCGCTGCCCGGTCTTCACGGGCAAGGTGAAGGAGGCCAATCTTGACGAGATCAGGAAACTGCCAGGGATCGCCGATGCCTTTGTCCTCGAAGGCAGCGAGGATCACTACGGCCTGCTGCCCGGCATCGCCATCATCGCGAACGATACCTGGAGCGCCTTCAAGGCGAAGAATGCCCTCAAGGTCACCTGGGACGCGGATGAAAGAGAAAGCTTCGCGGCACACTCGTCCAAAGCTGCCGAAGTCCTGAAGGGCAAAGCCGCGAACGAGATCCGCAAGAGCGGCAATCCGGAGTTGCCGGACGATGGCAAGACCGTCGAGGGCACCTACCATTACCCGCACCTTTCCCACGCCAATCTGGAACCGCAGAACTGCACCGCGGTCTTCAAGGACGGGGCCCTCGAAATGTGGGCACCGACTCAGAATCCCGGCAGCGGTATCGATGGCATTGCGAAGGCGCTCAAGCTGTCAAAGGACAAGATCACGGTCCACATGACCCGCATCGGCGGCGGATTCGGCCGGCGGCTGATGGGTGACTTCATGGTCGAGTGCGCCGCGATCGCGCAGAAGCTGGAGGGCACCCCGGTGAAGGTGACATGGACCCGCGATCAGGATCTCGCCCACGACTACTATCGCCCCGGCGGCTGGCACCGCTTCCGCGGCCGGCTCGATGACTCGGGCAAGATCGACACCTGGGCCGATCATTTCGTGACCTTCGGCCTCAACAACGAGGACCGCCCCGGCAACGGTGCGGATCTCGGCGGCGACGAGTTTCCCAGCCGCTTCGTCCCGAACCTCCTGCTGGAGAAAACGGTCTTCGCCAGCAATACGCCGCTCGGTTATTGGCGTGCTCCGGGCTCCTGTGCCCTTGCTTGGGCGATCCAGGGCTTCGTCGATGAGATGGCCCATGTCGCGAAGAAAGACCCGCTCGCATTCCGCTTGGAATTGTTAGGCGATGACCGCGAGGTGCCGCCCAGCGGTGGCCGCGGCCAGCCCTACAATGCCACCCGCATGAAAGGCGTGCTGAAGCTCGTGGCGGAGAAGTCCGGTTGGGGCGAGAAGCTCGAAGCCGGGCGGGGGAGGGGCATCGCTTTCCACTTCAGCCATCTCGGCTACGTGGCCGTGGTGGCCGATGTCAGCGTGAGCAAGGCGGGAAAGCTCAAGGTCAACAAGCTCAGCGCCGCCGCCGATGTCGGCCCGATCATGAATCTCAGCGGCGCGGAGAACCAGGTCCAGGGCTCGATGATCGACGGCCTCAGCGCCGCATGGTTCCAGGAAATCCTGGTCGAAAAGGGTGCCGTCCAGCAGAGTAACTTTCACGAGTATCCGCTCATCACCATCAAGGATGCCCCGCCGGTGGAAGTCCACTTTGCCAAGTCCGACTACCCGCCCACCGGCCTCGGCGAGCCCGCGCTGCCGCCCGTTGCCCCCGCCATTTGCAATGCGATCTTTGCCGCCACCGGCAAGCGCATCCGCACCTTGCCCCTCGCGAAACAGGATCTAAGCTGGAGCTAATCGTGTCCGACTGGCCATTCCTCTTCGACTTCGCCCGCAAGCACTCCCCCGGAAGGCTCGCCCTCGCTACATTGGTTGCTCGGGAGGGCTCCAGCTACCGCCAGCCCGGCGCGCGGATGCTGATCGGAGAGGACGGCAGCTTTTGCGGTTCGCTCAGTGGCGGCTGCCTTGAGGAAGGTATTGCCAACACTGCCCGCGGCGTGCTCGCGGAAGGCAAGCCGCGGCGCATCGTCATCGATACCCGTCCCCACTTCGGCTGTCCCGGGAAGCTTCACATTTTCATCGAGGAGATTGCGCACGCCCTGCCCGCCCGCATCGAAGCCTCGCTCCGCGAGCGCAAAGGCATTGCCATCGTCACGGGTCCTGCGGGCACGCGCATCGATACGCAAGCCGGGGCTGACGAACTCTTGGAAAAGGTAGTCCCGCCACCGCGCCTCGTGGGTGTCGGCTGGACTCCCGATCTTGATCCAGTCCTCGGCTTCGCCGCCGCCTTGGGTTGGGAGTGCCACCGCGTTCTACGCGACGAGCGCATGATTGTCGAAACTCCGGTAGTCGCCGGCGAGAGCATCCGCTCCCTCGCGGCACCGGATTTTACCGCCCACTTCCGCCCGGATCCGGCCACGGCGATCCTGGTAATGACCCACCACCTCGCCACCGATCTAGCCTTCCTGCGGGAGATCCTGCCGGCGGGCTACGGCTACGTCGGCCTCCTCGGTTCGCGCCGCCGCCGCGAAACCCTTCTGGCCGAACTCGGGTCCCTCGGCCTGTTAGAAGATCCTTCGGTCACCGATCGCTTCCACGCGCCCGTCGGTCTCGATCTCGGCGGCCATCACCCCTCGACCATCGCGCTGGCGATTGTCGCGGAGATCCAGGCGGTGCTCGCCGGAGCCAGTGCAGGCTTCCTGCGCGAGCGCATCGGCACCATTCATCCTCAGCCGCAGCCCGTCTGAAAACCGGCGCGATCATCCTGGCGGCCGGTCGCGCAAGCCGCTTCGGCGCTGCCAAGCAATTGCTGGAGTGGCAGGGCCTCACCTTGCTCGACCGCGCTTGCCTGACGGCACTCGATGCCCGTTGCGATCCGGTCCTCCGTGTCCTCGGTGGCCACGCCTCCGAAGTCCTGGAGCGTCCCTGTCCGGAGCGGATCGAGACGCTGGTCCATGAATCGTGGCAGGAAGGAATGGGCTCTTCGCTCGCTGCCGGGGTCTCGCGTCTCGCGGAACTCGCGCCGGATCTCGATGCCCTGTTCGTCCTCCTGCCGGATCAACCGCTGGTCACTACAGAGCTGTTAGGCTCGCTCGCAGCCGGACTTGAGGAGGGCAAGATTTCCATCGTCCTCTGCGATCATGGAAAGACCCTAGGTCCACCTTCGCTCTTCCGGCGCTGTCACTTCGCCGAACTCGTCCTGCTGCGGGGCGACCAAGGAGCAAAGGTTCTCGCCGCCCGATTCCCGGATGCCGTGACCACGATCGACTTTCCCGGAGGAGCCTTGGACATCGACACTCCCGAAGCATGGGAGCGCTTCACGGGTTCTCGGGCCACCACTCCGTGGCCAGAAGCTCGGTGATCTCCAGCCAGTTTTTCCCGTCCTCCCCCGGATGCCGCATCAGGCGCAAGACCGCATGGCCGGGCTTTCCCCAGTCGGTGGATTTCTTGAGCATCTCGTGCAGTTCCGAGCCGGTCGGGACGAATCCGTAGCGGTCCCGGTCCGGCAGCGGCGGATCGAGCCGGAAGGCGGTGAACCCTTCCCGCTTCGGTGCGAAATTCGTGATTCGCACTAGCAGATGGAAGGCGCCCTTATCGCCCGCCTGGCCACCGGCGAAGCGGCTGAAGTGGTCGTCATGGAATTCCACGAAGCTTCCCCAATCGACTTTCCAGCCCCCCTCCCGGTTCATGACCGCCACGGGGAAGCCTTCTGGTGCTTGCCCGGTGGTCACGAGATAGATGTAGAAATCCGGGACCCCTGCGCTGTCATCGCGAGACTCCTGAACGGCCACGGAAAGCGGGTTTATGGGGCCGTCGTGCTCTTCCGCGTAGTAACCCTTCATCACTTCGGCCATCTCCTCGGGATTTGCCACGTGCTTGAGCCGCGCGTGCCAATCCGGTGCCAAGAGGAAGGCCTTCAGGGCTGCTTCCGGCGCGGCGAGGATTTTTAAGGGTGGACCTTCGTCGGCTGGCTCGTCCGGCTTGTCCGGCGCAGCTGCGAGTTCCGGATCGGGTGGGGCAGGGAGTTCCGGCACCGGCTCGACCAACTTTGGAGCGGGTTGCGACGGCGGGTGCGTCTTCGCTTTTGCGATGGGCTCCTTGGCAGTCTGCGCTTTTGTGCAGCCGATCAAATAGCCGATGATCAACCCGGTGGTTGCGGCAAGGGCGATGGACAAAATTAGAACGGTGGCTGCCGGGTTGGTTCGCTTGGCGGGCGGGCTTGTCGCTTTCGAAGCGCGGGGGGCCGTCGGTAAAGGTGCCGCTGGCGTCGCCGCATCGGCGTGTGGCAATGGCGCGGTCCGGGTGGCAAAGGGTGAAGCCTCCGGAGAATAGTCCGACGGAATCATCTGCTCAACCGGAGCTGGTTGCGGAGCCGGAGCAGGCTGAGGGGTCGGGGTAGGCTGCGGGGTCGGAGCAGGCTGCGGGGTCGGGACAGGCTGCGAGGCCGGAGCAGGCTGCGAGGCCGAGGTAGGTTGCGGGGAGGGGATGCTCTGAGCCACTGGAGCCCTTCGCGCGAAAGGGCTGAATGGATCGTTGGCCTTCGATCCCGAAAAGGACGCAGGGGCCGGCGCGGGTTGCACGGTCGCGACCGGGGATACCACGGGCGATTCAAGCGGCGGCGCGTTGACCGCGGGCCGCAACTCCGCGCGCCGGGCCTTTTTTCCCTGGGTCGGATCGGGCCCGATGATCTCCTGCTGGCAGCGCGGACAGGGACCCGTGAAGCCCGCCGCGGATGGCGGCACGCTCAGGGTGATCCCGCAGGCCGGGCAGTGGAATTGAATCAGGTCTGCCATCAGGCTATCTCGCGCGACTGTTTTGCCATGAACACGATGCGCTGTCGATGGGCTCACCCCTGAAAAATGTCGTAGCTCACTTTGGCCACCCCTTCCTGCACCGCCAGTCGGGCGACGTGGCGTGCCAGCAAGGGGTGCGAGAGGTGCCGCACCGTGAATGGTGCCAAGCGGGGATGCGACTCCTTGCCAGCCAGCGATACGGTTTCGGGAGCCAGCGACATGCCGGTGCCCAGGGCCTTCAATAGGGCTTCTTTCCGCGTCCAGATTTCCAGCAAGGCGGCAGCGCGAGCCCCTTCCTGGTCCGGCAGCAGGGCGATCTCCTCCGGGTGGCAGAAGGAAGCTTCGCAGCCTAGCAGGCTAGGCGCACGTCCGGCGGCTTCGATGTCCACACCCACGGGGCCCTCCCTGGAGAGGGCGACCAGCGCGAGATCCTCGCAGTGGGAGAGGTTGAAGTGCAGGCCGATATAGGGCTCCGGCAAGGCGGGCTTGCCGAATTCACCCGTGATCAAGGTCAGTTCAGGCGTGGGGATTCCAAGCGCCCGCCCCAGGATTCGCCGCAGAGCCGCGCGGCAGGCCCGCCAGTGGACGGCATCTTTCTCGAAACGGAAACGGGCGGCGAGTTCCTGCTCAGCGGATATCAGATCCCCGTGCGGGTCTGCGACCGATGCAGGGTCCACGATGTGGACGATGACGGTGCCGGCTGCGGGAAGGTCAGGAACCACGGGCGGAATGCTGGACCCTTTTCTTGCGGATGGCCAATCAACTCACCTCGATCATGAGCGCGGTGGTATTGTCCCGGCCCGAATCCGCCACCGCCTCCTTCACAAGCGTCTCCGCACAGAGTTGCCTCCGCGCCAATTCCCCGATCCGCCGGTCCCAGAGGCCATCGATCAGCCCATCCGAGCAGATCAGGAAGCGGTCGCCCACCTGGCAATCGACCCGGCCGATGTGCGGATCGATCTTGTGATCGCCGGCTCCCAGTACCTGCGAGAGTGAACTGCGCCCCGGGTGGACCCGTGCTTCGCGCTCGTTGATCTTCCCGGAGCGGCGCAGCCAGCCCACATGGGAGTGATCGTGCGTGAGCTGGAGCATCTCCCCATCCTTCGGGAGGTAGTAGATCCGGCTGTCCCCGACGTGGCAGAACCACATCGAGCCCGGCATGAACCAGCACAGGCTCAGCGTGGCACCCATGCCGTGGCACTCGGGATAGTAGCGGCCCAGATCGGTGATCGAATGATGGATCCGCTCGAACAATTCCCGGAGAATGTCCTGAAAACCCGTTTCCATGTGCTGGGCCGCCATGCCGAAGCTCGACGGCAGCAGCCGGGTGATTTTCTCAACTGCGATCTTGCTCGCGAATTCCCCGGATTTCGCCCCGCCCATGCCGTCGCTTACCGCGAAAACGTAGTCGGATTCTCCCAGGCTTCCGCCGCCGGTCTTGCCGAGGTAGCGGATTTCGCGGGCATCGAAATTCAAGGCAAGGAAAGCATCTTCGTTGTTGGTCCGGAAGCGGCCGACGTGGGTCATGCCGGACCAATTGATAGACAAAGGCTGCGGCGGGTTTTCAGGCGCGTCTCGGGTCACGTTCGGCGGCGATCTTGCGCGAACCGCGCGGGTGCGGGCAAAAAGAAAATGTCGTCCCGCACTTGTAGCTTGGCCCGTGAACTGCTTTTTCCACGTGCGGAGCAGTGAACGCGGAGACGCGGGCCTGCTCCGAAATCATCCGCACTAACCACGCGATCCGAAGTCACAACCTAGCAAAACGATGCCCAAGTTCAAATTGGAGTATATCTGGCTCGACGGCTACACCCCCGTCCCGAACCTCCGTAGCAAGACTCAGCTGAAGGATTTTGATTCCTTCCCGACCCTCGATCAGCTCCCGAACTGGGGCTTCGACGGCTCCTCCACCCAACAGGCGGAAGGCCGTAGCTCGGATTGCGTCCTCAAGCCCGTCGCCCTCTTCCCGGACGGCAGCCGCAACAACGGCATCCTGGTGATGTGCGAAGTCATGATGCCTGACGGCGTCACCCCGCACCCGTCCAACAGCCGTGCCACCATTCTCGATGATCCGGACACCTGGTTCGGCTACGAGCAGGAGTATTTCCTCTGGGAAGACGGCGCGCCCCTCGGTTTTCCGAAGGGTGGCTACCCCGGTCCCCAGGGCCCTTACTACTGCGGCGTGGGCTACAGCAACGTCGGTGACGTCGCCCGCCAGATCGTCGAGGAACACCTCGAGCTTTGCCTTGAAGCCGGCATCAACCACGAGGGCATCAACGCCGAAGTGGCCAAGGGCCAGTGGGAATTCCAGATCTTCGGCAAGGGTTCCAAGAAGTGCGCCGACGAAATGTGGGTCGCCCGCTACATCCTCAACCGCCTCTGTGAAAGCTACGGCGTGGACGTCAACTACCACTGCAAGCCCCTCGGTATGCACCTCGACTGGAATGGCTCCGGCATGCACTGCAACTTCTCCACGAAGTACATGCGTGAAACCGGCGGTAAGGAATACTTCGAAGCGCTCATGGCGGCCTTCGCCAAGAACCTGGACGAGCACATCGCCGTCTACGGTCCGGACAACCACATGCGCCTGACCGGCCTGCACGAAACGCAGTCGATCGACAAGTTCACCTACGGCATCGCCGACCGCGGTTCCTCGGTGCGCGTCCCGCACAGCTTCATCAACGCCGGCTACAAGGGCTACCTTGAAGACCGCCGTCCGAACTCGCAGGGCGATCCGTACCAGATCTCCAGCCGCGTGCTGAAGACCATCGCGGAAGTGCCGCTTCCCTGACCGGTTTCCGGTCCGTGGGAAATTCCTTCCAAGGCCGCTCGGGAAACCGGGCGGCCTTTTTCGTTCCCGGGCGGAATGTTCTCAGGCGAAGAAGCGGGCCCGGAACGATTGGGCCTGCCGTCGGGAGAACTCGATTTCGCCGTGACCGTTGAGCTCGGCCACCATTTTGCCGCTTCCCTGGCGATGGATCACCTGGACCTGCTTGAGGTTCACGATCTGGCTCCGGTTCGCCCGGATGAAGGACCTGCCCGGAAGGACCTGCTCCATTTCCCTCAGGCTGCGGCACACCGTAAGCGGCTTCCTGTCGGTGAAGGTTACCGTCGAGTAGCTGCCTTCCGCCTCCACCATCAGCAAGCTGGCGGGTTTCACCGGCCAGCAGTGCGATTGATCGCTCAGCAGGATAACCTCGTCATCTCCTGACTTCTGCTGGCGGGAGATCTTGGTGATCGCCCGGAACAATCGGGAAATCTCCACCGGCTTCAGCAAGTAGTCGACCACCTCGCCATCGAAGGCATCCACGGCGAAGCGTTCGTGGGCGGTGCTCACCACCACCGGCGTGCCGCTGGCCTTGGCGTCCGGCAGCAATTCGAGCCCGCAGGCTCCCCCCAATTCCATGTCGACGAAGATTCCGTCGAAGGTCTCCCGCAGGAGTGCGGAGCGGGCCTCGGTGAGATTCGCCGCCTCCGTGCCCCGGAATCCGGGCAGCAATTCCCCGAACAGCCTGAGCAGTTCCGCCCGGGCCAATGGCTCATCGTCAACGATCAATAGATTCATTGTCTTGAAAGGGGAGGGTCATTCTGGCTTCGATGAGATTGTCACCAGCTTGAGTCAGGGAGAAGTACGCGTTCGCGCCATACAGCAATTCCAAGCGCTGCAGAACATCCTGCATTCCGACTCCCGGCGACAGCGGCGCGGCGAGCTGTCCGGGATTGGAAATGCGCACCGTCAGCTTGCCGCCGGAGACCTCCGCAGCGACCGTGACCAACCCGCTTCCCGAGCTCTTTTCGATTCCGTGGACGAGTGCGTTTTCCACCAGATTGAAGACTGCCATCGGCGGCACCAGAGCGTTTTCGGCCTTCCTTGGAATCGTGATCTGCGTGGACAGCCGGTCGCCGAAGCGCCAGCCGGAGATGGCGAAGAGGTCCCTCACCAGTTGCATCTCGTCTGCCAGCGGGATCTGCGGGCGCTCGACGTTTTTCAGGTTCTTCCGTAGCAGCCGCGCTAGCGTCGTCACCGCATCGGAGGCTTGTCTGGCGTCGATGTGGATCAGCGCGCGGACAGCGTTCAGCGCGTTGAAGAGGAAGTGGGGGTTCAAGCGCACTTGCAGGCTCTTGAGCAGTGCCCGTTGGTGACCCAGCGCGATCAGGGCTTCCTCCGCTTTGCGCAGCATGCTCAGGTCTTGGAGGATGCCGATCGCCTCCTGCGCGGTCCCGTCGCGCTGGCGGGAAGTGACGCGTCCGGCGGACAGCAGCAATTCGGCGGTGCCGTCGCGGGGTTCGAGCCGCTCTTTCCAGTGGTCCGGGATGCCGCCGTTTGTTCCGGCAGTCTTACCGCTCAAGCGGGACAGCCCTTCGTGGGCGGTCTCCGGTGCGCCGGCGTATCGATGGTTGATCCGGAACGCTTCGCGGTCGCCCTTGACCGAGTGGAAGCCGCGTCGTGCGTCCCACTCCCAGACTTCCACACCGGCGGCCTCCATGGTCAGCTCGTTGCGCCGCAATTGCCAGATCAGATGGGTCGTTCCCACCGAAATCAGGTAGGTGGTGTAGCAGATCACCAGATTGTAGATCCCCAGCTCCAGCGGATTGAGATGGGTGGCCGTGGTGAAGGGCCCCATGCCCAGATTGGTGATCAGCGTGGTCGCAATGCACCACAGCATCAGCGTGACCGCGATCACCGGCGGTCTCAGGGACACTCCGGCCACCATCAGCAGGGGGAAGGGCAGGTAGGAAGCGAAGGACATTCCCACCACGTCATGGAAGAAGCCGGAGAAGGCCATCACCATCAGGGCGAATGCCGCGATCAGTGCGGCAAAGCCCAGCCAATGGTCGTCGGGGGATAGAAGCTGGAAATCCCTGCGCAGCACGTGGACGAAGGCCGGAGCGAAGGCAACCATCCCATGAACGTGCGAGATCGCGATTCTTGCAGTGGCCATCCCGAATTCTCCTGCGTCAAATCTGCCTTCGATTGTCCCCAAGCCCGCGATCGCCAGCGCGCAGGGCAGAGCCGCCAGCCACGGCACCGGCAGCAATTGCCACACGGTCGGGTTGATCGAGTTCCGCGTGGCCTCCCGCACGAGGGGAAGGCGGAAGCCCAGCGACCACACGCCGAGCGCTTCCAGCGGTACCAAAATCGGCATGACACTGCTGGTGGAAGTGAAGCCAAGCCGCACCCAAATCCACGTGTAACCCAGCACTACCCAAGGGAAGGCGTGGCCTCCCCAGCGGTGAAACACCGCGACGGCGACACCCGCCGCCGGCCAAATCATCGAGACACTCTGCTCACCGTGCCAATAGAGCCGCAGTCCGACCTCGCAGGCGAGGGCGACGAGGAAGATGATAAAGACGACCGCTTTCCAGCCGGAATTTTTTGCCGGAACTAGCGGCATGAGGGGGGAAGGATAGGGAAGACGGGATTCGGGATATAATCCGCTATCTCGGATAGGGGGCGGAGACTGCCATTACTAGGCGGGTATTGCAGCAAATTGCGAGCTGAATCTTTCGAGGCTATCGGCGTGAGGAAGTGATGGAGGAGTATCGGCGATGACGCAATTGGTAGCAGAGGGATGAAATAATGATTCTTTTTGCGCGGTGCTGCATTCTCCGGAAACCGCCGGCGATGGATGCTGGGCCGTCTACTACCGTCCTTCACTTGGCTCGTCTTCAAGATCCCTACCGCTCGCAGTCCCAATGCGACCGTTCAAAAGGAAAACGAACCACTTGTTCGAATGAACTTCGTGCTTCGTGAAGCACCAGATAGGGAAACCACCCTCTCAAGGAGTCTATCTCCTCCCCAAACCCCCTATCCAGAGACCCATGAAACGAGTTGTATTTACAAGGTCAAGTCTTATCGCTGCCGCCTTTTTGACCGGCGGCCACGTGTTCGCCGCCGATCTGGCGGTCCCCGTCGACCACCCGACACTTCAAGCTGCCGTTCTGGCGGCGCAGAACGGTGATCGCATCGTGCTCGCGGACGGCACTTATGTGCTGGGCACGACCTTGCAGGTCAACAAGTCGATCACCATCGAAGGCCAAACCCGGGCCGGAACGGTAATCAACGCCGCTGCAACAGGTGCCGGATGGGGTATCAATGTTTCGGTGGGCGATGTCACTTTGAAGAACTTCACGGTCCTGCCTCCCGCGGGCCCGGGAGTCCGTGGGACGAGCGGCGGCGGGGCTTTCGCCATCCATGCCGGCTACAATACCACGAACACCACGCCGAACAACGGCCTCACGATCCAGGACATCTCGATTGATGACAGCAACCGCTCGGCCTTCGATATTCATGGCTTCGACAACGTGACGCTCTCCGGACTGAGCGCCACTGATGCTGCCTACGGCAATGGCATCCAGCTCAGCGGCTGCACGAATGTCACGATCACCGGCTGCACCACTTCCGGCAATGCTTGGGGTGGTATCGCGGTCTACGCTTCCAAGAGCGCGGACCTGAATCGCCCCTCCTCCACAATCAACTTCGATTTCGCGGCGAACAACGTCGCGGAAAACTTCTACATCGAGAAGGAGCAGGGACTCGCTAGCACGGCGAACATCACCGGCACGACCTACCAGATCGACAACGCCTATGGTCCGCCGGCAGCGGCGATGGCCTACTACACCAACGGCGACCTCGCCAAGGCGACCGGCCTTGCCCAAGGCCTGAACACCAAATACTCCAACTCGGCGTCGGTCCTCTCCGACTCGGGCGGAAACACCCTCGTCCTTCCGGGATTGGGTCTTCAGGCTGCGATCGATGCCGCCAGCCCAGGCGAGACGATCACCCTCAGCGGCACGATCACGCTGACCAGCCCCGTCACCCTCAACAAGCAACTGACGCTTGATGGCGGGGACAACACCACTACCCAAATCTCCGGTAGCAACGCGCTTGGAGGCCGCTTTATCACGACGATCGGGTCCTCCGGTGGCTCGATCATCAAGAACATCTCGTTCATCAAAACCGACAAGGCGGGAGTGCAGGCCTTGATTGGCCTGCAGTCCCCTGACGTTGTCGTCGAAGACTGCGACTTCTCCGGGCAATATGTCCTGGGTGATGCGGATGTCAGCCGTGCATTTGAGATCAGCAGCACGGGAAGCGGATTCCGCATCGAGGATTGTTCCTTCACCGGATTGCGGCAACCGGCCTACATCAATGCCGTCTCCAGCGGCAGCGTCCTCAATAATTACGTAGCGGGCACCCGCGGTTGGGTGGTCGACGGGGCTCTCGTTGACTTCACCGGCAATACGTGGTCCGGCAACGCCGTGGACATCGCGCTCCTGGATGGCACGCCCGCCAGTCCGCTTTACGATCCGCTCTCTGCCTTGTCCGCAAGGAACAGCGGTGCCGTCATCAGCAACCAGCGTTCCGCCCAACGGGTCAACAATACGACCAAGGGCATTCTGTATCCCACGATTCAAGCAGCTATCAATGCTGCCGACAACGGCGATTCACTCGAGGTTTATCCCGGCACCTATGCCGAGAATGTGACGCTTGGTAAGGATCTCGATGTCGTTGGCGCAGGCAGTGCCACCACCACCGTCAGCGGCAGCGGCACGATCTTCGCCATCACTTCCGGCGGGTCGGGGGCGTCGGTCTCGGGAATTGCCACCACTGGTGGCGCTCGCGGGTTCAACTTGAACGGCGTCAGCAACGTCGTCCTCGAAAACGTTGCGTCGACCGGCAACAGCTCCTTCGGGATTAACTTCGATGGAGCAAGCTCGGGCGTTACCTTGCGCAACTCGTCGTTCTCGAACAACACTTCGTCCGGTATCAAGGTTCCCAGTGCCGGACGCGTCAGCAACCTCACTATCGATGCTTGCACCGTGAACGGTAACAAGTTCGGCCTCTATTCTGCTGACAGGTCGGCTGGTACCTACGCCAACGCGCAGTTGGAAGGGATCACCGCCAACAACGGCACTACCTTCTCCAACAACTGGGGCAAAGGCATCTTCATCGAATCGATGAACAATGGCTTGTTCGAGAACATCACGGTCTCGAACTCGGGTACCGGCCCGGACGGCGGAACCGGCTCGGGGATTGATATCAATCTGAAATACGGGACTTACTCCAACCTCACGATTCGCAACTCCCTCGTTTCGAACTGCGGCCAGAACTACTCCTTTGGTGGGGGAATTCTGGTCAAGGCGCGCAACGACGGTGCTTACGCCGCTATCCCTGCCACCCTTGGCGGAACGGTCCTCCTTGAAGGCCTGCGGGTGGAAAACTGTGGTGGAGCGGGCAATGGCGCGGGAATCCGCGTCGGCGATTCCCCGGTGAACGTCTCGCCTTCCAATGTTGTCATCCGCAACTCGGCCCTCCTGGGGAACAACCAGTACGCGGTGTTGAATCTGGTCACCGGTGCCACGGTTGAGGCCTCGCTTAACCATTGGGGCGCTACGAGCGGACCGGTTGCAGCTTCTTCCAACGGTGTTGGTGGAAATGTGAATTTCAATCCATGGTATGCCAGCGGCACTGCTTCGGTGCCGCCGGTGCTGTCGACTCTGACGACCGGCATTCCGGCCGATACCGAAGTCGACACGGTTCAGCCGAACGTGCCGAACCTCTATATCGCCCCCGGTCTCCCGGTGACGATCACTCCCACGGGCGGCCTGAGTGCCACCAATCTGCAAGTGGCCGAAGGCGGCACACTAGTGGTCAACGGTGGTTCGCTGACGATCGGTAGTAGCACCATCTCGGGTAGCTTCACGATCTTCAACAGCTTCGGCTCTTGGCACATCAACGGCAATACCACCTTCAACATCAGCCAATCCCTCGCCTTGGTCACCGATGTCCACGTGGCTGCGGGAGTGACTCTGACGGTGAATGGCGGCGGCGAGCTGATCCTCGACGGCTGCGTCATCGACAGCAAGACCCCCGGCACGCCTTACACCATCACCGCGGCCGCCGATGGCTTGCTGACGATGGCCCGCTGCGTGGTCTCCGATGCCAGCATCGACATCAACACGTCGAATGGCTCGGTCGCCGCCAACCTCAAGTCGAAGGTCTACGACAACAGCTTCACCGCCTCGGAGATCGAGGCCACTGCGGATGCTGCGGTTTATCACAACCTCTTCGATGCTGCGACCGATGCGGCCTCCCCGGGGCCCTTCGCTGCGGTTGATGGTTGGAGCAATATCACCTCGATCGGTGACGCGAACAACCGCTTCAGCCTCGAGTTCGCCGCTCCGGTCCCTTCGCTCGTCGGCCGCACCTTGGCGGCGGGGAACCTCTTCGTCCAATCCGGTGACCAAGTCGTGATCGACATGGACGTCTCCGCTCTCGATCCGGACGGCATCACCGCGGCCGAAGCGCTGCTGGGATACAATTCCGATCTGCTCAATCCCACCGGCTCGCCCACCGTGGTGGCACCGGCGGAGGACTGGGACGTGGTGGTCGAAACCGAGCCTGTCGGCAGCACCGGACTCGGACTGGTGGATAGCGCCCTCGGACTTGAATTCGACTTCACCGGAACCAGCGTCACGGCGGATTCGAATATCGCCAGCGTCACCTTCCAGGCCCTCGCGCCGGGAGCGACCCTCGGCTTCTTCCGGGTCCAGACGAACGGTGAGTTCGACGGCAACGGTCAACTCCTGAAGGACACCCGCCTGACCAAGTTCACGGCGCCCAGCACCTTCTCGCTGACCACGCCCTTCACCTCGAATACCGGTGAACTCGTGATCGACGATGCGGATCCGGCCATCGCCACCCCGGCAGTCAGCGGCACCCAGGTGCAGCCCTCCGCCGGCAGCGTGAACGTGCTCCTGCCCACGACGAACTTCGTCCTGCGCAATGGCACTCCGGTCATCCTGACCTTCACCGCCACGGACTCCGGTCTCTCGGGCCTCGACGCCGCGGACGCGACCAGCGACCTCAGCCTCGTCGCAAGCGATGGTGTCACGACTCTGAACTCGTCCAACTACACGGTCGCCGCCACCGAGTTGGCCGGCACCGTGACCTACACCGTAAGCCTGATCGTCCCGCCTGCCGCCACGACCGGTGAGTATGATGTGACCGCCACGGTTCGCGACCGCTCGGGCAATGTGTCTCCGGTGGCCAATCTGGCGACCTTCCAAGTGGCCAACGAGAGCATCGCCAACGTCGAACTGGAAGGATTCAAAGGAACGTCCCGCCAGGTCGCCTTCGTGGCGACGGATGCTTCCGGAGTCGAGCTGGACTCGTGGCTCAAGACCGTCACCTTCACGACCGTTGGTTTCAACGGAGTGGGCTCGGTGGCTCTTGAGAATGTGCCCGCCGGCACGGCCCGGATCAGCGCGAAGACCGCATGGACCCTGCGCAGCCGGGTCGATACGACCTTCAGCGGCACGGGGGTGAATGAAGCCAACTTCACGGGCGCCAAGCTCCTGAAAGCGGGCGACATCACCGGTGACAACGTGGTCAACACGCTGGACTACTCGACCCTGCGCTTCAGTTTCGCCACGGTGAATCCGGTGGCGGACATCGATGGCGGGCTCCTGCCCGTTCCCGGCGTTGTAAACTCCACGGACTACAACTTGATGCAGGCCAACTTCTACTCGGCCGGCGACGCGAAGTAAGTCAGCTACCCGCAGACCCTTCTATGAAGCCCTCCGGTGCAACCCGTATCACCCTCTTCTCCCGGCCTGCAAAGGTCGGGAGCGAAGGTGGCCCGGAAATGCCCGGAGGGCTTTTTCACGAGTCCCGATCGGTACTTGAGTCTTATTGTTAGAATAGGTATAACGAGCGCCCCGCACGGGGAAACCTCCAATGAACCGTAATCCCAGACTCTTCTTCTTGACGTTTGCACTGCTTGCATCGTCTTCCAGCGTCTTTGGTGCAGTGACCTTCCCCAGCTGGTACGGGACGGAGGGTAACCCGAATCCAAATACCACTTCGCAGATTTTCCAGTTCCGGTTCTGATGCCACAACTACAGGTCCGGATATCGCGACGAACCTCTACGGGGCCGCCAATGCAGTCGTGGTTCTTGGCAATCTCAGCGGTGACTGGCAAAGTCCGAGCGGGGGAACGGCTCCAATCCAGGGTATGACCTGGACGGTGCCTGGGATATCGGTCCCGACCTCGGCAGTCCCAACACCCCGAAAGGGAACATCTCGTTCTCGCTGCCGGTGACACCCGGTGGACTGGGGCCTGGCCAGACCTACCGCATCGACTTGATGGTTTATGCCGTGGTTTTCCGGGCTGCGCAGGTTGTACCCGCGCTACAGGTGCTCGGCGTAGGCCCCGGTGATATCCATTTGGATAACCAAGGGGTCCTGAGCACTTTGAGCGGCGGCGGCACTTGGGAGTACCGGACTTGGAGCACCACGATTCAAGATGCGACTAATAGCTCGATCTCGATGACGCTGGCACCGCCGGGAACCGGGGTGTCGGTAATTGATCGCGTGGAGATCTACACCCGTTACACCGTCGTCCCCGAGCCCTCCGTGCCGCTTCTGGTTCTGCTTCCGGGACTCGCCTGGTGTCTCCGCCGCCGGCGTCATTGACGCCATCCGCTCCGCCGGGCCGCGCCTGTCGCCACGCCCCCGGCCGTTTCTCCCGATTCACCCATACGCCTCTCCCGTGGCGTATCTCCTCGTTTATTGCGCGTGAAAGCCCGAAGTTTTGCTGTTCTCCTCTCGCTGCTTCTCCCCATCGCAGGTGCCGCTACCCTCCGGGTCGGCCCGGGGGAGGCGCACCTGACCATCCAGTCCGCAATCGATGCCGCCGCTCCAGGCGATGTGATCGAGGTCGCTCCCGGCCTCTATGCGGAGAATCTGATTGTAAACAAGGCCCCCCTCGCGCTGCGGGGCGCGCGCGCCGGTGTTGATGCACGGGGTCGCGTTCCGGGTGCCGCGAATCCCGCGGTCGAATCCTTGATTGCTCCTGCCTCCGGGGTTGCACTGGAAATCGCCTCCGCGGATGGCCAGGTGGTGGTTTCCGGATTTGTGATCTCGGGCGCACCGGCAGTGGGCAATGGCCTGGTGGTCGTCGCCACGGCGGATGCGCCCGCGCTGCAGTTCACCGAGAACGATGTCCGTGCCACGGCCGGTTCCGTCGGCTCCCTGCTGCGGTGGACCCGCACTGCGGAAAACGCGACCTTGTCGCGGAATGTCTTCTCCGCCGCGGCTTCTACCTTGGAGGCGATCCATCTGGATGCCACTGCGTCCTTCGACGGGTTGCACTTTCTCAATAATCATCTCGTCTCTCCAGCCCCCACGACAGGCACCGGCATCTCCGCTGCCGGAGATGCAAACGTTGGTGCCAGCAGCTCGCGCAATCCCTTGCTGAGCGGGAATCGCTTCGCGGGCTTTGGCGTGGCAATCGATGGCGGTTCGCAGGCCTTCTCGCAGGCAAGCTTTTCGTCGAACACCTTTGAGGCGAATGGTGAGGGACTCTCTGGAGGGTTGCGGAACTGCGCGGTGAGCGGGAATCTTTTCAAGGATAACACCGGCTGCGGGATCCGTCTCACGGCGCGTGGCAATACGGCCGGCGCCGGCTATGGCGCCACTGGCACGACGATTGAAGAGAATGTCTTCCAGAACAATGGCACGGTGAGTTCGCCTTCCGGCCATGGCGACCTGTGCTTCGATGACCAAGCGGCGGGCACGCAAACGACGAATCTGGTGCGCCGCAACAAACTCGGCAGCAGCGTGGCACTCTTCAGCAGCGAAGCAGGGGAGACGATCCAAGCCGCCTTCAACTACTGGGGGGCCGCGGACGGTCCCGGTGGCAGCGGCCCGGGCAGCGGCGGCGACATCGCCGGTAGCGGCGTTGTGGACTTCCAGCCGTGGTATGTCGACGCGGACCTCACGACGCTTGATTTCGGCGGCTCCAGCTTGGAGGGGAGCCTGACGCTCGGCGAAGGCGAATCGATCGAAGGCGAGGAGCTGGCCCTCGCGCCGGCCGCGGTCCTCACTCTTGGCCGCGGGGCCAGGATGCAGGTCGGACAGCTTGCAATCGGTGCCGGAGCTACTCTCAAGATCGATTGTGCTTCGGCAGCGATCGGCCAGTTGACGCAAGAGCCGGGTGGCGTGATCGAGGTGGTCAATGGCGATCTTTCGCTCGATCCGCTCGACATCGGTGAATATCACACGATCTCCGGCTCCTTCACCTTCTTCAATTGCCTCGGCTCCCTGGACATCCATTCGAACACCACCTTCAGCGGCAGCACCCTAGGCTTGGCGTCCGACATTCATGTGGCGCCCGGCGTGACCTTGATCGTGACCGGCAGCTTGATTCTGGACGGCTGCACCCTCGAAAGCAGCGGCACATACAGCGTCTTCGTGAACTTCGGTTCCACCTTCCGCATGACGCGCTGCGAAGTCACGGGTGCGTCCCTCTCGCTGGTGGGCAGCGATTTGTTGATCCGGGATTCGACCTTCACCACGTCCTCCCTGGTGGTGTTCAGCACCGTGAACGGCGGCAGCATCTATCACAATGTTTTCACCGGCGGCACCGGCGTGCTGAATATCCTCCCGGGTGCCGCGGTCACCACCTCCGTGGAAGGCTGGTCCAACGTGGCAAATGTCAGCGCGGTTCGTAATCAGCTCGCCCTCGCTTTCCGCACCCCCTCCGATCCGACGCGGACGCTCGACGCCGCAGGCAAGCTCTACGTCCAGCCCGGCGATAGTGTGAATGCCGGCTTGGACATCTCGAAGCTGGTGGACAAAACCCAAGCGGTCGAAGTTCTGCTCGGCTACAGCACCGACTATCTCCTGTCCGATTCGCTGCTGCCATCGGTCGGCTGGGACAACGCCCTCTATGGCGAAGAGGACGAGTCCGCGGTCATCGGCAAGTTCGACACGGCCGTCGGGCTTTCCTTCTCCTACCCGGATCCGGACGGCACCTTGCTCGATGGGCAGGTGGCGGACCTGCGGCTCAACGCGCAGCCTTTGGAAGGGTTCACGCGCGTCTTCTTCCGCACCAAGGGACCGGAGGACGAGCCTTTCATCGACACACGCCTGACGGTCAGCAGCGGCGGCGCGCCCGGCTACCGGAATGCACCCTTCACCCGCAACTCCGCGGTGCTGGTGGTGGATGGCACCGACCCGGTCTTCGCGGCCGGAGCCACGGCCACGCAGATTCAGTCGGCGCTACCGGTGGATGTATTGCAGGATGGAGTCTATACACGACAGGGCACGGTCACGATCACCTTTGATGCCTACGACGAACTGGCGGGAGTAGAGAACCCGGACGTTTCGGTCGAACTCGTCGGCAGCCCGGCGACCCTGCCAGCCAGCTTGGTCAGCAGCTCGCCGGTCTTGGTGGGCGACCTGACCTACACCCGCTATGTCTTTCAGGTCGCGGTGAGCGTCGCCACGCCGGACGGTCCCTACGATGTGAACGCGCACGTGATGGACCGCTCGGGCAATGCCGCCTTGCTGGCCATCGGAGCGCTGGAAATTTCAAAGTTCCGCGTCAATGTGACGGTGGCTCTGGATTCGCTTGTGACCGCGGCGATTAACCGCACTGTGGTGTTCGTGGCCACGAATGCCTCGGGTACGGTCCTTGCGACTTGGACGATTCCGGTCCCTTTCGTTGGCGGACTGGGTTCGACCATGATTGAGGGCATACCGGCCGGGACTGCGAATATCAGTGCCAAGACGGCGTGGAACCTTCGCCGCAGGCTGCCCGCGTCCTTCGATAGTACCGGCTTGGCGACTGTCTCTTTCACCGGCCCCAATTTGCTGCGGGGCGGGGACCTGAACGGGAACAACGTCGTGACTTCCACGGACTACAACATTGTGGTCGCCCTTTTCGCGAGCGCGAATCCCCAGGCAGACATCAACGGAAACGGGTTTGTGAACTCCACGGACTACAACATTTTGGTGGCGAACTGGCTTACCGGTGGTGACCCTCCGTGATCCCATGGTGTCCACATTTTCCGTTAACAACTGGTTCTCCCGCACCCGGGCCGCATTCTTGGTCGCACTCGTTTGGACCGCCCTTCCGGGCTCCCTTGAGGCAGCCCTGGAAGCGGACCTGGTGACCTCCCGCGGCACCGTCACGATCCAGCTGGAGTATGCGAAGACGCCGAAGGCGGTGGCCAGCTTCCTGACCCTTGCGCAAGGGTCGGCCTGGTGGGTGGATGCGCGCACGGGCGCGGTGGAGGATGATCCCTTTTTCGACGGCCTGAGCTTCTTTGGCGGTGCGAACACCAGCACCTCGAAGTGGATTGGCAGTGGTTCGCAGGATGGCAGCAGCAGCGATAGTCCCGGTTACACCTTTCAGGACGAATTCAATGCCACCCTCATCCATGATCCTTACGTAGTAGGTCTGGCGAGCGACGGTCCGAACACCAACGGTTCCCGCTTCTATCTCACCGGCAGCGTGAGCATGGCGGACCTCAATAACCACAACGTCGTCTTCGGGAAGATCCCTTCCACCCCCAGTCGCCTCATCGTCGATCAGATCATCGCAGCCGGGGCAGGGGCAACGACCATCAACTCCGTGGTCGTGCGTCGCACCGACGCGGGCGCGGTGGCATTCAACGAGGACGAGGTGGCGCTTCCTCTGGTGAGCCCTCCCGGCGGTGTGCTCCAGATTCTTCCCGGCAATGTGGCCGCTTACCAACTCGCACGCACGGATTCCACTGTCCTTCAGGGCCGGTCCAGCCTGAATTTGCAAGACTGGGCACCGCATTTCCGCAGCTTCTCGGGCTTGGGTGAAACTCCCGGACCGGTGCAATTACTGGAAAGCCCGATCGCCGCTCGGGCGCGGTTCTTCAATATCGCGCTGACCTCCTATCCGAATGCCGGTGGAGCCTCCAGTTTTGCGAACCGCGTCCTGACGGCCAACACGCCGGGGACCGGCGACATCGTGTACCAATTCAATGCGGCAGGCACCGGCGGAAGCTATGTCAATACACGCATTCCCGATGACCCTTTCCCCTTAACCGGTCCTTTCACGGTGCGCACCGACGTTCCCGCGCACTACGACGCGTACTCCTTCATCATCCTTGTTCAGGCCAACAACTTCGGCGGTGCACCCCTGCATTTGATCCGCGGTGGCTTCGATGAGATCCAGCCCACCAAGGTCATCGGGCGGAACCGGACCCGCTTCATGAACAGTAGCATGGGGCTGGTCTTCGAGGACGAGGGTAGCCTTGAACTCTCGCGGCCTTGAGCCAAGGAGCGCCGGCGTCCCGCCCTCTTCAGCCATCCACACGCCCCCGGTGCTTCCCCGGGCGGTAGACCGAGTTCGTCTCGCAAGCCCGCTGCCGTTCCATCAGGAAGGACTTCTCTGCCGCGACTCCCGTCAGCTCGATCGCCTTGCTGAAGCTCAGGGCGGCTTCCTCCCGCCGGTCCATCCGTTCCTCGAAGTCCCCGATCACCGCGTGGAAGAGATAGTAGGTCTCCAGTTGCTCCGGCTTCGTGATCGACCGCACCGCTTCCATCCCCGCCTTTGCCCCGTGGACGTTCGCCACCGCCACCGCCCGGTTGAGCGCCACCAACGGCGAATCGCTGATCTGCTGCCAGCGGTCGTAGTGATCGAGAATCCGCTGCCAATCGGTCGCCGCGTAGTCCGGGGCCGTGCAATGGCAGGCCGCGATCCCCGCCTGCAGGTGATACTCCGTAAGATCCTCGCCGCGCGTCGACTGTGACAAATGATAAAGCCCCGCCGCGATCAGGGTTGAATCCCAGACCCCGCGGTCCTGATCCATCAGCCGCAGGATGTTCCCTTCCCGGTCCTGCCGTGCCGGAATCCGCGCCGCGTCCAGCAGCATCAGCGAAAGCAGGGCATGCGTTCGCGGATGATCCGCCGCCGGGTGCGCCGCCAGCAGTCCGCCCAGGCGGATCGCCTCGCGGCACAGGTCCTCCTTCACCACCAGTTCCCCGCTCGAGGCCTTGTAGCCTTCGTTGAAAAGCAGGTAGAGCACCTGCAGCACGCCATCGAGCCGCGGCACCAGATCCGCACCCGATGGAATCTCGAAAGCAATGCCCTGGTCCTGGATCCGCTGCTTCGCCCGCGTCAAGCGCTTCGCGACCGCGGCCTCGCTGCTCAAGAACACCGTGGCGATCTCTCCCACGCTGAAGGCACAGAGCGTCTTCAAGGCCAGCACTGTCTGATCTTCCAGCGAGATCGCCGGGTGGCAGCAGGCGAAGATCAGCCGCAGCCGGTCGTCGCGGATCTCGTCGTCGAAGCGCGGTGCCTCGCTCTCGTCCGGCAGCGCCTCCAGCGAGGCCGCGATCTCCGGCTGCTTCTCGATGAAAAGCTTCTCCCGGCGGATCAGGTCCAGCGCGCGGTTCTTCGCCGTCTGCATCAACCACGCCGCCGGGTTCGCCGGCACGCCGTAGTAGGGCCAGGTCTGCAGCGCCCGGATCATCGCCTCCTGCACCACGTCTTCCGCGAGCTGGAGGCGATGGATCCCGAAGATCCCCGTTAGCGTCGAGACCAGCTTCGCGGACTCGTGCCGGAAGAGGTGCTCGGTTAGCTTGGGAACCTCCGGGTTCTGGACGGGTAGCAAGCTCACCGGATCAGGCCATCGCGTGCTCGCTCACATCATCGGCCATCCGCTGCGCCGGGCAGGCCGGTGCCACCGGCCGCACCTCGACCGTCAGGCCGTAGGGCAGGGCAGGACACTCCTTCGCAATCGCCAGCGCCTCTTCCATCGTTTCGACTTTCAGCAGGAAGAACCCGCCGATCGATTCCTTCGCCTCCGCGAATGGCCCGTCGGCCACGCTGCGCGATTTGCCCGACACGACCACGCCCTCGTTCTCCAAGGGATTCGCCGCCGTCAGTTTGCCTTGATCGTTGAGGCCGGAAAACCACGCGCCCCAGTCGCCCATCACCCGTTGGATCTCTTCGGGCGAGAGCTGCATGTGCCAATCCGTGCCGCGGAAGAGCAGCAGGTATCCATTCGATGTCTTGTAGCTGTTCATGGGAAATTCAGGTGAATCGATGCTAGGGCACTCAGTCGCGGAATTGGAAGACGCCTTTCTGGCTTTCCATGTCCAGCGGCACCGAGACGTGCTCGTGCACCACCTTCCACGCGCCCGCCCGCTTCTGGAAGCACACGGTCGCGCGGATCCAGGTTTCCTCCTCCTTGCCCTCGGGATTCGGACCGGTCATGCGATTCAGCGACCGGCAAAAGGCGACCTCGTCGCCGGCCACGATGTCGAGCTCCTTGATCTCGTAATGGATCGGGCCCTGGCAACATTGGAACCACATCTCGTAGTTTTTCCGATAGTCGCCGACGCCCGTGACCTTCGTCGGAGTGAAGAGATCGTAGGCGATCACGTCTTCCGCATAGCAGGCCATCACGGCCTTGGCATCGCGGGCATGCACGGCCTTCAGCCACTGCTGCGTGAGCTCGCGAATCTGGTCTTCATTGGTTTTTTCAAGGGTCTTCATGGGATTGATTTTTGGGGTGATGTTTTTCTGCGAAGCAGCAAGCGGGCGGCAAGGAAGGCCAGCGAGACGATACAGAGGACGATCAAAGTGATCCGCAGTCCCAAAGCCGCCGGCACCGAGAGGCCTAGTCCCGTGGCCGCCGCGACATAGGCCGCCAGGCACACCGGGCACTTCGGCATCAGGATCAGCAGGCTGCCGGGTACCAGCCACGAAGCCGCCTCCGTGCCGCGCCGCTTGACACAGCACGCCTTCACGCGTGGCCCTCCTCGTTGGCTTCCTCGTACTGGTCGTGCAGTTGCACCCAGCTCATCGTGCCCTCTTCGTTCCGGCCCATCGGCGTCAGGTCCATGAACATGAAGGTGCCCAGCACTTCCTCGCCACCCCGCGCGTAGCACGAATAAGTGTGGAAGATCTCGCCGGCCTCGTTCTTGTAAAAGACGCTCATCCCGTGGGATTCGCCGGTATCGGTCTCGGGCGCGTAGTTGTAGAAGGCCTTGCCCTTCGCGACCTGTTCCTCGGTGAAGGAGACATTGAAATCATAGTTGAAGTCGCTGCCGTGGGACGAGACCCAGGGGAACTTCCAGCCCATCCGCGCCTTGAAGGGCGCGAACTCCGTCAGCAACCCACGCGACACCGCCGCGAAGGCCACGTCGCGGTGCTCGAAGTGCTGCCGCGCGCTGTCCACGTGGTCGCAGAGGAAGGAGCACCCCCCGCAGCCTTCCTTCCAGTCCGGTCCGAACATGAAGTGATACACGATCAACTGGCTCCGCCCCCGGAACAGGTCGGACAGCGTCACCTTGCCCTCCGGCCCCTCGAAGACGTAGTTCTTGTCGATCTTCACCCAGGGTAGTTCCCGGCGCTGCGCACAGAGCCGGTCCCGCTCACGGTAGAGTTCCTTCTCCTTCTTCAGCAGCGCCTTGCGCGCTGCCAGCCACTCCTCCCGCGATACCACCGCATGGTCCGTGAGGTCCGGCGGTCCTTCCAAAGTTGCAGATTGCGTGCTCATGGTTGTTTCGTGGTTTCAATGGTACGACGAACGGGGAGGAGCGGCCGGGACACTTTTATTTCACGCGCTTGGATTTCGAGCTCATGATCTGCATCCACTTGCCGTCATCGCCTTGGACGGAGCTGGTGAAGGTCTTCTCGTCCTTGCCGGTCAGCTTCATGACCTCCTTGAATTTGCAGATCTTCCCGTCCTGCATCGGGCAGGGGCCTTCGGCTTCAAGCGTGATCGTGTCGCCCGCGGAATTCACCGTGCCGGTGTAGTTCCACATGATGCTGGTCATCGAGTCGGTCCAAGTGCCGATGTAGGTTTTCTTCGCCGGATCGTAGCCCAGCGTCATGATCCCCGTGAAGGGACTGCCCATCATCTCGCCCTTGTTTTCGACAGTCAGCCAGAAGCCGCCGAGCATCCTGGCGGTCTCGGTCGCCTTGCCTTTGATCGGCTCTTTGTCGGGTATCTGGCATTCCATTTCGGTTTCCCAAGTGCCGGCGAACTTCTCGAGCCAGGCGTGCTCGCTCTGTGGCTTCGGCATTTCTGGCATTTCCTGCGCATGCAGGCCGTGTGACGCCAGCGCCAGGGCGCAGGCGGCAAAAAGAGGGCGGAGGAGTGAGGTGGTTTTCATTTCAATGGTTTGGTTTGCGTTTTTCGAGGGTCCAAGGAGTAGACGAACGGTGGCGCAACTCCGGGACACTTTCCTCTGGAATTTTTCACGCGCCCGCTCCGACGACGATCCTTCCCGCGGTCCGCCCCCTTGCTAGCCCCCTCTGCCCAAGCAAGCCCGATCGCCTCTTCCTCCTCTCCGGGAAACCACAAGCCCCGCGCGCGAGGTCGCCGCCGGCTGCACCACCTTCGCCGCGATCGCCTATATCCTGGTGGTGAATTGCACGATCCCCGCCGTCGCGGAGATCAATCTGAGCCACCGTGAAATCGCGACACCTGCCGGTTCTCGCGATTCTCGGCATGCCACTTGCTCTCAGCATCAGCAGCGGCATGGGTCTTGGCATTTTAGCCGCTGTGGTGATCGCTCCTTTCCATGAAGAAGGCCGTGAGAATCTCACGCTTTTACATAGGGATCGGGTGTGGTTTTGTTATGCATTTAGCGGGGCGATCGCTCTTCCGGCGATTCGGTACGTGATGCTGTAACCCCCTCTTGGGTAGCGAGGTGCGCATGTATTGATGGCGCGCATGGATTGCGATTCCGACCATGCGGAGAACCTCTGGAAAGATTTTGCGAGATGACTAAACGGGGGCGGTCCCTCCCCACGTGGTATACATCGATGCCCCATGGGTTTTGCCCCGGGTTATTCGAAGCGCCCTAACAAGGCACCTGACAGGACCAACCCCGTTATCGAATGAAAATCCCCGAACCCCCGACTAATTGCTGGCGCCTCATTGTCGTCACTGCTGCAGCGGCCTGCATGGCAACGGCGTCCGCCGCCGAAAAGACCTACCGGTACTTCCGCTTCGAAACGATGCGAGTCTGGAACGGCAATCCGAACATGCAAATGGCGGAGTTCACGTTCTCGCACAACGGAACCGTACTGAACTCCAACAACCGCAACGGAAGCGGCGTCGGCGTACTGCCCGTCACCATCACTTCCGGCGATCAGAATCCGACCGAAAACGAAGGCCCGACGAAAGTGGGCGATGGCAATCTCGGCACCAAGTGGTTCAAGGGAACTCCGTTTGGCGAAGGCCAGGCCCTGACCTTCGACTTCGGATCCGCGGTGACCATCGATGCCTACAACTGGGGCTCCGCCAACGATAGCGTCGGCTACTCGCGCAACCCGGTATCGTGGAATTTTGCCGGGAGTGCCGATGGCACGACCTGGGATCTGCTCGATTCCCGGGTCAACTATCCGATCCTGAATCAGAACCTCACTTATCAGGCCGGCTTCAGCATTCCCGCCGAGATTCTTCCCGCGATTCTTTACTTCGACGTGTATAACACGGGGTCCGAAGGGACTGCCGGCATCGTGCTGAATGGAAGTCCCGTCTCCTTCCTATGGGAAACCCAGTATGCCGACGATGTGTCCATCTCGCCCGCACCCGGTGACGTCGAGACCGTGGGTTTCGTCGACGACATCATTCCTCCCGCAAATGCGACCACCACCTACACCATCACGGCGGGACGCACCGGAATCGTGGATACCGCGACCAGTTCGCTGGCCTTCAGGTCCGTCGTCGGCGGGGAGGCGACCTATCGCTATGTCCGCTTCAAGGCGACCAAGTTGCGCAGCGGACTCGCCACCGGTCTGGTCCAGCTCGGAGAGTTCAGTTTCGCCAACGACGCCACGCCGGTCACCGTGTCCGCCGCGGAAAATCCGGGCGGTAATTCCTGGCCCGATGAAACGCAGGCCAATCTGATCGACGGCGACGCGATCGGCAACAAGTGGCTCGATTTCAACAACGCCCCGGTGATCTTCGACTTCGGTTCTTCCAAGACCTTCGACGCCTACTCGTTCTATACGGCGAACGACGGGGCCGACCGCGACCCGATCCAGTGGACGCTGGAAGGAAGCGATGACAAGTTGAGCTGGACCCTGATCGAAAACGTGAACTTCGACCACCCGACGAGCGCCGATCGCTTCCGCTTCTCGCACGATATCCCCCTGCCGGGCGCCTCTCTGTCCCCCTTCGTCAATACCTTCGTCGGCAGCAGTGAGATCTTGGTCGAAGGCCAACCCTTCACGCTCTCTTGGAATGTAGTCGCCGCGGCCTCGGTATCGATCAACCAAGGAGTCGGAGCCGTCTCGGCCACCGACGGATCGGTGCCGGTGACCCCACCCCCCGGCTCGACCACCTACACGCTCACCGCCACGTCGGCCGCTGGCTCGGTTACCACGGATACCTTCACGGTGAATGTGATCTCACCGCCCGCGACGAACACGATCAATTATGCGGATTTCAGCGGGGTCGGTGACGAACTCTCCCTGAAGGGCTCTACGGGGATCTTCGATGGTAACGTGCTTCGCCTCACCGAAGACATCGGCGGGCAAAAGGGCGAAGCGTGGTTCCGCTTCAAGCAACCGGTCAGCACCGGATTCGAGGCCACCTTCAAGATGAGCATGAATCAGGACAGCCCGAACGGCTTCGCTCCTGCCGATGGACTGGCCTTCGTGATCCAGAACAGCGCGGCTGGCACCGATGCCAGTGGCAACGGTGAGGCGGGACTGCCGGTCAACGCGCTCAACATCAAATTCAAGAGCTTCGGCTTCGATGCGGCGAATGCCTCCCAGATCCAGGTGCTCGCGGGAACCAACCCACTCAGAACCGTCTCGGCCTACAATACCCCGGGAGTCGTGCTGAAGGGCCTGCCCGATTTTCCCGGCACGGTCGCAGTCGATGCCTTCCCCTTCACCTTCGGCACCGCCGCCGGTGAAAAGCCTTACGAAGTCCGCATCGTGTATGTTCCAGGATCACCGGGTCATATCGACGTGTATTTCGAAGGGATCGCGGTGATGCAGGATGTGGAAGTCGACCTCGGCGAGATCGGTGCGGTCGATGGCACCGGCCAAGCCTTCGTCGGCTTCACCGCCCGGACCGGTGGTAACGTTCAGAACAGCGACATCATCGATTGGCGCATGAGCTACGGCGACTTTTCGGCGCTGCCGCCCTTCGGCTTGGTAGCGGCAATTGCCCATCCGGTCGCCGGAGCACCGGTCTTCAACCTCGTCTGGAACGCGGAGGAAGACGTCTCTTATACGGTCGAGTCCTCACCCGACCTCAGCCCGGGCATGTGGACCCCGGTGAGTAGCTTCGGTCCGCAGGCCGGTCAGTTCGGCGTGCGGATGCCGGCTACTGAAGGGAAATACTTCTACCGCGTCGTGGAAAACCAGTAAGACATCGTTCGCAAGCTTGTGCCCGGTCGGCGGAGATTCTCCGTCGGCCGGGCTTTCCCTTTGGCTCTCGGTCAAACTCGCTGAAGGTCTCCGCGGAAAAGTTCCGCCTGTTCATCAATGCCCCCTTTTTGCGGCGCAGCCGCTTTGGAGTGCGGCGAGCATCGCCGCTTTCCTGCGCGCTTTCCCCACGGATCGCCATGTCGAATCCATCTCTCCTTGATCCCCCGAAAGCCTTGCCAGATCCGGCGATAGAATGGAACCTCCGCTCCACCTCGGCGAACGCGCCCCCTTTGCAAACGGCCTACTCTTTCGACCCGGTACGACCGCCGACCCCGGGCTTCCGCCCCTGCAACGCGCCGGGATCACTCTTCCGTGTCCCCATCTTTCTTCTTCCTCCCAAGTCGCTTGAAGAACCCCGCGACCGTCGCCTTGAAGCGCAGGAAGTTCTCCTTCCCCATCACCGCCGCCCCCGCAAGCGTTCCCGCTTCCGGTGCGAAGAACAGCACGCTCCACAGCCCCGCCTTGAACCCTGCTGACCACGGCATCCACGCGATCCAAGCGCTCGTGAAGAACAAGAGATTCCCTCCAACCGCCAGCGCGATCCCGATCTTCAGGCGAGTGTTGGCGGTCATCTCAGCTTCCCACCGGATGCCACACTGTCTTCGCCTCGGTGAAGTCACGGATCGCGTAGGGGGATTCGTGCTTCTCGGAAAACCAGTCGGTCTTCGGGTCGTGCAGCTTCACCCGCTTGACGCTGTCCGCCGCGCCGCGTTGCAAGGTCACGGCTTCATCGCCCTGCGCCACCGCGGCGAGGGCGCGCAGGTGCTCGTGGGTGGCGAAGGTGGAGAGCATTTCCTTGCGGTCGCCAGTCAGGAGATTCACGACGCCGCCGGGCAGGTCGCTGGTCGCGAGCATCTCGCCTAACAGGATGGAAGGGTAGGGGGCCTTGCGCGAGACGAGCGCGACCACGGAATTGCCCGCGGTGACCATCGGCAGGATCAGGGTCATCAACGCCAGTAGCGGCGCTTCCTCGGGAGCCAGCACGCCGACGATCCCGACCGGCTCGGTGAGGGTGAAATTGAAGTGCGCCGAGGCCACCGGATTCACGCTGCCGAGCACCTGCTCATACTTGTCCGCCCAACCGGCGTAGTGGACGATGCGGCCGACCGTCGCGGCGACTTCCTTCTCCGCTTGCGCCTTCGCGGTGCCATCGAGCATCAGCGCCTCCGCCATCTCGGCGGCGCGGGCTTCGAGCATCTCCGCGAGGCGATAGAGAATCTGCGCGCGGTTGTAGGGTGTGCGCTTGGCCCATCCCGCGCCCGCCTTGGCCGCGGCCTCCACGGCGTTGCGCAGGTCCTTCTTCGTGCAGCGCGGGAGGTTCGCGTAAAAGGCACCGCTGGCATCCTTCAATTCGAAAACGCGCCCGGACTCGGAACGGATGAATGCACCGCCGACGTAGCACTTGGGTGTCTTGGTGATCTTAAGGCTCATGGAAATGGGGAAAGGAGGCGGCGGTGGCCGTGTCCCCATCTAGCGAATCCGCCCCGCGCTGGCAATGCAGCGCTTTTAGAAGAAGTAGCGCGGCTCTCCAGAACCGCGGATGAGCACACTCGCTCCACAACTCGGGGGAGCCGCGCCACTTCGAAGTCTCCCGTCAGCGCTCCAGCGGCGGTGTCGGGACGGGACCTGCAGCGAGCTTCTTCACCTCCTCCTTCAGCTCCGAGATCTCCTTGCCCTGCTGATCCACGCTGCGCTGCAGGGCCTCGATGGACTGACGCAGCGCCACATCTTCCTGGCCAGCGTAGGGCCGCGCGGCGAGGAGTCGCAACTCATTGCGCAGGCCTTGGACCTCGCGCGAAAGGTCGCGGCTGTCATTGCCGCGGCTGAAGATCATCACGATCAGCGCGATCAGGATAAGCGTGCCGCAGCCCAGCGATGCCTTGTTCTCGGGAACTTGTGCCATAGCGGCCAAGATCCCACATCGTTTCACCTCTCCGCGCTATTCCAATCGGAGTTCACGATTCCAGTCCCACTCCACGTTTGGCCTCCTCATTCCAAGGAAGCATACTCCAACAATCCCTGCTTCCCGCCCTCGCGACCGAAGCCGGATTCCTTATATCCGCCGAAGGGCGAGCTGGGGTCGAACTTGTTATAAGTATTCGACCACACCACCCCCGCCTTCAGCTCGCTGGCCATCTTGAGAATGCGGCTGCCCTTGTCGGTCCACACGCCCGCGCTCAGGCCGAAGGGTGTGTTGTTCGCCTTCTCGATCGCTTCCTCCGGAGTGCGGAAAGTCAGCACCGACAGCACCGGCCCGAAGATCTCCTCACGCGCGATGCGGTGGCTCTGCGTGACGTTCGTGAACAGCGAGGGCGCAAAGTAAAAGCCCTTCGTCGGCAGCTTGCAGGCCGGCTGATGCAGCTCCGCGCCTTCCTTCACCCCGCTTGCCACCAACTCCTTGATCTTGGCCAATTGCTCCGAGGAATTGATCGCGCCGACATCCGTGTTCTTGTCGAGCGGATCGCCCACTCGCAGCACCTGAAGGCGGCGCTTCAGCTTGTCCGTCACCAACTCCGCCACGCTCTCCTGCACCAGCAAGCGCGAACCGGCGCAACAGACGTGGCCCTGATTGAAGAAGATGCCATTGACGATGCCCTCCACCGCTTGGTCCAGAGGCGCGTCCTCGAAGACGATGTTCGCCGCCTTGCCACCGAGTTCCAGTGTCAGCTTCTTGCCGGTGCCCGCCAGTGCCCGCTGGATGATCTTGCCGACCTCGGTCGAGCCGGTGAAAGCGATCTTCGCCGCGCTCGGGTGATTCACTACCGCAGCACCGGTCTCGCCCGCGCCGCTGACGATGTTCACCACGCCCGGCGGCAGGCCCGCGTCCATCAGGATGCTCGCGAACTTCAGCGCGGTGATGGAAGTCGTCTCGGCCGGCTTGATCACCACCGTGTTGCCGGTCGCCAGCGCGGGCGCGATCTTCCACGCCAGCATCAGCAGCGGGAAATTCCAAGGGATCACCTGGCCGACCACGCCCAAGGGCGCGAGCGTCCGGCCCGGGGCGATGTAGGCCAGCTTGTCTGCCCAGCCGGCGTGATAGAAGAAGTGCGCCGCAGCCATCGGCAGGTCGAAGTCGCGCGACTCCTTGATCGGCTTGCCGCCATCAAGGGTCTCCGCCACCGCAAACTCCCGCGCCCGATCCTGCAGCAACCGTGCAATCCGGAAGAGATACTTGCCGCGCTCCTTGCCCGGCAGCTTGCTCCAGGCCGGGAACGCTCTCGCCGCCGCAGCATACGCCGCATCCACATCCGCCGCATTGGCCATCGCGATCTCGCTCAGCTTCTCGCCATTGCGCGGCGCGATCGTGTCGAAATACTTCTTCGACTTCGGCGCGACATACTTGCCATCGATGAAGAGCCCATACCGCGCTTCGATGAACGGCTCTGCCGACTCCGGTGCAGGATCGTATTCCCACAAATCGCCGAACAAGAGTTCGCGGGGACGGGCATTGCGGGAAGGTGTCTTCTTGGCGGCCATGGTGGGGAAGAATGTCGAATGACGAATTTTCGAATGTCGAATGAAGTGTTAGAAAAGAATGGGAAAGCCCCTCTTCCCGCGGCACGCGACAAGACATTCGGCATTCGGGAATTCTGAATTCGTCATTTTCTCAGTGGCCCGTGCTATCGTCGCTAAAAGTCCACGGCGCCTGATAGGCCCCGGTCCGCTGCGTCTCCAGTTGCCTCAGTAAATCATTTAGCAGCGAGGAGGCACCGAAGCGGTAGCGGCGGTTGTTGAGCCACGCATCGCCCAGCGTCTCCTTCACCGCGATCAGGAATTGCAGCGCCTGCTTGGCGGTGCGGATCCCGCCGGCGGGCTTCATCGCGATCTCGGTGCCGGTCGCCAGGTAGAAGTCGCGGATCGCCTCGATCATCACCTGGTTGTTGCCCAGTGTCGCATTCGCGGAAGTCTTGCCGGTGCTGGTCTTAATGAAATCGCCGGGGCGCAGCACGCGCATCGCCAGGAAGGACGCCGCGCGGATGTGATCGTAGGTCTCCAACTCGCTGGTCTCCAGGATCACCTTCAGCGTCGCCTCGCCGCAGGCCTCGACGACTTGCACGATCTCGTCCTGCACCACCCCGAGTTCGCCTTCGAGAAAGGCCCCGCGGTTGATCACCATGTCAATCTCGTCGGCACCATCGGCCACCGCCTGGCGGACCTCGGCGAGGCGCGTCTTGAGCGGTGCCTGGCCGGAAGGGAAAGCGGTAGCGACGCTCGCAATCTTCACGCCGGTTCCTTTCACATGCTTCGCCGCATGCTTCACCATCGCCGGATACACGCAGACCGCCGCCACCCGCGGCACATCGCCCTCATGCGGCGACAGCGCCTTCCGGCACAGCGAGGCGACCTTGCCCGGCGTGTCCTTGCCCTCGAGCGTCGTCAGATCGACCATCGAGGCGGCCAGCTTCAAGCCGAAAACCTTCGAGCCCTTCTTGATGCTGCGCGTCGTGTATTTCGCCACCCGCTCCTCGATGCCCACGGCATCGACGGGACCGATCTCATCCAACAAGCGACGCAAGGCCGGGCGGGTCATCCCGGCTAGCTTGCGGATTTGCACCGCTTTCGCAAGGAAGGAGCGAGGGTTTCCCGTGCTTCACCGTGTTAGCGAAGCCGAAACAGCCTCCTCTCCCCCTCACGGATTCGTGAAGCGGTAGAAGTATTTGTCGGGGGCGCCCGCGGCCTGGTGGATGAACTGCATCACCGACCCGGTTCCCGCCGGCGTGGTGCCGATCGGGTTGAGATTGCCCAGGCCCGTACCCGCTTCGACAGTGAATGTCACCCCGGAGATAGACTGGTAACTGATCGTCACTGCCTTCGTGATCGGATCGCGAGAAATGCCGGTGATTGCGGGAAGCACGTTGGGTTGGGCCGAACCAAGGGCAATCTGGAACAACCCCGAGTAATCTACGACAATCCATACCGTGTTCGCGGCGGCATCGACTCCGTAAGCACCCAGATCCGCCGCATTCAAAGACCCTCCTCCGAGGGTGGCCAGATAGGACAGATAAGAGCCCGCGTAGGGCTTCGCGCCCGTGACGGGCGTACCGCCATTGCCATTCAAGGAAATCGCAGGCACCCAGGATCCCCCGCTAAGAGCTTTCACCCGCAGGTCGGCCTCGGCATAGCCGGAGGGAAGCTCGCCGAAGGAAAGCTCCAGAACGTAAATCGGAGACGCCACCCCGAAGTTCACCGTCACCGCACTGCCCGTGGACGTGGGAAGCGGCTGGGGCGGATCCGGCTCGAAGGCCAACTCGATCTCTTGATCCTCTTCCGAGGTCCCGCCGATCAACGCGGCTCCGCTCTCGCTTCCCGCGATCTGAATTTCCGCCGCACCCAGGTCCTGGCCATTCGTCACAGTCTGGGTCGCAGTATTGGCTGAACCCACCGTGTAAGAGAGATCCCAGACGAGATCCTCCACCGGTTCCGCACTGTTCAGGTAGTCTTCCGTAGAGGTCATCTTCAGCTTCAGGCGGAGCTGGGTGGTATAAGTTCCCGCCGGGGCACCGCCGGGGAATCTCACGGTGCCGCTCAATTGGCCGCCCGGGTCGAGTCGCGAACCCACCTTGATATTCGAAAGGCTGAAGCGCGGATTCCCGATCTGGATCGCCGTCACCTCCACCGATGCCCTCAGCGCCCCGGGATGCCCGGCGGCCTCCTCGTTGGACAGGCTGACCTGATCGTTGCGCGTCAGAGGTGTCCCGGCATTCGAACTCAGCGCGGGCGGATCGTAGAGCCGGAACTCGACGTGCACCGCATTGTCCGGATCTCCGCTGTCACCATCGTTGGTTACGGTGTATTCCCCCGCGAAAAGCCCGGAAGCCTCGCTGTCGGTGTCCACCTCCCAACGGAAAGCCTCATGGTAAGTCTCCTCCGGCTCGATCGAAACACCGGAGGCCATCATTACTCCGGAAATTCCCGGGGTTTCCGCATTCCAGGAAACCGAGAAAGTCGCGGGACCATCGCTCCCGTTGTAGACCGCATCGGTGAAACCGAAGAGGCCCACACCCTTCAGCGAATTCGTGCTGTAGCCATACGCCAGGCTGCCATCGTTGTAGACCGGATAGACCTCGGCCAGTTCGCTGAAATCCCGGTGGGTGATGGTCAGGTTGTCGATCGCGAACTCGCCGGTAATGCCCGGCGGACTGCCGTTGACGAGATTGCTGATCTGGATTCGGTAAATGTTGGAGACCTCGCTCGCCGCCAGCACCACACGCCCGGCGTGGCCTACGCCCCCGCTGATTAAGGAATGATCGAAAGTCTCATCCAGCGAGGCATACACGTATTCCGTGTAGCCATCGTAGTCGGTAATCTCGACCTCGAGCACCGACAGATCCGCTTCCGCGTCCGTAGAGGCCCAGGCGACGTCAAAGGCCACTTGGGTCACTTTCTCTACCAGATTGCCCTCGCCGTTCTCCGCGAAGAAGCCGTCAAAATAGATCTCCAGGTAGGGATCGCCCAGCGGTTCGCCGGAGCGCGGGTTGGCCCACATCGCCTTGCCGCTGATCCCCGGCGCGACTCCCGACGCCAGATAGTTGCCATCGACGAAGAGGGTGTTGTTCAGATTGTTCCGGATCGAAAGATCCCCGGCCCACTCGCCGTTCGTCAGGAAATCGGTGTCCAGAATTTGGGCGGGCCACTGGACATCGGTGGGAATTCCGACAGTCGGAGGTCCATTGAAGTCATGCGTGGTGACTTCGGCACCGGCCTGACTCATCAGGACAAGCGCCGCCATCAAGGGAGCAAACAGATTTCTCATGAGGGAGGAGAAGGGGAGATTGAGGTGGGAAGTTGAAGATCTCCCTAACCGATGACAAGGAACGAATCCATCTCAGGTGATTTGATGCGATCTGCAACGATCCTTGGTCCCGACGGAGCTGCTATCTAACAACTCCAAGGGGGGAGGCGGCCGCTCTCCTGTAAGCCGGATTCTGTCCCCTCCGCCTTTGCGAAGTTGGGCGATCATTTCTCTCCCCGCTTGCGCGGGGGCCCGCTTGCGCGGACTGCGACTAATACCCGGAGATACGACGGGCGGGCAGCCCTTCCCCTGTTCTGTCTTGCACCACGCGAGGTTTGCCGTGCCGCGCCGGTTACCCGGACACGCGGTGGGCTCTTACCCCACCCTTTCACCCTTACCTGATCCCTTGCGGGCCATCGGCGGTATGCTCTCTGCTGCACTGTCTGTCCGGCAGCCTTGACGCTGCCGTCCCCCTTTTTCAAGAGGCACGTTGCCCTGCGGTGTCCGGACTTTCCTCAGCCTTGCAAGCAAGACTGCGATCACCCGGAGAGCGGCGCGGCCAGCCTGTGGCGGAAAGTTCCAAGTGAAAAGGACCAAGTGCCAAGAAAGTCCCGCTTCAGGCCTTCGCCTTCTCCCGCTTCGGCAATTTCCCCAGGAACAAGCAGCGCAGCACGCCATTCCGGCGCACCGCATACTCGTAGATCAGCATCGTCACCGCCGTCGTCCCCAAGGTCACCAGGAAGGAAAGCGTGAAATCATCGCCGATGAAATTCCGCAGCCAGGACGCACACAGGTAGATCACCAGGTAGTGGAACAGATAGACGCAGAACGCCGACTCCACGATGAAGTGCATCACCTTGCCCGGATCCTTGCTGAAGTGCTCGAAGAGCCCGAAGATCACCAGGCAGACCATCACGAAGAAGTAACCCTGCGCGCCCAGCAGCAGGCCCGGAGCCAGTGCCGCCGGCAGCGTGCCTTGCAGGCCGGTCACCGCGAAAAGCATCACGCCGCTCGCCACCAGCTGCACCCAATGCATCGGCGAAAGCCACATCGTGCGCCCGGTCCCGGAACAGAAGCGCCTGAAGAACGTGAACAGCACCGCCACGGCAATCACCGCCAGATAGGCCTCGGCCGCCAGATTGACGAGCTCGGCCATCTTCTTGGCGATGGAATGCGATCCCTCGGCGAAGCCGCTCTTCCACAGCCGCGCCGCCCACAGCAGGCCGCAGCTCACGAACAACTGGATCCAGTGGCAGCGGGTGAAAATCCCCAGCACCCGCGGCGAGGCATACATCGCCATGCCCAGTGCGAAGAAGCCGAAGTAATAGCCCACCATCCGCAGCAGATAGTGGAAGGATTCGTGCGTGTAAGGCTTCACCGCTGCCTCGTAGCCGATCCGGGCCGCGACCACGCAGCCGATCGCTACCAGAGCGACCAGGAATAGCAGCACCTCGTCCGGCAGGCGGGCGAGCCGCGGCCGGGACCAGGCAAGCGCCCGGTCGATCGCCGTCATGATCGGCCCGGACATGGAGGCCAAAGTCAGCAGCACCACCAGGAACCAGATGTGAAGGTGCCAGCCCCAGGTAATGTCCGCGTGATAAAGCTCCGGCGGGATCTGGCCCGTGAAGAAGTCCTTGAGACCCGGCACGGCGGCTCCTCCCTTGTACTTCAGGATCAGCCAGTTCGTGAAGGGGTTCAAAAGCGCCACCACCGACAGCAAGGGCAGCCCCACCGCCACCGTGCGCTTGCGCATGATCGTGCCTGCCCCGTACCGCTTCACCAGCATGTAGGTCAGGAAGCCGGAGATCATGAAGAACGCTTCCATCCGCACGCAGTTGGAAATGTCCGAGACCAGCTTGAAGAACTTCGAGTGGCTGACGACGCAGGCATGCACCGGGATGCCCCAGAGGATCATGAGCCCCTTCATGGCATCGAGATACACATAGCGCTCCTTGGCTTTGGCCGGCGGCTTCTCCTTGGAAGCCGGCGCGACCGCTGCGACCGCTGGCGTCGGCCCTGGCGCATAGGAGATGTCCGCGCCGCCGTGGGATGGCGCATCGCCGGCTAGCAGCGCGTTGGAAGGAGGAGTCATGGGTGGGGGTGAAGCGGGAGGTAAAAGCCGGGAGGATCAGAACAGCATGCGGCAGGGAATGACAAGTGACCCGCCATCAGGGGGGGCATGCCGGGCGTTCTGCCGCATCTCAGACGGCCTCGGCAATGGGTGAATTGCCGGCCGCGAAGGCTGCGACCTCTTCGGCGAAGTCGACCACCGTTCCGCATTTTTCCGGCAGCACGGCAGGGGCGATCTTGAGCGCCTCATAGTCCACCTTGCCGGTGGACATCACCGGGATCTCCGCGACCACCTTTACCGAACACAGCTTGCCCGAGATCCGGTAGGTCTTTCGGATGAATTCGATGATCTCATCCTCAAGCCCGTGACCGGGGGTGACCACCTCCAGATTGGAGTCGGTCCCGAGCACCACGCACTTGCGCCCGACCTGCGCCGTGAGTTGGCGCTCCACATCGTCGAGATTGATCCGCAGGCCCATGATCTTCACGAAGCGCTTCTTGCGGCCGACGAGATAGCAGAAGCCGTTCTCGCCGATCCGCGCCATGTCGCCCGTGAACAGGCGGCCCTGCAATTCGTCGCCCTTCGCCAGGTCCGCGCGGTTCTCGGCGTAGCCGAGCATCACGTTCGGGCCGCTGTAAACCAGCTCGCCCTCCACCACTTCGAAGCTCCCGCCGGGGATCGGCACGCCGATCGAGCCGGCACCTTCCGCGCCGCGCTCATGCGGCACATAGGACATCCGGGCCGTGGCCTCGGTCTGGCCGTACATCGTGAAGTAGCGGATGCCCTTCTTGCGGGCCAGCTTCATGAAATGCTCCTGCAGCGTCACATCCAGATGCCCGCCCGCCTGGGTCATCGTCCGCAGCGAGGGCAGCTCGCGACCATCGAATCCCATCTCGTGGAGGATCTGGTAGACGTAGGGCACCCCGGCGATCGAGGTCGCCCCGTGGGTCCGTGCGAATTCCCAGAACTCCGGGGTCCGCAGGCGCTTACCGGTCTGTAGCAGCGTGGCTCCCGCGAAAAGGTGGCTATTCACCACCGACAGGCCGTAGGAATAGTAAATCGGCAGCGAGGTCACCGGACGTTCGCCCGCATCGATCCGCAAGTACTCGGCGATCGAGCGCGCATTCGCTTGGAGATTCGCGTAGGACAGCCGCACCACCTTCGGATTCCCGGTGGAGCCGGAAGTCGTCAGCATCAGCGCCAGGTCCGGATAGAGCGGCGCATGCGCCCCCATCTCCCGGGCCCGGAAAAGCCGGTGCTTGTCCATGCCGAAACCGGAATCCTCGTGTAGCTCGCGGTCGATTTCCTGGGGGGACCAGATGAAATCGGGCCGGTAGATCTCCACCAGCGGCTCCAGCAGCGTCTTGTCCATGTCGTGCGGTAGCAACAGCAACGCATGGCCCGCTTGCAAACAGGCCAGATAGCCTGCCAAGCAGCCGATCGAATGGTCGCTGAGAACGAAGACGAGGGACTTCGCCGGGGCATCCAGCGATCCTTTCACAAGATCCACCTGCCGCTGAAGCGCGGCATAGGACCAGTTGCGACCGTCTTCGGTTACGACTGCGGGGGCACTATGGTGGAGAAGACTCCAAAACGGAGCTTCTGGTCCTTCCAAGAGGGGGGTATTGGAATGCATTTTTCATCGGAATTATGGGGGGGACCGATGGATGCTCCAAGCCAAGTCCGGTGACCGGGCCCTTCGCAATTCAACTCCGTTAACGTTTGGGGGTGGGGTGGAGGCGACGGTCAGGGAATACCAACTTCCAACGGCTCTGGCAACCCCGGAAGTTGTAAAATTCCGGGCGGGCAGGCTCCGCTCACCCCGGAGACCGTCTGAAAAAGGGCTCTCCGTCAGATTCGCTGAAGCCCTCGTAAACAGGGATCAACCGCACGGCCGGATTGGGACCAGGATGGAATGAATAGATGGGACTTCATCCAGAAATGCAGATCCACGGCCTTTTTCTTCATCCCATCCATCCCATCCATCCTGGTCCCTATCTTCTTCATCTGCGTCCATCCCGTGAGTCGCGAGCCTCCTGTCCCTCGATTTCCAGTTCTTCGGATTTCCCGAGAAGCGAGATAGGAGGACGTATGCACAACCTCAGGAGATTTCATCTTGCCCTGAAGATATTAAACCAACATCCTCCCGGCGCCCTAACACCTATGTCCAAATCACCCTTTGCCATTCACGCCCTGACCAAAGCCATCGCCGCGTTCGGGTTCATCGGCCTCGCCTCTCCCGCCTCCGCTACCCTGCTTCTGGATTACACCGGTGGCACGGTCCTCGGCTCGGCGTCCGTCGGTCCTTCTGACAAAGACGACGGGTTCGCCACTAGCGGCGAGTCCTTCGACGCCCCTTTCTTCGGCGAGTCCCTCTCAGACCCGTTTCCGCGCATCAGCTTCAACGGCCACATCTACTTCGGCAGCGGCGATGGTTCCGGAGACTACGCTCCCACCGCGTTTGGCACATCCCCCATCATCCGCATCTCGCCGATGTGGACGGATCTGTCCCTCGGGGCCGCCAGCCAGGTGATCCAGAACACCGGCTCCGGCTCCAGCTACAATGCCGTCACCTGGGTGAACATGCAGGGAGGTCTGGGCAACGAAGGCTTCGTCGCCACCTTCCAGGCGATTTACTTCAATGCCGCTGCCACACTCAATGGCATCTCCTTCAACGCCGGGGACATCGCCTTCAGCTACGGCGATATCGAGAACTTCAACCTGCCCGCCGACATCATGATCGGCCTCGACAAGGGAACCGGCGGCTTCGCCACCCTGCCCGGCTACGAAACCACCGAAGGTTGGGCCTCCCATGCGGGCTATGGGGATCTCCCGGTCGGTGCGGACGAATACGTTCACTTCCGCCCGGACGGCGGCGGCTACGATGTCACCATCGAACCGATCCCCGAGCCCTCCGCCATCGCCGTCGCCCTCCTCGGCAGCCTCCTGCTGATCGCACGTCGCCGCAGGTAAGATCGATCTAACAGACCTTCATAAAAAGAGAACCGGAGCCACCAGCTCCGGTTTTTTTGGCTCCCCGTCAGGTTTGCTGAAGAATCGCGACACCTTACCCCGCGAGGGCGGCGCTTTCTAAATCCGTAAATCCGTTCAAATCCGTGGTGATTGCGGGTAGCTCCAAGGAGTCATGTAAGTTCAGGCAATTGGTATCCCATCTCCACTCCAACTCACCCCACCCAGAAACAATCCACGAAGAACCAAGCGATCATCACTGCCCCGATCGCCATCTTCACGCCCATCCCGGCCACCGTTCCGTCACGCGATCCGGCGCTTTTTAAGGAAGACTATTGCCGCCATCACCACGGCGGCCAAAGCGGTCCATAGCGGCCAACGGCCGGATGGGGACTTCTCGCCGGAACTCGCTGATGCTAGAGGAACCTCCGGAAAGGCTGTTCCCGCTTGAGCTGTGGAGGGGGGGGGGCAACCGGGTTCACCGGCCCCTTCAAATTGTATTCCTGCGGATCGCCCTTGAAGCGGAAGGTCCGGGTTCCTGCCTTCACTTGGGCAAACCAAAGCCTCCATTGCTCCCGGGCAGCCTCCCGGTCCCGCCTTTTCTTCAAAGAAATTTCCGGCACCCCTTCGATGCCAAGTTGGTTCAAGGCTCGGGTCGCACGCATGGAGTTGATGGTAGGCTTTCCCACATCGGTCCGCGGGACGTCTTTCCAAGGATCACGATCATCTTCGAGCAGTCCCCCTAGCAACCCGACACACTGGGGCGAGGGAATTTCCTGAAGAGTTGCAAAGAGCCAAGCGCGTTCTGCCAGCGCCCCTGGCGCGGTCGATTCACCGCGGAGGTGGGAAAATTCCGATTGAATCGCCTTCTCAAGCGCTTCAGCGAAAACATCTCCATGATTTGGGACCGACAGCATCACCCTGCGCAGTTCTTCCTGAACTACGAATCTCTCGTCCACAGGATAAGTACTTTCCAATTCTAGCTTACTCAGACCCTCACCAAGTTGGAGGATGCCTTCTTTGGTTGGATTGGAGGAAACTCTCCCTGCAACGGCCCTCCATTCCGCAAAGTCCCGACGAATCGCTGCCATTTCTTCCTGCGAAATTTCTGCGGACCTGAGAATACTCGAAAGGGCTACAATTAAAATGAGGAACAAAGAAAATTTCATTCGGGGTGATTCTAATTTGCTGGAATAAATCGGGACATGCGCTTGTCCGCTTCGTCCCACTCCGCTTTAACAAGAAGCTTGGAAGTCCCGTCTTTTTTCCTCTTTTCTCCGCTGCACATCAGACGGTGAACATGATCCGTCCCTGGCAAGGGAGCGATGCCTCGAGCCTGTTCCTTATCTTCATTGGGATGACCTAGGCCCAGCAGAACGTGACCAATCTCGTGGGATATCGTACCCAAAATCGACTCTTTCGTGAGTCCAGACGTTTGACCAGCAGTACCCCCGACGACCCAGCAGCGACGACCTTCAACATCGGTGGATCCGACCCAAGGAGGAAAAGTTGCCGGTGTATTATGGACGGGATTCCAAATCACGTCACGCCCTTGATTCACTCCACCCACCAAATAGATGTTAATGTGACTCGACGGGTCCGCCTGATTGGCCACGGCACCAGCTTCACCTTCAAATTCATCGGCCATGTTTAGCTCGCCATGACCAAAATCAGGGGGAAAAGAGTATCCGGAGGGCCCGCCGTAATCCGTCGGATCGGGAGACGATTCTTCAAATTGTATGGCCACCGGGGTTGCCACGTCGCAATTGAATTCAATGTTAATTTGGTCCTTGAAAATGTTGTTTAAATATCCATCCAAGTCGGCCTTCGTTGGCACATAAACCGGCTCCGCGGACTGCCCCCCGAACTGCCGCTTGATTGGCCAGACCTTCACCTTTACGGTTCTCTTCTTCATCACTTTAACGCCGACCGGAGAGGAGAGGGAGGTGCCTGTGCCATTCTTGATTTCGATGCTCACGTCCTGCGATGAGGCCCCCAGAGCCGCACTGATTTCCACATCCTGCTCGTTTGAAGACAAAACTCCGGTTGATAGAGACGCAGCGGAAAGATTCAGATGAAGCAAGCAATCCGGGTTGGCGTTCGTAACGAATTTGAAGGAATTGGTACCTCCGGCTGGAGCCATCACCCAGAGTTTGTTGGCGACTCCCTCCCCGGGGTCCGTGCTCCCGATCGAAATATTATCCACGCCTCTCGCTGGCTCGTTGTCCTCCAAGCAAATCGGAGTGCCGAACGCATAGTCATTGTGATTGGCGCTAACGAGGAGGACATTCCCGAAATCGCTCATATCAATGATCCCCCCATAATTCCAACCTGCCGGAATTCCGGGGGCGGCCGCCGTGACGGGCACGGTCTTTCCGTTATTCCAAATTCCCGTGGGCAAAAAGGTGGCACCGAATCCGGATCTCGAAAAATGAGCTAGCTTCCCGAACACTTTTGCCCCACCCGCCCAACCATTTCCGCGATACACCATCGGGAATCCGTCATCCATGCCCAAGCCAATCACGGAGTTGCCCGGTGTGACTATCAGTTTAGACGGTGGTGAGGGCAGGGTCACCTCCGTGTTGTTGATGATCGCTTGGTTCCCGTAGCCCCACATGAGACCGGAATTGATGGACGAGTGGGCCCAGGCTGGGACCGGGGAGTGGGTGAATCCGCTATCCGGAAGCCAAGGTAAAATCCAGCGTTCTAAGGTAAGGCTTCCGTCCTCGTTCCTTACATTGGCGATGATTCCTAGATCATCCCCTACAAAATGTCTCGGGTTCGGAATTCCCGGGAAAGCTCCCAAGGCAAAATCCTCCCCGCTGCCGACCGGCTGGGGTAGGCTGGCAGGATCCGACCACATGACGTGACAATTCAATGTCGGTAGGCCATCTCCATCGTGATCGTAAGTGCCGCTGCCGACGATTCTCCCCAGGAAAGATGAAACGCCGTCAATCCTACAGTACATCACGCTGGAGCTGTTCCGAATTTCAGTGTAGCTTCCGTTTCTCCAGATTCCGTAGGGAAACACGGCAAATCCTTGATCGGTAACTTGAAAGGGGGATTCCGACTCCCCCCATTCATCGATAGGCCGGGCAACCGGGAAAACCGCGAATCGCGGCTCAGGGGTTCTCTCCCAATCCACCAGCGAGGTTTTCAAATCGGCATCTTCAGCGTCGGCAATTCCATCTTCGTCGTTGTCGAGTTGATCGATGTTGCCGTCGCCGTTCGTATCGCTGTTGAAGGCGTTGGCCGCTGCTTGCGATCCATGTCCGGACTGGGATGCCATCTGAAACTCGGCCCAATCGGGACTACCATCGCCATCGGAATCAGCACTCCAGTCCGCATTGATCCGCCAAAAACGCCTTGAATTGGAAGCTGGAGCAGCGGGGTCAGGAACATTGCGAGCGTGCGAGGCGGATGTGGCCACCGCCAGATTCATGTCGTCAAGACGGTCGCTCAGAATCCCAAGAAAAGCCTCATCCGCCGATGCCAAAGCTGGATTCGACACGGGAGGTGCCACCGGATAGCCCGGGTGGCTCACGAAAATTAGATAGCCGTCGTATTTCTCGACAAATAAGGGAACCGACGACCACGCGGGATCCATTGCTCCGGGAAGCAATACGGTGATGGGCCGGTGGTCGCTCAAGGAAAGCCATGAAGCAACCGTGCCTCCGCCAGGACCGGAGGATGCTTGCAGACAGAGGGTAACATACGAAAAAGGAGCGTAAACGTAGGGTGGCGGGGGCCCTCCGCCGGGAGGAGGGGCTAGTTCGCGCAGAGGCACAACAAACTCGTGTCCCATGCCATAAAGTTCCCGCTCCATACTCCATGTCCTCAGATCTCCGGAGATCTCGACGCGATAGTTCACCCCGGGCGTGCTCTGAAAGACGAGGCATTGCTGAGCAGAGCCATCGGTAGCGGTCACCTTCTCAAGCCAATGCCGAGGTAGTAGCTCATCGCCGGAGCATGAGGTGGCCAAGAGAAGTCCGGAAAGGAAGGATATTAAGGCATTCATCGCGTGTCTTTACGAGAGGGCTCTCTTGTGACAAAGCGTAGCGGACAAAACGAGAAACGCAGACCACAAGAGTTCGAAAACGAGGCTGCATGAAATGTGCTCCCCGCTGTCGCAAGTCGAGTCAAAACACTGGAGCCGAGCTAACCGGTATCTTTGCTGCTCTCAATCCTCATGATAGATTAATGTAGATCGGCAGGTTTTGTTGGAGCGGGGCTGCTTCAAACTCACCCCACCCAGAAACAATCCACGAAGAACCAAGCGATCATCACGGCCCCGATCGCCATCTTCACGCCCATCCCGGCCACCGTTCCGACCACCGAGCCCACGCCCGAGACTGCCGCAGGCCTCATCTCCTGCTTCGCGAATCCCTTCTCGAAAAGGAAGGCACCGATCAAGGGCCCGGCAAGCAGCCCGACCGGGAAAAAGAACATCCCGACGATCCCGCCGGCGAAGGCCCCCCACGCGCCCCACTTCGTCCCGCCGAAGCGCTTCGTGCCCGCAGCCCCGGCGGCGAATTCGATCGCCTGCGAGAGGGTCATCAGCACCGTCAGGATCACGAAAGTCCACCACTCCATCCCGGAGCCCTCCCGGCCCAGCATCAAGCGGTGCGCGATCGCCGCGAAAACGATGATCAGGTGCCCCGGCAGGATCGGGATGATGCAGCCGACCAGCCCGGCAATCAGCAGACAGCCGGTGACCACCCAGGCGAGGGTGACGCCCACGGGATGCCAGCCGCCCCAATGCGTGATCGCCTGCCAAACCGTGTTCCACATCGCGGCGGGAGAGTAGCGGGATTCCCCCGCAGGTCTAGGGATTCCCGGTGCCGCTCCAAACTGGGAGGCGGATTCCATCCGCACATTCGCGGAAATCACTAATCAATAATCTTCTAATCATAAATCGAAGTGCCGCTGTGCGGGAAGAGGGGATGGAGGCGCTGCCGCGCCAGCGTTTTCATGCAACTGCCTACTTTTCCATGGCGCGGCAGCGCCTCCCTGCTTCCAAGCCGCGCAGCGCAGTCTGATTTATGATTAGAAGATTAGTGATTAGTGATTTTGAATTCCTTCCCGTTTTGAACGCACCCCGGACTTGCTAAACCCGTTTTCACACCCCGGTATGGACCCCGTCCATGCGGGGTCCGGACAAGTCTTGTCAGAAATGATCACTTTTCCACCCCGGCGTAAACCCGTTCTGCACCTCAGACGTAACCAAGCACTCATGCGCTCGTATTTCGCACCGCTCGTCCTCGCCGCCGCCGCCATTCCCGCCCATTCCGCGGAGTGGTACCAGGAAATGCAAATCGGCCCGGCCTGGAGCAATTCCTTCGCTGGCACCTTCGACGGTAAGGAGCAAATCGCCGCCGTGAAAGGCGTCCTCGTCGATCTCGGCGATGGCACCCGCGCCCTCTTCGATACGGAGACCCTGCGCATCGTCAGCGTTTACAAGGGCGGCGTCCTCTGGGGCGGCACCCCTTGGACCGGTTCCCACGGGGCGTTGGTGAAGATCGCCAACGACAAGGATCTGATCTTCAACTCCGTCCCCGGGCCCGGCTGGGCGGATGAAACCGGCTCCTTTGCGGACAAGCGCACCCAGATGCCCTTCACGGTTTACACCGCCGACCGCAAGGCCAGCCAGGTGACCGCCGCCTGCGGCAACATCCCGCACGCCAAATACAAGGGCCTCTTCCGCTCCGGCACCCGCATCGTCTTCGAATACACCGTGAACGGCACCCGCGTGCTGGAGCACCTCGAGTCCGGCCCGGACGGCCTCACCCGCTTCTTCGAGATCGGCCAGCACGACAAGCCGCTGGCCCTGCTGGTGGCAGATGACAGCGCTTTCACGGTCGAAGGCGCCGCCGCCAAATCCGCCAACAACCTTTCCGTCGCGTCCGCAGGGGCCATCACCGGCTTGAAGGCAGAAGGCAACCGCCTCACGGCCACGCTTGCTCCCTCCACCGGTCCCACCACCGCCACCCTCAGCTACAACCGCGGCGGCGTGGCCAAGACCGTGACCCAGCTCTCCCTCGTCGGCCTGACCAAGGGCGGCGACCCGCTCTGGAAGGACACCATCACCACCAAGGGCACCCTCAGCACCGATACCAAGTCCCCTTGGGTCACCGACAGCCTCGGCCTGCCGGAAGAGAACCCCTGGAAGTCGAACATCCGCTTCTGCGGCTTCGACTTCATCGATGAGGATTCCGCCGCCATCTCCACCTGGAACGGCGACATCTGGATCGTGAAGGGCCTTAAGGGCGATCTCTCCAAGCTGGAGTGGCGTCGCTTCGCCGCCGGCCTCTTCGAGCCGCTCGGCGTCAAGGTGGTGGACGGCACCATCTACGTCCACGGCCGCGACCAGCTCACCAAGCTCCACGACCTCAACAACGACGGCAACGCCGACTACTTCGAGTGCTTCTTCAATGGCGTCGCGGTCTCGCCGAACTTCCACGAGTTCGCCTTCGACCTCCAGACCGATACCGACGGCAACTTCTACTTCTCGAAGGCCGCCCCGGTCCGCCCCGGCGGCCGCGGCTTCGATACCATCTTCCCGAACCACGGCACCGTGATGCGCGTCTCCAAGGACGCCTCCAGCTTCGAGGTCATCGCCACCGGCCTGCGCGCCCCCGGCGGCGTCGGCGTCGGCCCGAACGGTGAAATCACCACCGGTGAAAACGAAGGCACCTGGCAGCCCTGCTGCAAGATCAACTACATCACCGCCGCCCAGCGCCCGGCCTTCTTCGGCACCGAGCCGAGCCGCCAGACGCTCAAGGACGCCCCCTACACCGAGCCGCTCTGCTACCTGCCGATGGATGTGGACAACTCCGGCGGCTCCCAGGTCTGGGTTCCGAAGGACGCCAAGTTCGGCCTCAAGCCCGGCGAGCTGATCCACCTTTCCTACGGCACCTCCTCGCTCTTCCGCGTCCTGAACGCCAGCGTCGATGGCACCCTGCAGGGCGGGGTGGTCAAGCTGCCGGTGAATATCGCTTCCTCCGCGATGCGCGCCCGCTTCCACCAGGACAGCTCGCTCTACGTCGCCGGCTTCCGCGGCTGGCAGACGAATGCCGCGAACGAGACCGCCTTCCAGCGCATCCGCTATACCGGCGCTCCCGTCACCGTCCCGGACAAGCTGGAGATCACCGCCACCGGCGTCCGCCTGCGCTTCGAGGAAGCCCTCGACAAGGAACTCGCCGCCGATCCGCAGAGCTACACCGCTTCCCGCTGGGATTACGTCCGCGGCCCCCAATACGGTTCCGGCGAATTCTCCGTCGATAAGCCGGACGAGGAAGCCAGGAAGGTCGCGCTCGGCAAGGAATCCAAGGAGCAGCACACCCGCGACACCGTGGAAGTCACCGCCGCCCGCCTCCTGCCCGATGGCAAGACCGTGGAGCTCGACCTGGCAGGCCACAAGCCTTCCATGCAGCTCAAGGTCTCCTGGGATCTCGAAAGCGCCGATGGCGTCGTCCTGAAGGGCGACCTGCACGCCACCGTCCGCAAGATGGGCAAGTAAAGTTCCCGCTCTCCCCTGCAAGGGCAGCGCCTTTGCAGGGGAGGTTTTTTAACCGCGAATGGACGCGAATGGAAACAGCCTTTTGGCCTGCAAGTTCGACGCTTGATTCCGCTTGTCCACAGTTCGCCCCATTCCCTTTCTGAAATTCGCGTCCATTCGCGTCCATTCGCGGTTTCCAAAATCCATGGGCGCGCCAAATTACGTACTCGCATGAGAACGCTCCTCCTTGCCCGCCTCGCGCTGCCGCTGTCGCTCCTGACCGCGGCGGCCCGTGCCGAACTGACCGCCACCTTCGAGGGTGGCGGCGCAAAAGACACCCGCTCCGACCGTCTGCCAGCCCTGCTGGTCAATGCCGGTGAATCCGCCACGCCCTTCCTCCCCGCCGGGGAGTTCGGCGTGACCTGGACCGGCAAGATGGTCCTCACCGAACGGCTGCGTCTGGAGTTCTCCTTCGAGGGCGAGGGCAAGGCCACCCTGACCGTCGATGGCAAGGAACTGCACAAGGAGGAGGGCAAGTTCGGCGCGACCGCTTCCGCCAGCACTCGCCTCAACAAGGGCGAGCACGAGGTCAGCATCACCTACCGCTCGAAGCCGGACGGCACCGGACAATTCCGCCTCTTCTGGAAGGAAGCCTCCTTCCCGCGTCAGAGCGTCCCGCCGACCGCCTTCGCCGGCGCTCCCGCCGCCGATCCGGTCCGCCAGGGCCGCCTGCTCTTCGCGGAGAACCACTGCTCGAAGTGCCACTTCGACATGGAGGGCAAGACCGCCCTCAACCCGCTCTTCCAGGAAACCGGCCCGATCCTCTTCGAATCCGGCGACCGCTTGAACGAGGAGTGGCTGGCCCGCTGGGTCGCCGATCCATCCTCGCTGCGCCCGGACACCCGGATGCCCGCGCTGGTCGATGCCTCCACCCCGGAAGGCAAGCAGCAGGCCGCGGACATCGCCGCCTATTTGGTGGCCCTCAAGACCAATCCCGCCCCCGCCGCGCCGGACAAGGCACTGGCCCAGAAGGGTGGCGAGCACTTCCACCGCCTCGGCTGCGCCGCGTGCCACACCGGCCCGCAGGCGGTTCCCGCGGAGGATGCTCTGAAGGGTCGCGTGCCGCTCCACAATGTCGCCGCCAAGTTCAAGCCGGGCGCCCTCGCCGGTTTCCTCAAGCAGCCGGAGCGCCTCTTCGGCCACATCGGCATGCCGAACTTCGCGCTGAACGATGACGAGGCGAACTCCCTCGCCGCCTACCTGCTCGAGCAATCCGGCAAGGTCGAGCAGAAGCCCTCCGGCTTTCCGAAGGGCGACGCCGCCAAGGGCACTGCCCTCATCGCTGCCCTGAATTGCGGTGCCTGCCACGCCGGTTTGCCGCTCAACCCGCTGGCCGCGCCCAATCTGGCCGACACCTTCAAGAAGGACTGGTCCGCCAATGGCTGCGTCTCCGGCAAGCACGGCGGCAAGGTCCCGAAGCTCGCGCTCAGCGATGACGAACGCGCCTCCCTCATCGCCTTCGCCAAGCACGAGAAGAGCAGCGAATCGCTCGGCCGCCACGTCCCCGCGGAATACACCACCGCCAAGATCCAGGCCCTGCGCTGCACCAGTTGCCACGGCATCGATGGCAAGCCGTCCCTGCTCGACTCCGTCCACCTCGATTCCAAGGAACTGGTCGCCCACGTCCACGGCGAGAACGACAAGCTCGACCAATCCCGCCCGCACCTGACCTACATCGGGGAAATGCTGCACTCATCGTACATCGAGTCGATGATCGCCGGCACCGCGAAGCCCAAGCCCCGCACCTGGCTGGACATGCGGATGCCCGGCTTCCCGACCTATGCCGCCGGCCTGTCAAACGGTTTCGCCGCCATCCACGGCGTCGTCCCCGGCAAGGCCGAACCCGCCAATCCCGACAAGGCCCTCGCCGAAATCGGCAAGAAGCTGGCTGGCGCGGAAGGCTTCGGCTGCACCACCTGCCACGGCGTCGGCCCCGTCAAACCGACCGCCGCCTTCGAGGTCGAAGGGATCAACTTCGCCCTCTCCCACGAGCGCCTGCGCCAGGAGTGGTTCACCCGCTGGATCGACAACCCCGTCTCAATCACCCCCTCTACCAAGATGCCCCGCTACGCCGAAGACGGCAAATCCCAGCGCCCCGAACTGGATGGCGACGCGCTGAAGCAGTTCGACGCCCTCTGGCAATACCTCCAGAAGCCCGAGTAGCGGGCCTCTCGCAGTCGCGTAGCGACCGTGGACAGCGGCAGCCCGCTGCCGCTGTAGGCAGGCAGCCTGCTGCCGTGAAGCACCGCGAACTGCCCGCATTACCCACCTAGACGTCTTTCCGACAATCCCGACGCCCCCAACAACGGACGCCCCCCTGGGACCGCGAAGCCACCCGGCCCGCAGAACGGTCCCTCGCTGCCGTGGACACGCAAAGGTAGGCAGCCAAGCAACGGCGCTCTCCACTCCCACCACGCGATGTATAACGCTGCCGCGGCTGCTTCTGCGGGGCAGCGCCTCCGCGCTCCCAGGCGCTGACGCGTCAGACTGGCGCGATACGGGCAACGGGCAGAGCAGGCTACCACCTCGCTGAAGGCGGGCTCGTAGGCCACGCATGGACAACACCTCCGGAATCACCGGCCACGTTCCCCGAGGGGCAAGTGACATTTCTGCCCCTGTTCACGGCTCCTATCCCGGCATCGGTGCAGCCAACGCTTTCCGCCCGCCCTCATGGCACCGCCTCTCATTTCTCAGCCCCATTCATCAGCAGAAATACGCAGACCCCCTTATTTGGAACACCCGCTGCTCTCACCGCGGAAACAGCAGTTACATGATCAAAACGATTCTCATGGGCCTCGGCGCAGCCGGCCTCGTATCAGGCAGTTACTTCGGCTCGACCCAACTCGGCCTGCGCACGGAAACTTGGCGGGAGGTCGTCGTGGAAGTTTCGGAAACCCCGAGCTTCGATAGCCTCGGCCAGAATCTCTTCACTCCCGACGGCACCCGGCTCATCCTCACCTCGATCCGCCCTGCCGGTGAGGTTTACGGCGGCAAGCACCGGATCCGCGCCAATGTGAAAGTCACCGAGCGCCTGGCGCTGGATGTCTTTCGCTCCCGCATGGTCCGCACCTATTCCATGGACCGGGTCGCCGTTGAGCGCACCGTCCGCGAGGCCGCCGGCCTCGCGACTGGCAAATTCCAGCCCTCGGAAGCCACCTGGCAAGAGTTGCCATAAGGCCGCGTCCCGTCTGACGCGCCAGCGCCCGGGACCGCGGAGGCTCTGCCCCGCAGAATGGTCCCTCGCTGCCGTGGACACGCAAAGGTAAGCAGCCAAGCAACGGCGCTCTCCACTCCCACGCCGCGATGTGTAGCGCTGCCACGGTTGCTTCTGCGGGGCAGTGCCTCCGCGGTCCCAGGCGCTGACGCGTTAGACCGGCTATCAAGCCGCACCTGCCCCGCCTTCCCTCACGCCCGGATCGCGAAGTTCTCCGCCGGGTCCACATCCCACACCAGGTGCTTCAGCGAGAACTTCAGCAAGCGCCTGCCGTAGCGGCTGCGCGTCGCCACTCCTGAGAGCAGCCGCGTGATCTGCGTCGTCAGATGCCGCTCCATGATCCGGGGAAATGCCGATTCCCCATACTTCTGGGAAAGCTGCTCCCCCGCGGAATGCAGGGCGAACATCCGGCCATCGTAGAAATACTCAATCAGTTCCGACCAGGCTTCGTGCCAGTCGATCAGTTCCGCGAAAACCTTGTCGAACGCCCTCGCCAGCCGCTCCGGCTGATCAAGAATGGCCGCCCCTTTGGAAAACGCGTGCTGGTCGATCAGATCCGCCGAGTGCATCGCCATGAACAGGCCCGGCGAGAGCATCGGGTCCACGAACCCGAAAGCATCGCCCGCCGCCACCCAGCCCGGACCGTGGCCGCGCTCGGAGATCAGCTGGTAGTTCGTGTAAGTCATCACCGGGCTCACCCGGCGGCGGCCCTTTCCGGCAGGGCCGAGGAATTTCTCCGAGTCGATGATCGATTCCAGCCGCTCCTCGGCGGTCTCGCCATGTTCCTTGGCCGCGGACTTGTCCACCACCACGCCGACCGATAGCCGGCCCGGCAGCGGGATCCGCCAGCTCCAGCCGCGGCTCAGGGTGGTGATCACCGCCTGGCCCTCGCGCTTCGCCTCGACGTCGAAGTCCTCGAAGTGCGCGAAATACGCCACATCGTTGCGCTTGCCGCGCTGCGCCCCGAGGCCGATCACCTTGGCGAAAACCCGCGCCCGGCCGGTGGAGTCCACCAGCAACTTCGGGTGCCGGCCTTGGAGTTCCGGTACGGTGGCAAGGCTGGCCTCCGCGAGCTGGATTTCCCGCCCATCGGTGCCGGGTTCGAGCTGCGCGCGGCTCTTCACGAAGGTCACGCCCAGCTCCTCGGCACGGGCTCGCAGCAGGTTGTCGTACTGCGGCCGGGGGACATTGTAGGCGTAGTTCGGCACGCCCTTGACCGGCGTGGGCGGGAAGAAGAAATCGAGCCGGCTGCCATCCCGCGCGATGAAGCCCACGCCCGGCTTGTGTTGGGAAAAGGCCTTGGCGCGGTCCTCGATCCCCAGCCGCCGCATCAGGCTCACCACCCGCGGCAGCAGCGACTCGCCGACCAGCAATTCGGGGCGCTTGTCATCGTCGAAAACCAAGCACCTGATCCCGCGCAGGGCAAGCAGGGCCGCCAAGGTGCAGCCCGCCGGGCCGCTGCCCACGATCGCAACGTCGATCATTCTGTTCACACGCCGTTTCGTAGCTGCGAAAGGTCAGGGATGCAAAGGCAAAGCCCTCTTTCCGCTTCCCGCACCGCGCTTTCCGGGCTTTCCTCGCCGTCATGCGCAACGCCCCTTTGGGGATCTTCGATTCAGGTGTCGGCGGACTGACGGTGGTCCGCGCCGTCCAGCAGCTCCTGCCTGCGGAAGACATTGTCTATCTGGGGGATACCGCCCGCGTCCCCTACGGCTCCAAGAGCCCGGAAACGATCCGCCAATTCTCCCACGAGGACGTCCGCTTCCTCCTCGACCGCGGCGTGAAGACCGTGGTGGTGGCCTGCAATACCGCGACTGCCCACGCCCTGCCCTCGCTCCAGGAGCGCTACCAGATTCCGATCATCGGTGTGATCGAGCCCGGCGTGGAAGCGGTCCTCGCCGACCCGCAGGCCCAGCGCGTCGGGATCATCGCCACCCGCGGCACGGTGCGCTCGCACGCCTACCAGCACGCCCTCGCCCTGCGTCGCACCGGCCTGATCCTCCACGCCACCGCTGCGCCCCTGCTGGTGCCCTTGGTGGAAGAAGACTGGCTCGACCACCCCTCCACCCTCGCCGCGCTGCACACCTACCTCGACCCGATGCTCGACCGCGGGATCGATACCCTGCTGCTGGCCTGCACCCACTACCCGCTGCTGGTCCCGGTCCTCGAAAAGTTCCTGCCCGCCGGCGTCCGCCTCGTCGACTCCGCCACCACCTGCGCGGAGCACGTGAAGAGCGAGCTCACCCAGCTCGAGCTCCTCGCCGACGAAAACTCCGGCAAGCTGGAGATCCACCTCACCGACCTTTCCGATCAGTTCGAAGACCTCGCCCGCCGCTTCCTCGCGAAGTCACCAGGCCGGATCATGCGGGTGAGCCTTTAAGCATCTCCTCCACAATGGCCTACGATCTGCACATCGAACGTAAGGAAGATTCGACACCGATCTCATACCGCGAATGGTGCGAAGCGGTGGAAGCTACCCTTGGTCTCCGCCTCAGCCAGGAAGAGGCGACGCTGGCTAATCCAGTCACAGGTGAGGGAATCAGGATAGCCGGTCGTGCGGGGGATGCGGAAGTATTCTTTCCCGGAGAAAGCATCTGGAGTCCGGTGTTTCGATGGGGTGAAAACTCCGCTGCTTTTTCCGCAAAGTGGGTCAACAACGACCCTTCGCATCCCGTCTGGGCCGGCGCGTCCGCCTTGGCGACCCTGCTACAGGCCGACATCCGAGGCGACGAAGGCGAGACCTACAATCTGGTAACGGGAGAATTGACGAGTTGACGAGTTGACGGGTCTTATAAGGCTTTCTGATAAGACGCCGAAACTCAGAACTCCCCGGAACCTTCGCTTCGCGCTCCCTCGCGAAGTCCCCGGGCCGGATCATGTGGGTGGGCTTGTAAGCCCCCGTCCGATCCGTCCGACCGCCATAGGGGAGGGAGACGGATCGGACAGGAACCCGAGCGGCCTACCTAAGGGGCGGCGGGATAATCGAAGAGGTGGTGGCACCCTGACGCGTGCTATCCAGGATCTTCGAAAGCCCCGCAACCGCCCCACCGATATCACTGAGATTCGCGGGCAGGATCAGCGTGTTGGCCTCCTTCGCGAGATTCCCGAACTGGATGATGTACTGCTCGGCGATGCGCAGGTTCACCGCGTCCTTGCCGCCGGGTTGCTCGATGGCATTGGCAATGCGCAGGAATCCTTCAGCGGTGGCGATGGCGAGGAGTTCGATCTCGCGGGCCTTGCCTTCGGCTTCGTTGATCTGGCTCAGCTTCTTGGCCTCGGACTGCTTGATGACTTCCTGCTTCTGGCCTTCCGCGACGTTGATCTGGGCCTCGCGCTGGCCTTCGGAAAGGGCGATCGTGGCACGGCGTTCGCGCTCGGCGCGCATCTGCTTTTCCAGCGCGTCCTGCACGGATTGCGGCGGCTTGATGTTGGCGATCTCGTAGCGGGTGATCTTCAGTCCCCATGGCTCCGAAGCCTTGTCGAGCGCCTCGATCACCTGGGCGTTGATCGTGTCGCGCTCCTCGAAGGTCTTGTCGAGCTCCAGCTTGCCGATCTCCGAGCGGAGCGTCGTCTGCGCGAGCTGGGAAGCGGCGTAGTAGTAGTTGTCGATCCCGTAGGAGGCCAGCTTCGCATCCAACACCTGCATGTAGAGCAGGCCGTCGATCTCGATGGCGATGTTGTCTTTGGTGATGCAGAACTGCGGCGGCACATCCATCGCGATTTCCTTCAGCGAATGCTTGTAGGCGATGCGGTCGATAAAGGGGATCGTGATGTGGAAGCCGGCTTCGAGCGTCTTGTGATACTTGCCGAGCCGCTCCACGACGAAAGCCTGCCGCTGCGGCACGATCCGCGCGGTCATGAGCAGGGCCACGATCAGGATCGCGACCAGGACGATGATGAGGATGGTGCCGAAGGCGTTACCGCCTTGGGCCAGCAGGGAATAAGCGAGCAGGGACTTCATGGTGGAGTAGGAAAATCAATGGCGGGGCCGGACATGGAAGGTTAGCCCCTCGCGGCGTTCGATGATGACGGTGGCACCGGCAGGCACGGCGACTTCGCTGCGGGCATTCCAGTTGGATCCCTTGATCTCGACCTTGCCATCGCCACCGTGGCCGGGCAGGGAGGTGATCACGCGCGCCTCGCGGCCGGTGAAGTCGTCATCGTGGCCGTTCGGATTGGTCGAAAGGCCCACGAACCACTTCTTCACGAAGCGCCGCAAGCCGAACAGCAGCGCGGCGGAGCTGATCGCGAACACGGCCACCTGTCCTCCCAGATCCGGAGTCCAGCCGAACCAAGTGGTGATCGCCGTGATGATCGCGCCGATGCCGAAGAACACGATGACGATCCCGGGGACCACGAACTCGACCATGATCAGGACAAGTCCGACAATGAGCCAGAGGGTTTGTGGGTCGAGTGACATGATTGAGGGTTTTCGATCTGGAATCTAACACGGAGCCGGGAGCCCGCGAATTACAAAGTGGGGGGAAAGGTGGAAGGGGATGAAAACTCCCGAAATTCGTGCTGACCTTGTTCTCTGTCTGCATTAGGATTCAGCCGTGAGCGATCCGTTCCGGGAGCCATTGCGAAAAAAGGTAGGAGGCAGCTTGAGCCGCCTGCCTCCTCTGGAGCGTCTCGCCATGCTGCGTCGAAACGCCCTAATGCTCCGCGGCGGCAAGTGGAGACCACCCGCCAATGATGGAACCCTCGTTCGAAAAGTTGTTGGTGCTGCTCGTTGAGGCGGGTGTGCGATTTGTTGTAGTCGGCGGGATTGCCGTGACCTTGCAGGGCTATGTCCGCTTGACGGAGGACATCGACCTCCTGCTCGACGGCGAGCCTTCGAATATACGGCGATTTCTTGATCTAATGGCTGGCTATGGCGAGGGCTTTGCCCGTGAACTCTCACCGGATGATTTCGGCGATGAAGAAGGGGCTATCCGGATCGTGGAAGAGACCGAACAGTGCCAGGTGGACATATTTACCCGAATGTCCGGCCGACGATACGAAGATGTAATCGTCGATGTGGACACGTTCGAAGTTCGTGGGAAGTTCGTGGCAATTGCTTCGAAGCTCTCCCTTATCGGTTGGAAGGAAAAATCGGTGCGCGAGAAGGACCGCCTTGATGCCATGGCCTTGCGCCGGTTGATCGATGATCCACGGGCATTTGATTGACCCGGGGCGACCGAGCTTGGCGGGTTCGGATTCTTCCACCACCCTCCGCGCGTGACCACTTGGGAAAGCGCCTGTTCTGCCATTGAAGCCTGCCTCCGGCATGGCGTCCGCGAATTCGTCGTCTGCGCCGGGGCGCGGAATGCTGCCCTGGTGGAGGTATTGGCGCGGGCGGAAGCCGCCGGCCAGGCGCGGCTGTGGCGGCACTTCGAGGAGCGCAGCGCCGGCTTCTTCGCGCTGGGCCGCACGATGGCGACCGGTGAGCCCTGCGCGGTGGTCACGACCAGTGGCACGGCGGTGGCCGAACTTCTGCCCGCGGTGGTGGAGTCCTTCTACCAAGGCCGTCCGCTGCTGGCGCTGACGGCGGACCGCCCGGAGCGCTTCCGCGGGACCGGTGCCCCGCAGGCGATCACCCAGCCCGGAATCTTCGGCGAGCATGCCGGGTCCGGCGAGATTTCGGAGTGGAAGCAGCGCGGCCCCTGGCATTGGAATGTGGAGCTGGAGGAGGAATTCCTGCCGGGCGAGTGGACCCCACCGGCGGAAAGTGAAGAGATCACGATCCCGCCGCCGAATTTCTCGGTCGCGGCGCTCGCGCTCTGGCTGCGGGACGATCTCTATCGCGGGCTGGTGGTGATGATCGGCGACCTCGAGCCGGAGGACCATGAGGAAGTCTTCCACTTTTGCATCGCCCTGGGCGCACCCGTCGCGGTCGAAGCGACCAGCGGTCTGCGCGAGGCCTTGGGCGAACTCTGCCTGCCGGATCCCGACCGGATGCTGCGCGAGCGCCCGCCGGGGAAATTGCTGCGGATCGGCGGCGTGCCGAGCGGCCGCTTCTGGCGGGACCTGGAGGATCTGCCGGAGACCGAGGTTTACAACATCACGCGCACCGGCTTCCCCGGATTGGCGCGGAGCTGCGAGATCATCGTCTCGCCGGTGGCGCGGGCGATCAAGGGCCTCGGTGCCGTGGAGAAGGCCGGCGATGCCTTCGACTACTTCCGTCGGACTTCGCGCTGCGCCGGGGAGATCGAGGATGCCTTGGAAGCGCACCCCGATAGTGAGCCCGGCTTGCTGCGGGTGCTCTCCGCCTACGCTTCCACCGGGTCATCCCTCTACCTCGGCAATAGCCTGCCGATCCGCGAATGGAATCTCTTCGCCCAGCGCAGCAAGCCGGTCACGGATGTCCGCGCCAACCGCGGTGCCAATGGCATCGACGGCCAGCTCTCGACCTGGCTTGGCTGGACCGCGGATGTCGAGGATTCGTGGTGCATCGTCGGTGATCTCACCGCGCTTTACGACCTGGCTGCGCCCGCCTGGCTCGGCCAGATCGAGCGCAAGGGCCGCATGCTGGTGGTGATCAACAACGGTGGCGGCCAGATCTTCTCCCGCCTGCCCCGCCTCGACGCGATGCACGAGCGCGCGAAGGAACTCATGCTGAACCCCCACGAACTCCGCCTCGATGGCTGGGCCGGGATGTGGGGCATGAACTACCTCCGGATCGAGGGCGAAGACGGTTTCGACGCGCTGGAGCCGGGGGAGGTGCCGATGGTGGTCGAGCTGATCCCGGATGCGGAAGAGACGGCGGCTTTTTGGAAGGCTTGGGATGCGCGGGGTTGAGTTCCTGACAGCACAGGCTTCAGTTCGCTCCATGGGTCCGGGGCGGAAAGTCGCGCAGCGACCGTGGAGTGCGTGCAGCCCGCTGCCGCTGTGGGCAGGTAGCCTGCTGCCGTGAAGGACGGAAAATCTCGGTATTCCGCTCCGTGCGCGGCTCGCCATACCCCGTGCTTCGCCCTTGCAGCGCCCCTCGCAGCAGGCTGCATCGGGACAGCGGCAGCAGGCTGCGCGCAGTCCACGGCGGCTGCGCCGCGGCTGACCGTATCCCACGCTCCGTGCGCGGCTCGCCATACCCCGTGCTTCGCCTTTGCAGCGCCCCTTGCAGCAGGCTGCATCGGGACAGCGGCAGCAGGCTGCGCGCAGTCCACGGCGGCTGCGCCGCGGAAGGCGATTTTCCATAGAGATTGGACGCTCAGAGCCATTCGTGGCGTTCTGCCTGAAGCCTGCTAGTTTCCCGCGGCTTCGCCCTTATTCCATGCCCCAATTCTCGAATCCCTGGCCGCACGCCCAACATTCCATCCGTGACCTCTTCCGCTGGAGATTCGGAAATCCGCCGGTGGATAAAATCTTCACGACGGTGGATGATCCCGCCCCGGTCATGCCTTTCTCACCGCAAGCGCCACCGGCGGAAGGCTGGCGGGTCACTTGGCTGGGGCATGCTTCCTTCCTCGTGCAGGGCCTCGGCAGGAACCTGCTGATCGACCCGGTTTTCTCCGACTACTGCGCGCCCTTCCGCATGGAGCGGTTCCGGCGCGTGAGCCCGCCCGCCTGCCGCTTGGAAGAGCTGCCGGCGATCGATGCGGTGCTGCTGACGCATTCGCACTACGATCACTTGGACCTGTCGACGCTGCTGACCCTGGGCAAGGAGATGCCGCTGGTGATTGCGGAGGGCCATGCGGCGTGGCTGGGCAGGAAGGGCTTCCGGAATGTGAAAGAGCTGACGTGGTTCGGGCAGATGGAGCTCTTCCCCGGGATCCAACTCAGCGCCACCCCCGCCCAGCACTTCACGGCGCGCACGCCCTTCGACCGCAACCGCGGGCACTGGTGCGGGTGGTTGTTAGAGGGCGCGGGCGTGAAGCTGTGGCACGCCGGGGACAGCGGCTATTGCCCGGCCTTCCGCGAGATCGGCGAGCGCTTCGGGCCGATCGATTTCGGGATGATCCCGATCGGCGCCTACTCGCCGCGCTGGTTCATGCAGCCGATCCACATGAACCCGGAGGAGTCGCTGCAGGCCTTCATCGAATCGCGCTGCCGCAGGGCGGTGGCGATGCATTGGGGGACCTTCCGCCTGACGGACGAGCCGATGGGCGAGCCGCCGTATCGCTTGAAGGCGGCGCTGGAGAAGGAGGGGATTCCCGGCGAGCGATTCATCGCCGGGGCAGTCGGCCAGAGCTGGGAAATTCAGCGGCCCTGATAGGGCAGATTGTCCGGCGCGGGCGGATCGGGCGGCGGCGGCGGGAGGAAGTCGTTCGAGGGCGTCTGGCTTGGCGCTTGCTCCGGCAGCGCGGGCTCCACCGGCGGCAGCACCGGCAGTTGGCCGGGGTTCGCGGCAGCGTCCTTGGCTTCCTTTTCTTTTGCCTCCTTGGCCTCTTTCGCTTCCTTCTCCTTGGCGGCCGCGGCCTTTTCCTCCGGGGTCTTCTTGAAGGGGTCGGTCGAGGCCTTGTAGGCCTTCTTGCTCACCATCGCCGTGCCATCGACGACGGCTCCGGCGACTTGAAAGGGTGCCTTGATCAGGCCGCAGGACGGCAGCAGCACAAACAGGGCGGTGCCGGTCAGGCGGAGGCGGATGGAAGTGGACATGGCGGGACGCTGGGGAACTGTATAGCAGGAGAATTCCCGCCGTCGCCTAGTTTTCAGACTACTCTTCTGAACACTTATCCCGATTGACGAAAACCCCGATTTCTGCTACTCCTTGGAAGTCCCGACGGGCTCTTTAGCCCCTCCGGTCCGGCGGCCCTCTTCTGCGGCTGCCGGGTGGTTCCAAGCTCCGGCACCATTGCAACAGCACGGACGGATACACTCCGCCTTTAAAAGATGGACCGGGCGGTCAATACGGTCCTGGGCGATGCCCCCTCATTCCTCACGCTGCTTCTTGAAAGCCGCATGGGGGTAAGGGGGCTTATGGATCGGAAGAGGCATTGAATTCAGGAGGAATCTCCTTGGGCGCTCCAGAACGACGCTCAATGCCACGCTTGTCGCCGAAGGCAGGCCCGGCTTGGCTGACCGGCGAATGAAGGGAACACTGTGGTGCCTGCACGGGGCCGTCGGGATGGCGGCGGATTGGCGCGGGCTGGCGGTGCCGGGCTGGGCGGTGCAGCGGGTGGATTTGTGGCGCTTCCTGGACTGTTGCCCGATGACGATGGGCGAGTTTGGCCGGGCCTTGAATCGGGAAGTAGAAGCGGCTGAGGGGAAGCGGGTTTTGGTGGGGTATTCGATGGGGGC